>NZ_JBKQQD010000193.1:0-47098 GCF_052144515.1 Mycobacterium sp. | reverse complement strand
CTCATCCGCGCGCAGGCTGCTTCGTTGGAGTCCGAGCACCAGGCCATCGTCCGCGATGTGCTGGCTGCCGGTGACTTCTGGGGTGGCGCCGGTTCGGTGGCTTGCCAGGAGTTCATCACCCAGTTGGGTCGCAACTTCCAGGTGATCTACGAGCAGGCCAACCAGCACGGCTCGAAGGTGCAGTCGGCCGGCAGCAACATGGCCAGCACTGACAGCGCCGTCGGGTCCAGCTGGGCCTAAGACCACACAACAGCGGGGCCGCACACCAAACCGGTGTGCGGCCCCGTTGTTGTGTGGCAGCAGGCCCATGTCTTATCCGGGCCTTTTCTGGCCGCGCTGCCCGGCTACCGGCGAACGCGGAATCAGCGAGGCGCGGAACCCAATTCGCTGAACTGTCCGCACCGCTGCCCGGTCGTCCTCAGTAGTCCGCAGTTGACTCTGCACCTCGTGGAGCTCAATGTTGAACGGTTAGCGGCACCAAGGGGCTCGGCCCCGAACGACCGTTCGGACGCCTCGCCGTCGTGTCGCCGCCTACAATTCCATCCGCCTCGATCCGCCGTTGGAACCAAATCCGGTCAAGGAGCGCGACCCGCCATGTCCCTCGAAGAACAACAGCGAACCTATTCCGGCGCCACCCATCCGCTGGATCCACTGACCGCCGAGGAAATCGTGGGCGCGGTCGCGACGCTGAAACGCAACGAGGCGCACGCCGAGAGTTTCCGCTTCGTGCAAGTCACGCTGAAAGAGCCGCCGAAAAGAGAGTTGCGGGAGGCGCCGGCGTCGGTGGGCCGCCACGCGAGTGCGGTGTTGATCGACCGCGCGACAGGCCACAGCTACGCGGCCACGGTGGACCTGGTAGGCGACACGGTGGTGGCCTGGCAACAGCTGCCGCCGGGCTCACAGCCGCCGATCATGCTCGACGAATTCGACGAATGCGAGGTCAACTGTAAGCGCGATCGCCGCGTGGTGGAAGCGCTCGCCGGGCGTGGCATGACCGATCTCGACCTGGTCTGCATCGAACCGTGGTCGGCGGGCTACTACGGCGGAGACGATCAAGGTCGTCGGCTGATAAGGGCACTGGTGTACGTGCGCAACGACGCCGACGACAACCCCTATGCCCATCCCGCCGAGGGCCTTGTTCTCATCTACGACCTCAACCGGGGTGCAGTCGCTGAAGTCGAGGACAACGGATTCGTGCCTGTGCCTCACCAAACCGGGAACTACCTGCCCAAACATGTCGGGCCAGCGCGCAGCGACATCAAGCCGCTGGAAATCCTGTCACCGCAGGGACGCTCGTTCCATGTAGAGGGCCACCACGTTACGTGGGCCGACTGGAGCTTCCGCGTGGGCTTCACCCCTCGCGAGGGACTGGTGCTGCACCAGCTCGCTTTCCGCGACAAGGGCCGTAGCCGATCGGTGCTCAACCGTGCGTCGCTGGCCGAGATGGTGGTGCCCTATGGCGATCCCTCTCCCGTGCAGTACAAGAAGAACGCGTTCGACGCTGGTGAGTACAACATTGGCGTGCTGGCCAACTCGCTGGCCCTGGGCTGCGACTGCCTGGGCGAGATCCGCTATTTCGATGCGGTGGTCAGTGACAGCCACGGCAATCCGCGGACCATCAAGAACGCGGTCTGCATGCACGAAGAAGACGACTCAATCATGTGGAAGCACTACGACTTCCGTCGGGATACCACTGAGGTACGCCGATCACGCAAGCTGATCATTTCGTTCATCGCGACGGTGGCCAACTACGAGTACGGCTTCTACTGGCACCTTTATCTTGACGGCACCATCGAGTTCCTGGTCAAGGCCACTGGCATTTTGTCCACCGCCGGCCAGGTCCCCGGCACGAAGTCGCTTTACGGGCAGACGCTGAACAACGACGGGTTGTATGCGCCGATCCACCAGCACCTCTTCAATGTACGGCTGGACTTCGAGCTAGACGGTCCGGAAAACGCCGTCTACGAGGTCGACACGCTGATCCCCGAGGACAACCCAACGCGCAGCTGCTTTTACACCGTCGATCGGCTCCTGGAACGCGAGCAAGACGCGGTGCGCCGGGCCGACGCTAGTAAGTACCGCTTCTGGAAGATCGCCAACCGCCACAGCCGCAACCTGGTCGACGAGCCGGTCGCCTACCGGCTGCACCCCAGCGACGCGATTACCTTGTGCGCCAAGCCCGACTCGTGGGTGGCCAAACGAGCCGGTTTCGCGACGAGCAACTTCTGGGTCACCGCCTACGATGAGAACGAACGCCATCCCGCCGGGGATCCCAACCAGTCCCGGGGCGGCGACGGTCTGCCTCGGTGGATTTCGAGAAACCGCAACATCGTCGATGAGGACATCGTCGTCTGGTACACCTTCGGTGTGCATCACGTTGTGCGGCTTGAGGATTGGCCGGTAATGCCCCGCCAGCACGTCGGCTTCACCCTGCAGCCGCATGGCTTTTTCGATCAGAACCCCACACTCAATCTGCCCCGCCCCGAGCCCCACGCCTGTGATGGCACACACTGAAGCATCGCTCGTTTACCTCGGTTAGCGCGACAATCAAGCGCCGGTTACCCGGCGACGGGCGAATGCGGAATCAGCGAGGGGCGAAACCCGATCCGCTGAACTGCACCCCCGGGCTCGCGCCCGACCATGGCCCCCAACGGCAGCTTGGAGACAGTGCCGGTTCCGGCCGACGGCATCGCGCCCCACCCACCCGGCATGACGTTGGCGTCGAGTACGGGCGCCGGTGTAGCCACCGACAGCGCGTCGGCCCAGCTCGGCGGCACCGATAACGTACAAAGCGAGGCCGCTTGACCCAGCCCGGCCGCTGTGTCTCCCAAGCCCGGGGCCCCCTGGGCGCCCAAAATCGAATCCGCGCCCTGGAAGTCCAGCGACAGGCCGTACGCGTCGAAACCGAGGCCACCGGCGTCGGCACCGAAGCCCGTTCCATCAGAGCCCAGGCCGATCACATGGGAGCCCAGGCCGAGCGTGTCGGTCAGGCCGGCCGAATTCCCGCCCTGCGCCGACGCAAGGTTGGTCACCAGGCCGGGTAAGGTCCCCAGCCCAGCGCTGGCGCTCTTGGTCGCGGTTTTGCCGGACGTGCCGGTCAGACTCGACAGGGCACTGATCGGGGCGGAGACCCCTGACGAACCCGGTGACGCCGCGCCGGGGGTTGCCAGACTCTGCAGGGCCTGGGGCATTGAGCAAATCAACTGCGCCGTCGTCGTCTGCACCTTGCTGGCCGCCTCGGCGCCGGCCGCCCGGGCGATGGCACCGGCCTGCGCGACAAGCCCGCTCGGATTCGTCGTTTGCGGCGGCGAGGTAAATACCTTGAAGGCCGAGGCGCTGGCCGCACTGGCGGCATAGTTGTACATCGCCGAGGCATCCTGAGCCCACATCTCGCTGTACTCCGCCTCGGTAGCCGCGATCACCGGCGTGTTCTGCCCCAGAAAGTTGGTCGCGATCAGCGTTGCCAGCCGAACGCGGTTGGCCACGATCGCGGGCGGCGGCACCGTCATCGCAAAGGCCGTTTCGTAGGCGGCCGCGGCGTCGGTGGCCCGGGTGGCGGCCTCCTCACACTTGGCGGCCGCGGTCCTCATCCACTGCAGGTATGGCGTTACCGCGGCCACCATCGACACCGACGAAGGACCGGTCCAGGATTCGTCGGTCAGGCCCGTGATCACTGCCTGATAGCCGCCGGCGGCACTGAGCAGTTCGGCGGCCAGCGAATCCCATCCCGCGGAGGCGGTCAGCAGGGTGGCGGGCCCTGGACCCACATACATCCGGCCGGAGTTGACCTCTGGCGGCAATGCTCCAAAATCCATCGTGCGTCCTTATCTGATGGTGAGTTTGCTGGCCCCGTGACATCGGCGTCGCATCAACGGCATGGGCCGCCGCGGGTCAACACAGAGATCGAAACCGTGGGCGGTTGCGTGCGGCTCCGCGGACCGCGGGTCCCCGGGTGCGGAAAACCGTGACGCGGAACTCACCGAAACCTCATAGACGGCTGTGACCGTCGACCTGCGGAGGGAGATGGAACTCTTACATCTCGGGCGGCGCCCGCGGAGCCGACAGGAACGCGGTGTCGCCACGCGTCATCCGGCCCGCCATCCGCCGCCGCTGACATCCGTGGTTGTGCGCACACAGGTCGTGTTACGAAAACCATTGACTTTCCCGGTAATTCGTAACATCACGTAACGTCGCGTTAACGGGGGGCGGGAAATCCTCGCCCGCAACCGTCCTGCATCGTTTCTGGGCCGCGACGGCGACCGCTGAACTGCGGCCTCTGGCGCTCAATGAAATCCGTTCTTACACTGTCGATTAGAATAAGCAGGTCTCGGAACTGATCGGTTGCCTGGGATCAAATTCACTGTCTTCCAGTATTTTTGGGAATGCCACAGATCTCAACCTGGCAGAGGAAACACATATAAAACGCATATATGTCCAGGCTGCGGAGCGCGGCCGCGATCGGCGGCCAGATTTGAGATTCATATGAACTCTGTGACATGCTCATGTGCGGTTGAAAGAATCGGGAACATGACCGCAATGACGGGATACGCCGGTAGCCAGCGGCCGCGCCAAGCCATTCTTGGGCAGCTGCCCCGGATTTATCGCGCCGACGGTTCTCCGATCCGGGTTTTGCTGGTTGACGACGAGCCGGCATTGACCAACCTGGTGAAGATGGCGCTGCACTATGAGGGTTGGGCCGTCGAAGTCGCCAACAACGGGCGCGAGGCGATCGCCAAGTTCGAAAAGGTCAACCCGGACGTCCTGGTCCTCGACATCATGCTTCCCGACGTGGACGGGCTGCGAATCCTGGAGCGCGTCCGCGAGTCCGACACCTACACCCCCACGCTGTTCCTCACCGCGCGCGATTCGGTGATGGACCGGGTCACCGGCCTGACCGCCGGCGCCGACGACTACATGACCAAGCCGTTCAGCCTGGAGGAGCTGGTCGCGCGACTCCGCGGGTTGCTGCGGCGCTCCACCCAACTCACCCCGCCTGCCGCCGAGGCGCTCAGCGTCGGCGATCTCAAAGTCGACAGCGCCAGCCGCGAAGTCACCCGCAACGGTGAGCCGATTTCGCTGTCCTCGACCGAGTTCGAGCTGCTTCGCTTCCTCATGCGCAATCCGCGCCGGGCCCTGAGCCGCACCGAGATCCTCGACCGGGTCTGGAATTACGACTTCGCCGGGCGCACGAGCATCGTCGACCTATACATCTCGTATCTGAGGAAGAAGATCGACTCCGGCAGGGAGCCGATGATCCATACGGTCCGCGGCGTTGGGTATATGCTGCGGCCACCGGAATGAGCCGCGAGCAACATACCCAGTCCAGGAACATTCCCTGGTGGCTACCCCGTTCATTACGCCACCAGTTGCTGTTAGGCGTGCTGGTTGTCGTCAGCGTGGTGCTGACGGCCGTCGGTGTCGTCTCCGTACTGAGCCTGCGCGGCTATGTCACCGCGATGAACGACGCAGAGGTCGCCAAATCCCTGCACGCGTTCACCCACTCGTACGACCGATACCGCAACGGCGAACATACGTCAGCGCATGCCGGCACTCCGCCGGTGGCCCAGGCGCTGCTGGAGTTCACCGGACAAACGCCGGGAAACTTGATCGCAGTGCTCCACAACGGTGTTGTGGTCGGATCGGCGGTGTTCTCCGAAGACGAACCGCGACCCGCCCCGCCCGACGTGGTGCGCGCCATCGAAGCGCGGTCATGGCCCGACGCCCCGCCGCGCACCGAAAAACTGGGCAGCCTGGGCTCCTACCGGATGGACTGCGGCTTCGAGGGGCCCGACACCCTGGTCGTCGGGGTATCGCTGAACCTCGCCAACCGGATCATCGCGCGCAAGAACATCACCACCACGGCGCTGGTGGCGAGCGCGCTGCTGGTCACCGCGGCCCTGACGGTGTGGGTGGTCGGCTACACCCTTCGGCCACTGCGCCGGCTCGCCGCGACCGCCGCTGAGGTCGCCGCGATGCCGCTCACCGGTGACGACCACCGGATCAGCGCACGAGTGGCCCCGCAGGACACCGACCCGGATAACGAGGTCGGGATCGTCGGAAACACGTTGAATCGGTTGCTGGACAACGTGGATAGCGCGCTGGCCCATCGCGCCGATTCCGACCTGCGCATGCGCCAATTCATCGCCGACGCCAGCCACGAGCTGCGCACCCCGCTGGCCGCGATCCAGGGTTATGCCGAACTCACTCGCCAAGACAGTTCGGCGCTGCCGCCGACCACCGAGTACGCACTGGCCCGCATCGAGTCCGAAGCGCGCCGTATGACCTCACTAGTCGACGAGCTGCTGCTGCTCTCCCGGCTGGGCGAGGGCGAAGATCTGCAGACCGAAGACGTCGACCTCGCCGATGTCGTCATCAACGCGGTAAACGATGCGGCCGTCGCGGCCCCGACCCACCACTGGATCAAAGACCTGCCCGACGAGCCGGTGTGGGTGCGTGGGGATCATGCCCGGCTGCACCAACTCGTCAGCAATCTGCTCAGCAACGCGCGGGTGCACACACCGCCCGGCGTCACGGTAACGACGGGAATCGCCCGGCACCGCAGCGGCCCCGACGCGCCCTACGCGGAACTGACGGTCGATGACGATGGCCCCGACATCGACGCGGACATTCTGCCCCTGCTCTTCGAGCGGTTCGTCCGCGCGGACAAATCCCGAAGCAATGGGTCGGGCAATGGATTGGGCTTGGCGATCGTCAGTTCGATCGTCAAGGCACATCACGGCTCGGTCAGCGCCGAGTCCGGCGACGGCAGAACGGTGTTTCGGGTGCGGATCCCGATGATCGAGAAATCCGATCAAGGATAGCGCGCAGCCCGGGAGGCCGGCACCCATTATGTTCGGCGACTTCCGGAGGATGGCCGCTTTCCATGGTTGGCGCTTTTCTTCCGGCGAGCCCGCTTCTTGTCGGCTCGTTTGGACATCCCGTCGCGTCCTATCTTTATCGGGTCTTGGTCAGCGCAAGCGCTGACTCGACGAGGTGAGCGCTGAGTTTCGCCAGCCGGTTTCGGGCGCGCGGGTTCTCGACGAGCGCCGCGGCCGTGGCGAGCCTCAGGCCGTCGTAGTAGCCACCGTCCACTACGGGATATGTCGGCGACGCGAGCGTGCTCAGGATAGGTGCGGCCTCCTCGGCCGGTCGGCCGACGCGGTCGTAGATGGGCAGCAGCCGGGTTCCGAACACACCGGGATGAACGCTGAGCGCGGTGAACGAAACGCCGCCGGCCTCAGCCAGGGACCTGGTGTACATCGTCAGGGCGAGCTTGGACTGTGCGTAAGCCGCCAGCGGCCAGTACTGGTCACCAGCCAGGTTGTTCCAGTTGATGTTTCCGCCGCGGTGCATCACCGACGACACGTTGATGACTCGTCCCCCGGCGCTGGCGAGCCGCGGGACCAGTTTCGTGGTCAGCAAGTACGGCGCGAGGTAGTTCACCTGGAATGCCAGCTCCGGGCCATCGTGCGTGTAGGTGCGTCGCTCGGGTGCGGCGATCGCCGCGTTGTTGACCAGCACATCCAGCGCCGGCAAGGTCGCGGCGAGCGTGTCGGCGAGTCCGGCGACCTCATCCAGGCGGGTGAAGTCGGCGACGACCAGGTGCAGGCGCAGCGGTTCCGCGCCGCCGTTCACCAGGCGGGCCATCGCCTTTTCACCGCTGTCTTGGTCCGGGGCGTGCAGATACACGGTCGCGCCCTCATCGACAAACCGACGGGCCGTTTCATAACCGATGCCGTCGGTGGCGCCGGTGACGAGAACTGTAGGAGAGGTGGAAACGAGTTCGGACATAATAACTTTCACAACTGGAGGTACGACTGCAGACATCGATACGACGTGGCAGCGAATGCAATCGAAATCGGATAGGAATAACGCGAATCGAGAAGGGTCTGAACCGTCGAGCGGCTAAACAGCCCGGCTCAGAGGCTGATTCGACTGCGCGACGGCGGTTCGTCCGCCCAGCCCACACCGTAAAGCGCTAGCACCGATGGCACTGGCAGAGCAACAACGGTGGTGTGGGTCATGGGACGCATTGCAGCACCCCGCGATCGATGCAGGCAATGCACGCTACGAGTTCTTGACGCGACAGGCGAATTCCTTAACGTTTTTTTGACGCCGCGACGTGCATCGTCATGGCCGTACTAACGTCTCGAACAACTGCTTAGCTGTCGCCCTGTGAGAACCGAAACTTCCCGCCACGACCACGTGGGCGGAACGTCGATCAATATTGCGTCAATTGTAGAAGGATCTGACGTAGGGATTGCGTACCGGCCCGCATGTCTGGACCACATGCGACGTAGGTTCTCCTCGGAGAGGTTGGGTCTGGACTAAGGAGCATTCCCATCGACAATCCATCTCTGTGGGCAACGGCGGCCTGGCTGCAGGTCGCCGCCGTTGCCGCTTTGGTCGTGATCCTGCACGTGCCGCTGGGCGATTACATGGCCAGCGTCTATGCCGATACGCGGCATTGGCGTCTGGAAAGGGTGCTCTACCGGCTGATCGGGGCTCAACCCGACGACCGGCAGCGGTGGATGAAATACAGCACATCGGTGTTGGCGTTCTCCGCAATCAGCGTGCTGTTCCTCTACGGGCTGTTACTAGTGCAGACGCGACTGCCAGAGCCATGGGGGCACAAGGGTATGACGCCTGCGCTCGCGTTCAACACCGCAATCTCGTTCGTCACCAACACCAGTTGGCAGAACTACCCCGGCGAAACCACACTCGGACACGTCGGGTTGCTGGCCGGACTGGGCGTTCAGGCGTTCGCCAGCTGCGCGGTCGGAATGTGTGTCGCTGCGGCATTGATCCGAGGACTTGCGCAGTACGAGAGCGAGCAAATCGGCAACTTCTGGGTCGACCTAGTGCGAATGGTGGTACGCATTCTTGTTCCGCTGTCGATCATCGTCACGCTGATCTTGCTCGCGCTCGGGGTGGTCAACAATTTGCATGGCGCACAGCACATCACGACCCTTGCGGGCGAAGGTCAGACCATTGTTGGCGGCCCCGTGGCCACGTGGGAATCAATCAAGCTGATGTCCGGTGACGGCGGTGGCGCCTTCAACGTCAACAGCGCCCATCCTTTCGAGAACCCGACACCGGTCACCAACGTTGTAGAAATCGTTGCGATGCTGTTGATTCCGGTCGCATTCATCAGAACCTTCGGGGTGATGGTCCGCGACAAGAAACAGGGTTGGGCGCTATTTGCGGCAGCCGCAATCCTGTTCGTGATTGGCACCGCGGCGATCACCGCGGCGGATCTCGTGCCAAACGGCACCGTGATCCACGCCGTCGGAGCCGCGACCGAAGGCACCGAGACCCGCTTTGGCGTCCCCGGCAGCGTCATGTTCGGTCAGGCCGCGACCGCTAGCGCCGACGGCGCCGCAAACTCCTCGTATGACAGCTACGCCAGCGCCGCCGGAGCGGTGCTGATGCTGAACATGATGCTTGGCGAAGTGGCGCCAGGCGGTCCGGGCAGCGGGCTCTACGGTCTGGTGATGATGACCCTGCTCGCGGCCTTCCTCGGCGGCCTGATGATCGGACGAACACCGGAATACCTCAAGCAGCGGCTCCATTCCCGCCACATGAAGCTCATCAGCCTCTACATATTGACCCTCCCCGCGGCGGTTCTCATTGGAACCGCCGTGGCCATGGCGCTGCCTGGTGAACGCGCCGCCATGCTCAACGCCGGCCCCCACGGGCTCTCCGAGGTGCTGTACGCGTTCACCAGTGCCGCGGCCAACAACGGCAGCGCCTTCGCCGGTTTTTCCGGCAACACCACGTGGTACAACATCGCACTCGCACTCGCGATGGTGGCAGGCCGGTTCCTGCCGATCATCGCCGTGCTCGCGATCGCCGGGACATTCGCGGCCCAACGGGCCGGTGTCATCACCGCCGGAACCTTGCGCACGCACAGTCCTACGTTCGTTTTCCTCATCGCCTTTGCGACCCTGATCGTCGTCGGGCTGGAGTATCTGCCCGCGCTGGCGATTGGCCCGGCTGCCGACGCACTGCTGAGGTAAGCGGTTCGCGAACGGATCGGCGCCGAAAGCTATCGCGCTGGGATCAACTGGATTCCACCCAGTCTTCGCCGATGAAAGGCCGATGAAAGGCCGTGGCCTTACCGCGGGTGCGGCAGACGGTGGCGTGGAGTCTGCTGTATTACCTTCGTTTCAACCCCGTGCCATGCGGTGGTCGGCGACCAGGCCAAGATTCTGAGCGGGATCGCCCTTGTCCCTTCCGGCCCAAGTACCAGACGGTCATCAAGGTTGATGCCGCGGCGACGGCTAGGGGAATCTGTGACACCGCGTTAGACATGGGTGCTCCCTTCGAGACGGTCGTAAGCTTCCCGCCAGGTGGCCTCGTGCTCGACTGGCGAAATCGCATCTGTTGTCAATAGGTTGTCGGCGCGGATCAGCATATGGACGAGGGTTTGCCATTCGGTGTACCTGGATAGCTCGTGCGCGTCGGCGGTTTCAGCCATGAGAACGACCGACATGGACCTCACGCGCATGCGGGCAGGCCCGCCCAGCACGAAGAAGAGCGCGCCGACACTCACGTAGGCAACCAGGGCGACTGCCAACACCGCATCGGGTGAGGACACCACGTTGCCGAGCAGCATGACCGCGATGAGTCCGAGCACGGCGCCACCCACCGGCCACCCCCGCCATAGACGCGCCAGCCGCCGCTCGGCAGTGGTGTTTCCAGCCGGGTAGATGATCAACCGACAGCGCCGAACACCGTAGCGGCCGACTGTGGCATCAAACGATCCCCACGGATGGGCGCCGTCGAGCAGCCGAGACCACAGACCCGGTGCCGGCGATCCCTCCGGGGTCAGTTCGGTTACACCCCGTTGAACAGTGCGACGTTGGGTGCTTGGCATGGACTCAGGTGTACGCCGAGTTCGTGATGCCGGATGCAACCCAAACGGCATCCATACGCTTAAGGCACCAACATTTACGCAAACTTATCGCCCCGGCGGCGAACATGCGCCAGTGGGCGGCGTCGATCCCACCCGGGTGGGGCCCGCATCTCCTGGTGCGGTCAGCAGGCACAACTTGCGCTCATCGCGGTTAGTCAGTTGGATATCCGCCGTGGTGGTGAACGCGATGTTGTCCGTTCGGCGGGCGGCTGCACCGAGGTGATGCCACGGCTCGGCGTGGCGTGGCCACAGTGGCAGCGAGAAGAGCTGCGAACCAATTTGTGGTTGGTCCCGTCCACCTTGATACTCGGTGCGCTCGGGCTTTTCGCGCTTACCCTCCGGCTCGACCAAGGTGCTTACCACGGTCAGTTCCGGCCCCCTGCCTGGGTGATCAGCGGCAGCGCCGACGCGGCGCGTCAGGTCCTGAGCTCGATCGCGGCGTCGGTGATCACCGTCATCGGCATCGTCTTTTCCATCACGATCGTCACTTTGACGCTGGCGTCGACGCAGTTTGGTCCGCGGATGCTGCGCAATTTCATCCGGGACCGTGGCACCCAGCTGACGCTGGGAACGTTCGTGGCAACGTTTGTGTATTGCATCGTGGTGCTGGTGTCGATCGGACCCGGCGATCGGGGCGAGTTCGTCCCCCCCATATCTCGATCACGACCGCTTTCGGTCTGGTGCTAGTCGATCTCGCGGTGCTGATCTATTTCATTCACCACATCGCCACCCAGATCCAGCTGCCACAGGTGATCGCCGGAATCGCCAAAGACCTGGCCCACGCCGTTGCGCTGCAGAGCGCCGACCAGCCGCGGTTCGCGACGCGAAAGCCTGCGCAAGGTCCCGCACTTGACGAGCTGCTCGCCAAGATCGAAACCTCCGGCAGCGTCATTCGCACCCCCAAAAGCGGCTACCTGCAATTCATCCGCCACCAGACGCTGATCCGCATTGCCACCAAGGCGGACGCGGTGATCCGGCTGCCCTATCGCCCCGGGCACTTCCTCGTCGAAGGCCGTGAACTGGCCAGCGTGTGGCCCCCCGACGCCGCCGAGCAGGTGGCCGAATATCTGGCCCGCGCTCAGGCGACCGGACCGCACCGCACCCTGACCCAGGACGTCGCGTTCGGCGTCGATCAGCTCGTCGAAATCGCCATCCGAGCGCTATCCCCGGCCGTCAACGACACCTTCACAGCACTAACGTGCATCGACTGGCTCGGCGACTGCCTGTGCAAGATCGCACCGGTATGGACGCCCACCCAGGTTCATCGCGACAATCGCGGAGTAGTCCGCGTCATCTCCGATCAGGTCAGCTACGAGGGACTGGTGCAGCGAGCCTTTGAAAAGATTCGCCAAGCCAGCCGGGGGATGCCGGCGGTGATGATCCGCCAACTCGACGCGTTGACGACAATCATGGAACAAACGACCGACCCGCAACGCGCGCAAGTCCTGATGGATCAAGCGGCCATGATCTTGCGCGCGAACGTTGAATCGGTTCCCGATGAATCCGATCGCGCCGACGTCGGTCGCCGATACGTCGCATTGCGAGCCGTGCACGAACTCCTCAACGAATAACATCCCCTGTCGTGCGCGCTGTGCTACTGCGTGTCACGGCGCCCCGTTAAGAAAACGTAAAGGTGCACTGCGACGCCGTTAGGAAAGTGTCAACCAAAGGCCCTACCGACCCGGCCCCAACTAATTTCAAGCTGACCTTGCCTCCGAGGCTGCGCTGTGGCTGACTCGATGAGGTTTTTTCGTATGCACGTGACTGGCGCCGAACGGAGACAAGATGGGCGTGTTCGTATATATCGTGCTGACGGTGGCGGTGTTCGCCGTGCTCGGCCTGACGCAGAAGTTGATCGAGCGGCTATGAACTACGAAAACATCGTCGGCTTGGTGCTTTCCATACTCCTTGCGCTCTACCTCGGGGGCGCCCTGCTGTTCCCGGAGAGGTTCTAGTGAGCACAACAACAGCGGGGATCATCTTCCTCGTCTTCCTAGTCGCGGCACTGGTGCTGGTGCATGTGCCGTTCGGCGACTACATGTATCGGGTGTACACATCGGACAAGGACTTGCGTGTCGAGTCGGTGATCTATCGGCTGATCGGCGTTGATGCGCGCTCGGAGCAGACCTGGGGCGCCTATGCCCGAAGCGTCTTGGCGTTCTCGTCGATCAGCATCCTTTTCCTGTTCGTGTTCCAGCTCGTGCAGGACAAGTTACCGTTGCATCTGCATGATCCGGCCACAGCGATGACCCCTGGTCTGGCGTGGAACACCGCGGTCAGCTTCGTTACCAACACCAACTGGCAGGCCTACTCCGGTGAGTCCACCGACGGCCATCTCGTGCAGATGGCCGGGCTGGCGGTGCAGAACTTCGTGTCGGCCGCCGTCGGCATGGCCGTGGCGATCGCGCTGGTGCGCGGGTTTGCCCGCACGCGCACCGGCGATCTGGGTAACTTTTGGGTCGACCTGGTGCGCACGGTGCTGCGGATCCTGCTGCCTATTGCGATCGTGGGCGCGATCCTGCTGGTCGCAGGCGGCGCGATCCAGAACTTCCACCTGCACGATCAGGTCGTGACTACGCTGGGCGGCGCCCAGCAGACGATCACCGGCGGCCCGGTGGCCAGCCAGGAGGTCATCAAGGAGTTTGGCACCAACGGTGGCGGGTTCTACAACGCGAACTCCTCGCACCCGTTCGAGAACCCGACGACGTGGACCAACTGGCTGGAGATCTTCCTGCTGCTGGTGATCAGCTTCTCGCTGCCGCGCACGTTCGGGCGCCTGGTGGGTAGCACAAAACAGGGCTATGCGATCGCATCGATCATGGCGACGCTGTATGCGATCAGCGTGTCGTTCATGCTGTGGCTCCAGTTGCAGCACCACGGCACGGTGCCGACCTCGATCGGCGCGGCAATGGAGGGAGTCGAGCAGCGGTTCGGCATCGCCAACTCGGCGGTGTTCGCCGACTCGACGACGCTCACCTCCACCGGTGCCGTCGACTCGTTCCACGACTCCTACACCAGCCTCGGCGGGATGATCGCGCTGTTCAACATGCAGCTCGGGGAAGTCGCCCCTGGCGGCACCGGCTCTGGCCTGTACGGCCTGCTGATCCTGGCGGTGATTACCGTCTTCGTCGCCGGACTGATGGTCGGGCGCACACCGGAATACCTCGGCAAGAAGATCAACCCCCGCGAAATCAAGCTCGCCGCAAGCTATTTCCTGGTCATGCCGGTGGTCGTGCTGATCGGCACCGCGATCGCGATGGCGCTGCCGGGCGAACGCGCGGGCATGCTCAACAGCGGCCCGCACGGGCTGTCGGAGGTCTTGTACGCGTTCACCTCCGCGACCAATAACAACGGGTCGGCATTCGCCGGAATCAGCGTCAACACCGACTGGTACAACACCGCCCTCGGGCTCGCCATGGCCTTCGGCCGATTCCTGCCGATGGTGCTGGTGCTCGCCCTGGCCGGCTCGCTGGCCAAGCAGGGTCACACGCCGGAATCGGTGGGCACACTGCCCACCCATCGGCCACAGTTCGTCGGAATGGTCGCCGGCGTCACGGTGATCCTTGTTGCCCTCACTTTCCTGCCCATGCTGGCGCTTGGGCCTCTCGCTGAAGGAATCCACTGATGACCGCGACCACCATCGACCCGGCGGAGCAGACGCAGCCTGCAACCCCAGCTAGCACGAAACGGGTTCAGGGCGGCTTGCTCGATCCGAAGATGCTGTTGAAGTCGACGCCCGACGCGCTGCGCAAACTCGACCCGCGCACGCTGTGGCGCAACCCGGTGATGTTCATCGTCGAAATCGGCGCCGTCTGGAGCACCGTGTTGGCGATCATCAACGAATCATGGTTCGCGTGGTTGATCGTGGTCTGGCTATGGCTGACCGTGCTGTTTGCGAACATCGCGGAGGCGGTGGCCGAAGGCCGCGGCAAGGCCCAGGCGGAGACGCTGCGCAAAGCGAAAACCTCCACCGTGGCCCGGCGGCTCAAGAACTGGGAACCGGGCGCCCCTGCCATTGAGGAAGAAGTCGCTGCCCCGCTGCTGCAGCAGGGCGACGTGGTGGTGGTCGAGGCCGGGCAGGTAATACCGGGCGACGGCGATGTGGTGGAAGGCATTGCCTCGGTGGACGAATCGGCGATCACCGGCGAGTCGGCACCGGTGATCCGCGAGTCCGGCGGTGTCCGCTCGGCGGTCACCGGCGGCACCACCGTGCTGAGTGACCAGATCGTCGTGAAGATCACCCAGAAGCCCGGAGAAAGCTTCATCGACCGGATGATCGCGCTCGTCGAGGGCGCCAACCGGCAGAAAACCCCCAACGAGATCGCGCTGAACATCCTGCTGGCCGCCTTGACGATCATCTTCGTCTTCGCCGTCGCGACCCTGCAGCCGCTGGCGATCTACTCCAAGATGAATAACCCCGGCGTCCCAGATAGTCAGGCGCTCAATACAAGCGGCGTCACCGGGATCGTGATGGTCTCGCTGCTGGTGTGCCTGATTCCCACAACGATCGGCGCGCTCCTGTCGGCCATCGGCATCGCCGGCATGGACCGGCTCGTGCAGCGCAACGTGCTCGCGATGTCGGGTCGTGCGGTGGAGGCCGCCGGCGACGTGAACACGCTGCTGCTCGACAAGACGGGCACCATCACCCTGGGCAACCGGCAGGCCGCGGCATTCATCCCGCTCGACGGAGTCACCAATGAGCAACTGGCCGACGCCGCGCAGTTGTCCAGCCTCGCCGACGAAACGCCGGAAGGACGCTCGATCGTTGTGTTCGCCAAACAACACTTCGGGCTGCGCGCGCGCACGCCGGGCGAACTCGCACACGCCCAATGGGTGGCCTTCTCGGCCGCCACCCGTATGTCGGGTGTCGACCTCGACGGGCACCTGTTGCGCAAGGGCGCGGCCAGCTCGGTCGCGGAGTGGGTACGCGGCCGCGGCGGCAACGTCCCACCCCAGCTCGGCGTGATCGTCGATGGCATCTCGGCCGCCGGCGGCACCCCCCTTGTCGTCGGGGAGAGCCGCGACGGCGAGGCGGCGGTGCTGGGAGTCATCCACCTCAAGGACGTCGTCAAGCAGGGCATGCGTGAGCGGTTCGACGAGATGCGGAAGATGGGCATCCGGACGGTGATGATTACCGGCGACAACCCCTTGACCGCCAAGGCGATTGCCGACGAGGCCGGTGTCGACGACTTCCTCGCAGAGGCGACGCCCGAGGACAAGCTCGCGTTGATCAAGCGTGAGCAAGAGGGCGGCAAGCTGGTCGCGATGACCGGCGACGGCACCAATGACGCGCCGGCGCTGGCTCAGGCCGATGTGGGCGTGGCGATGAACACCGGCACGTCGGCCGCCAAAGAGGCCGGCAACATGGTCGACCTGGACTCCGACCCCACCAAGCTCATCGAGATCGTCGAGATCGGCAAGCAGCTGCTGATCACCCGCGGAGCGCTGACCACCTTCTCGATCGCCAACGACATCGCGAAGTACTTCGCGATCATTCCGGCAATGTTCGTCGCACTGTTCCCCGGGCTGGACATGATCAACATCATGCGGCTGCACAGCCCGCAGTCGGCGATCCTGTCGGCGGTGATCTTCAACGCGATCATCATCGTGATGCTGATCCCGTTGTCGCTGCGCGGCGTGCGTTACACGCCGAGCAGTGCATCAAAACTGTTGAGCCGCAACCTCTATGTGTACGGGCTCGGCGGCATCGTGGCCCCGTTCATCGGGATAAAGCTGATCGACCTGATCGTCCAATTCGTCCCCGGGATGTCCTGACATGAAGTTCTCCAATTTCGCCCGCATGCACTGGGCAGCCTTCCGCGCGCTGCTGGTGCTGACCGTAATCGTCGGTCTCGCCTACCCGCTGTTGATCTGGCTGGTCGCGCAGATTCCGGGACTGCACGACAAGGCCGAAGGGTCGATCCTGACCGCCAACGGAAAACCGGTCGGCAGCAGGCTGATCGGGCAGCTGTTCACCGACAAGGACGGCAACCCGCTGCCACAGTACTTCCAGAGCCGCCCCTCGGCGGCCGGCAACGGCTACGACCCGCTGTCGACCAGCGCGAGCAACCTCGGGCCGGAAAGCATCATCGACACACCCGCCGATCCGTCACAACTGGCGGCCGGCAAGTCCGCGTCGGACGCCGGCTTCAAGCCGAGCCTGCTGACACAGGTGTGCACGCGCAGCGCCGCCGTGGGCCAACTGGAGGGTGTGGACGGGTCACGTCCGTTCTGCACAGGCGGCGGCGTGGGCGCGGTGCTGTCGGTGATCGGCCCCCGCGACGCCCGCGGAAACGTCGTCCACCCCACCCGGGTGGTCAGCGTCAACGAGCCGTGCCCGACGACGCAGACGCCGTTCCTGACCATCTACCAGGGTGTGCGGGTCGAGTGCGCCAAGTACGGCGAGGACTACTCGATCGGGCAGATCGTGCCTATCCGCGGCGCCGCACCCGCCAACCCCGCCGTGCCTGCCGACGCGGTCACCGCCAGCGGCAGCGGCCTCGACCCGCACATCTCCGTGGCCTATGCCGAGCTTCAAATCACGCGGGTCGCCAAGGCGCGCGGCGTCAGCGCCGACCAGGTGCGCGCCCTGGTCCGCGCCAATCAAGACGGACGGGACCTCGGGTTCATGGGCGAGGCCCGGGTGAACGTGCTGCAGCTCAACCTCGCGTTGGACCGCAGCTATCCGGTCAACCGTTAGCCGAGGCGGCAGCTGCGCACATATCCCTCATTCCCCGGCAATGACCCGGCAATGACACGGGTCTTGGTCATCGATGACGAGCCGCTCCTGCTGCGGACGCTGCGGATCAACCTCGCCGCGCGAGGCTATCAGGTCGTCACCGCCTGCACCGGAGCTGCCGGGTTGCGCGCCGCCGCCGCGCAGCACCCCACCGTGGTGGTCCTCGATATCGGCCTACCCGATATGTCCGGGCTAGAAGTGCTTGCGGCCCTGCGTAGCTGGATGACCACACCGGTGCTGGTGATGTCGGGCCGCACCAAAGCCCTTGACAAGGTGGAAGCGCTCGACGCCGGTGCCGACGACTACCTAACCAAACCCGTTGATATGGAAGAACTCCTGGCCCGGCTGCGCGCAGCGGTCCGGCGCGCCGCCGCACCGGCCGAAATCGCCGAACCGGTCGTCGAAACCGCCGCCTTCACCGTTGACCTCTGGGAAAAGAAGGTGATCAAAAACGGATGCGAGGTACACCTCACGCCCACCGAGTGGGGCATCCTCGAGGTGCTGGTACGTAACCGCGGAAGGCTAGTGGACCGCGAGTCGCTGCTCAACGAGATTCGCGGCCCTTTACACGAGGCCGCCAAAAACTACCTGCGCGTCTACCTGGGCCAACTACGGCGCAAGCTTGAAGACGACCCTTCCCACCCCACTCACCTGCTCACCCAGGCGGGCATGGGTTATCGCTTCCAACCGTGAGGCGCGACGACAGCTATCCGGTCACGAACTAGCACACATGAGAGGGATGATGGTTGACGTGAGCACCCTCGACCACCCCCCAAAACGCGGGGAGCTGCGCATCTACCTCGGTGCGGCTCCCGGTGTCGGCAAAACGTACGCGATGCTCGGCGAGGCACATCGGCGCGTGGAACGCGGCACCGACTTGGTGGCCGCGGTGGTCGAGACCCACAGCCGCCGGAAAACCGCTGAGCTCATTGAGGGCATCGAGGTCATCCCGCCCCGCTACATCGACTATCGGGGCGGCAGCTTCGCCGAACTCGACGTGCCGGCCGTCCTGGCGCGCCACCCGCAGGTGGTCCTCGTCGACGAACTCGCCCATACCAACACACCGGGCAGCAAAAACCAAAAGCGGTGGCAGGACGTCGAGGAGCTGCTCGACGCCGGCATCACGGTGATCTCCACCGTCAACATCCAGCACCTGGAAAGCCTCAACGACGTCGTCGCCCAGATCACCGGCATCGAACAGAAGGAGACGATCCCGGACTCCATCGTGCGGGCGGCCGCACAGATCGAGCTGGTCGACATCACGCCGGAGGCGCTGCGCCGCAGGCTGTCCCACGGCAACGTCTACACCGCAGAAAAGATCGATGCGGCGCTGTCCAACTACTTTCGCCGCGGAAATCTCACCGCACTAAGGGAATTGGCGCTGCTGTGGCTGGCCGACCAGGTGGATACCGCACTGGCCAAGTATCGCGCCGAGAACAAAATCACCGATATGTGGGAGGCGCGCGAGCGCGTCGTGGTGGCGGTCACCGGCGGTCCGGAGTCGGAGACGTTGGTCCGGCGGGCATCCCGGATCGCGTCGAAGTCCAGCGCCGAGCTGATGGTGGTACACGTCATCCGCGGTGACGGACTGGCCGGCCTGTCCGAGACCCGGATGACCAAGGTTCGCGAGCTGGCGAGCAGCCTGGACGCTTCGGTGCATACCGTGGTCGGTGACGATACTCCGACGGCCCTACTCGATTTCGCCCGCGAGATGAACGCCACCCAACTGGTGATCGGCACCTCCCGCCGGTCCCGGTGGGCGCGCATCTTCAACGAGGGTATCGGTCCGGCTATTATTCAGCAGTCCGGCAAGATCGACGTGCACATGGTCACCCACGACGAAGCCAAACGCGGCTTCCGATTAACGTCGCTCGCGCCCCGGGAGCGACGCGTCGCGTCCTGGCTGGCGGCCGTCATCATCCCGTCGGTCATCTGCGCCGTCACGGTGACCGTGCTGCACCCGTATCTGGACACCGGCGGCGAGAGCGCACTGTTCTTCGTCGGGGTGCTGCTGGTCGGCCTCTTGGGAGGCGTTGCCCCGGCAGCACTTTCGGCGGTGCTGTCCGGGTTGCTGCTGAACTATTATCTGATCGCTCCGCGACACGGCTTCACCATCGCCGAACCCAACAGTGCTATCACCGAACTGGTTTTGCTGCTCATCGCCGTCGCGGTCGCGGTCCTCGTCGACGGTGCCACCAAACGCACCCGGGAAGCCCGGCGCGCCTCCCAGGAGGCGGAGTTGTTAACGCTGTTCGCCGGCTCGGTGCTGCGCGGCGCTGATCTCGAGACGCTGCTCGAGCGCGTGCGAGAAACCTACTCGCAGCGCGCGGTCAGCATGTTGCGCGAGCCCGAGGACGACGACCGCGCCAGCGTGAAGCACAGAGGCTACATCGTGGCCTGCGTGGGCAAAGACCCTTGCGTGACGGTCGATTCCGCCGACACGGCGATCGAGGTGGGCGATGACGAGTTCTGGATGTTGCTGGCCGGCAGGAAGCTCTCCGCGCGTGATCGACGGGTGCTCACCGCGGTGGCCAAGCAGGCCGCGGGTCTGATCAGGCAGCGCGAACTGGCCGAAGAAGCCAGCCGGACCGAGGCGGTCGTGAAGGCCGACGAGCTGAGGCGCTCCCTGCTCTCAGCGGTCAGCCACGATCTGCGGACGCCGCTGGCGGCCGCCAAGGTCGCGGTGTCCAGCCTGCGCGCCGAAGACGTCGCCTTCTCCCCCGAGGACACCGCCGAATTGCTGGCCACCATCGAGGAGTCCATCGACCAGCTCACCGCACTGGTCGGAAACCTGCTCGATTCGTCGCGTCTGGCCGCCGACGTGGTTCGCCCGGAGCTACGCCGGGTGTATCTGGAGGAAACGGTGCAGCGCGCGTTGGTCAGTATCGGCAAGGGCGCCACCGGCTTCTACCGATCGGCCATCGACCGGGTCAAGGTCGACGTCGGTGACGCCGTGGTGATGGCCGACGCCGGGCTACTCGAACGAGTCCTGGCCAACCTGATGGACAACGCGCTGCGATACGCGCCCAACAGCCTGGTCCGGGTCAACGCGGGCCAGGTGGGCGATCGCGTCCTGATCAATGTCATCGACGAAGGCCCCGGAATCCCGCACGGCACCGAGGATCAGCTCTTCGAATCCTTCCAGCGGCTCGGTGATCACGACAACACCACCGGTGTGGGTCTGGGAATGTCGGTGGCACGCGGCTTCGTCGAGGCCATGGGCGGCACCATTGCGGCCGGCGACACACCGGGGGGCGGACTCACCGTGGTGGTGGATCTGGCTGCCCCGCAAGGATACGGTGAACGATGACCCGCGTGCTGGTGATCGACGACGAACCGCAAATCGTGCGCGCGCTGCGAATCAATCTGTCCGTCCGGGGCTACGAGGTCGTCACCGCTTCGACGGGTGCGGGGGCGTTGCGCGCCGCGGCCGAACACAAACCCGACGTGGTAATCCTCGACCTCGGCCTGCCCGACATATCGGGTATCGAGGTGCTGGGTGGTCTGCGTGGCTGGCTGACCGCACCCGTGATCGTGTTGTCGGCGCGCACCGACTCGTCGGACAAGGTCGAAGCCCTGGACGCCGGCGCCGACGACTACGTCACGAAACCGTTTGGTATGGACGAGTTCCTGGCCCGGCTGCGCGCCGCGATCCGTCGCAATGCCGCGGCGTCCGATACGGACCAGCCGGTTGTCGAAACCGACGCGTTCACCGTCGATCTGTCCGCCAAAAAGGTCACCAAGGATGGCGCCGAAGTGCACCTCACCCCGACCGAATGGGGCATGCTCGAAGTGCTGGTCCGCAACCGCGGCAAGTTGGTGGGCCGCGAAGAACTCCTCAAAGAAGTGTGGGGGCCGGCGTACGCCACCGAAACCCATTACCTGCGTGTCTATTTGGCGCAGTTGCGGCGCAAACTCGAGGACGACCCGTCGCATCCCAAACATCTGTTGACCGAATCGGGCATGGGCTACCGCTTCGAGGCTTGAGTCACATCTGCCACATCAGCCTCTCCGGGAGGCGACACCCTTTTTGCCCGCCTCCGAGCGACAATCGGCTGTTTCACGCAAAGTCAGCACGCGCTGATGAATCCGATATTCGGTGCCACGCGGCATGGACCCGGGTCCATAAAGACCCCTGCCAAGCCGGCGCACTCGGCCACGCCCGATCTCCCAACGCAGCGCATCCGATACCGCTTTCCCAGACATATGGGCTCTACCGCGGACCGCGGAAGCCATGCCAGCCGAGCGCTTCGATCAGTTCGGTGATGGTTGCTGGTCCATGGACGGATAGGTGCATTGCGAGCACGTACCGTATCTCGATTCCTTGCAGGTTCATCGTCGAACAATCGCATGCGGGTACGACATCGACGTTGTCGCTGTGAGGCGGGCAAAAAGGGTATCCCTCGGCGCGGATACGCGTGTGGCGGATGTGACTCAACAAGCGATCGATAGGGCGATACCGTCCAGGATGTCGTGTTCGCTGACGGTCAACTCATCGATGCCGGCCCGGTTGCGCAACTCGCGAGCCAACTCCTGGACCACGATCGCCCCGCCGCCGATCACGTCGGCCCGACCCTCATGCATCGGCGCCAGCGCGGCACGCTCCGATCGCGTCATCGCGATCAAACGGCCACAGACGGCCAACAGATCAGTCTCGGCGACCCGCGAAAGGTGAATGGCCGCAGCATCGTACGCCGTCATGTTGTGGGCCAGCGCGGACAGCGTCGTCATCGTCCCGGCGAGCCCCACCCAGGTCCGAGCTCCTTCAACCGGCACCGCGCGCAGTGCGACCTCGAGCCGCTCGCGTACCACCCGGCGAGCCGCCTCCACCTCCTCGGGTGTCGGCGGATCCGAGTGCAGACAGCGTTCGGTCAGCCGGACACAGCCGATGTCGGCCGAGTAGCTCGCCGCTACGCTGTCACTGCCGAGCACGATCTCGGTCGAGCCGCCACCGAGGTCGACCACGACGAAAGGCGCACCGGCACTGTCTAATTCGCCGACAGCACCGCGGAACGACAGTTCTGCCTCCCGCGCGCCGGAAATCACCTCCGCAACGGCGCCGGGGACCACCGCGCCCAGCACCTCGGCCGTCATCGCAAAGAAGACATCACGATTGGCCACATCGCGGGCGGCCGACGTGGCGACCATGCGCACCCGCTCGACACCGTGGGCACTCATCAGCGCAGCGTAGTCGGCCAGCGCTGCCCGGGTCCGGGCAAGCGCGTCCGGGGCAAACTCACCCGTCGCGTCGACTCCCTGACCCAGCCGCACAATCCGCGTCTCGCGATGCACATCGCGCAGCTGCCCGCCCTCTAAGTAGGCGATCAGCAACCGAATCGAGTTGGTGCCGCAGTCGATAGCGGCGACCCGAGTCACCATTGCCCGGCCTGCAAGACCAAGGCCATCGAAGGCTCGCCGGCGAGCAGCGCAATGGCCTCATCGCCCAGCGGGTTCACGCCTGGACCCTTGGCCAGCGAATGCGCGATCAGCACGTGCAGGCACTTGACCCGCTCGGGCATGCCTCCGGCGGAGACCCGGGTCCCCAGTGGCTCGATCGCGTCACGCTCGGCCAGATACGACTCGTGCGCCCGCCGATATGCTGCGGCCAATTCGGCGTCGTGCCTTAGCCGCTCGGTCATCTCGCGCATCAGACCAGTCGTCTCCAGCCTGCTCGCGGCCGCCGTGAGCACCGGATGAGTCAGGTAGTACAGCGTCGGAAAAGGCGTGTCGTCAGGAAGTTTCGGCGCCGTCTTCACCACGCCGGGCTCACCGTTAGGACAACGGTAGGCGATTTCGAGCACACCGCGAGGCTCGCGGCCGAGCTGGCGCGCGATCGCTTCGAGGTCGGCATCATCAACCACCGGGCGGTGCGGGCGCGGGTGACGGAGTGGCGGCCGGCGGCAGGTGCGGGGCGTCGGCGATGGTATGCCACAACGACGTGTACCAGGGGTCGTTGTTCGCCGGTTTCGCCGCATCGCCGCCCGGCTGCGCGGCCGTCGCCGCCCCCGGCGGGAGCTGGACCTGAAACGGGATATCGCCGGGCTTCACGAAGCCGAGGCGCTCACGCGCCTGCGCCGCGATATAGGCCGGGTCGTCGAGCTTGCCCTTCTGCTGCTCGAGGTCGGCGATCTGATGGCGCAGCGCTGCCTCGGTCGCAGCCAACTGCTCCATCTCGGTGCGCTGCGCGAAGTAGGTGCGCACCGGCCCGGCGATGGTCAGCGTCAGCACGCAGACCACCGCGGCCAGGACCGCCGCGCGCCGCGCGGTGAAACCCAGCCGCTGATCGGACCGCTGCTCGACGGACTCGGCGATCGAGCGCTTGATGGGCTCGACGACATGCTCCGCCAGCGTCCGCGTGGGGCTGCGGGCGGCGTGGGTTGCGATCTGCGACGGCTTCGTCGGCTTACGTCCCCGAACCGAGCCGCCCGCCTTCCCCGGGCGTGATGCCGGGGAGCGGCGTTTCGGATCGGGCTTGCCGGCCAACCTATTTCAACCTATTTCGAGTCCAGCGCATATCGCGGGAAGGCCAGATCACCGGCATAGCGGGCGGCGTCGCCGAGCGCCTCCTCGATCCGCAGCAGCTGATTGTATTTGGCGACACGCTCGCTGCGGGCCGGCGCACCGGTCTTGATCTGGCCGCTGCCGACGGCCACCGCCAGGTCGGCGATCGTGGTATCTTCCGTCTCGCCGCTGCGGTGGCTGATCATGGTGCGGTATCCGCTGTGGTGCGCCAGCGCCACCGCGTCGAGTGTCTCGGTCAGCGTGCCGATCTGATTCACCTTGACCAGCAACGCATTTGCCACACCCCGTTCGATGCCGTCCTCGAGCCGCTCGGGATTGGTGACGAAGATATCGTCGCCGACGATTTGCACCCGGTCGCCGATCGACGCCGTCAGGGCCGCCCAACCATCCCAATCGCCTTCGAACAGCGGGTCTTCGAGGGACACCAGCGGATACGAGCCGAGCAGGCCGGCATAGAACTCTGTCATCTGCTCAGCGGTCCGGGACTGGCCCTCGAAGGTGTATCCGTCGGCGTCATTGTGGAACTCGTTGGCGGCCGCGTCGATGGCCAACGCCACGTCGACGCCGGGCTTGAAACCCGCCGACTCGATGGCCGAGCTGATCAGATCCAGCGCTGCCTTCGTGCCGGCCACATCCGGAGCGAATCCGCCCTCATCACCCAGGCCGGTGCTGAGGCCCTGCTTTTTCAGCACGGACTTGAGCGCGTGGTACACCTCGGCACCCCAGCGCAGCGCCTCACTGAAGCTGGGGGCGCCGATCGGCGCCACCATGAACTCCTGAATATCGACGGCGGTGTCGGCGTGCGCACCGCCGTTGAGGATGTTCATCATCGGGACGGGCAGAATATGCGCATTCGGCCCACCGATGTAGCGGAACAGCGGCAGCTCTGCGGAATCGGCGGCCGCCTTCGCGACTGCCAATGAGACACCCAGGATCGCGTTGCCGCCCAGCCGGGACTTGTCGGGCGTGCCGTCGAGGTCCACCAGCGCCTGATCGACTAACCGCTGATCGTCGGCATTGAGCCCGATGACCGCCGGGGCGATCTCGTCGAGCACGGCCTGTACTGCGTTTTTCACGCCTTTCCCGCCGTAACGATCGCCGCCGTCACGTAGCTCGACGGCCTCGTGCTCCCCGGTCGAAGCACCGGATGGCACGGCCGCGCGGGCAAACGTTCCGTCAATCAACGCCACCTCGACCTCGACCGTCGGGTTGCCGCGGGAATCGAGGATCTCACGGGCTCCGACCTGCTCGATAATCGGCACTGGGTTCTCCTTGCCTAACTTGCTGTAGCTGTTCCGTACCCCTGGGCCGCCCTTTAGGGTAAAGCCTGGGTCACGGATTCATCCTGCTACAGATCCTGCTACAAGGGCCGACCCTTCGCGTAGGCGGTTGCCCAGTCCCGCACGGCGCGCGCGTAGACGCCGGAGTTGTTGTAGGCCCGCAGTGCGGTTATCCACCCTCGCGGTGTAGCGAGATCCTTTCCGCGCCAGCACAGATAGCCCGCCGCCGAGAGCGCGGCGTCGTCGATGTTGTCCGGGCTGACGATGCCGTCGTTGTTGGCGTCGACCCCGTACAACCGCCACGTTTCCGGGATGAACTGCATCGGTCCCATCGCGCGCGCCACCCCGCCGTCGGCGTCCGTTGTGTCCCCCATTGCGTCCGAGTCGCCCACGATGCGCAGGTTGTTGCCGGTGCCGTCAAGGCGGACACCGCGAATGGGGGGACTGACGTCGCCGTTGGGTGCCAGCGCCGCGCCCCGGTAGGTGCCGTGATGACTCTCCACCTGTCCGATGCCCGCCAGCGTTGTCCACGCGATATGGCACTTCGGGTTCTCGACCTCGGCGACCCGGGCGGCGTAAGCGTAGGCCTCCAGCGCAATAACCGGAATTTCCAAGACCTGCGAGCGCTTTTCCGCCCAGTCACGAAGCTGATCCGCGGGCCGGCCACTGACATGCGTGTCCACCGGCGGCACCGGATCTCCCGCCGGCGGCGGCACGCCTTCGGGGATAAAAAGGCTGAGCTGCCAGGTACAACTGGACGCCAAGAGCATCGCGGTCGCCCCTATCACGGCGACGGTCCGCAACCAACGTCTCGGCGACACGACACTCCCCTACACCCAGTTCAGCCCCGTTCATCGTCCCACGGGGTTTGCGACTACCCCCGCAAACACTGTAGTAGTCGCCGGCCTTAGCGTCGGCCCTTGCGCTTCTTGGAGCCCGCCGACGCCGTGGGCGCTTCGTCCGGCACCACATCGAGGACCGGTGCACCGGATGGCCAGTGGGCGCGCCACTCCTCTTCGGTGATCTCACCCAGCGGCGTCACATCGAACTCGTCTGGAACACTGCCCCCCCGGCGCGCGGCGGCAATCGCCTTCTCGACATCGCGTACCGTGTCAGCTAACTCCAAAACTTTTGTGCGCAGCGAATTTTCGGCGTCGACATGGGCCGACACGGAGATCGAGGTGATCTCGGCGGGGATCAGGTCGGCAGGCAGCCCGGCTTTGCCGACACGTTCAATCACCCTCTGCGCCAGCGCTAAAGCCGGTTGACCGGTATGAACGTCGTCCATCACCGAGTACCGCGGCTTTTCGGCGGCCTTGCGCGCCTCCCACTGAGCCAGCTGATCTTCAAGCGAAATCGTCTTGCCCGCAAGCACTTCCGGCACCCTGTTACCGAGCTTTCGCATCAGCGTGGCGGCGACGTCGTCGATGGTGAAGGGAAGCTGCGCCGCATCCTCGGCGATGCGGGCGTGGAAGAGCACCTGTAGCAACAAGTCACCGAGTTCTTCGCGCAGCTGGTCGGCATTGCCGCTGCGCACAGCGTCCAGCAACTCGTAGGTCTCCTCCAGCAAGTACCTGCGCAACGAGTCGTGGGTTTGCTCACTCTCCCACGGTCCGGCGGTGCGCAGTTTGTCCATCATCGCGACGGCGTCGACCAGGCGTTCCCCACGCGGCGATTCCGGCGCCGAAATAAGCCGCGCGCCGGCGGCCAATCGCGCGGTGACGGCGGGGTGATTCGGGTCCGACGAGAGCAATACCGGCGCGTCCTCTCCGGTGTGAACCGGACGCGCCGCAGGCAGCGACCAGGGCACCGCGACCGGCATCTCCTCGGTGTATTCCACCTCGCCGCTGAGGTACTCGATGGCTTCGATGGGGGCCAGCGACGGGCGGCGGGGGTCGAACAAGACGACGATCATAAGCACCACTCCTCCTCATCGCTTCGCTCTGCATCGTCGCCGGCGCGGATCATCGCACTTCTCGCTCCTGAGCAATACCAATTTCCTGCTGCGGTTTTCCCTGAAGTGCCGTCACCAGGTTGGCCACCATCTGGACTAACTCGACATCCCGGATGCGCGGCGCACCTACCCCACCTGAGGAGCCACCGGACCGCGGGATGGGCACCTGCACCGTCGACGTCGTGGCACGGTACTGCGCGCCCGGATAGATCCGCTTGAGCCGCACCTGGGCGGAGTCCAGCAGCGTGATCGGCGAGAGCCGGATGGTGGCCTCGGATGGGGCGCTCACTTCGGTGATACCGGCGTCGCGGCACAGCAACCGCAGCCGAGCGACCGCCACCAGCCGCTGGGCCGGTTCGGGCAGCGCGCCGTAACGATCGTTGAGCTCGTCGACAACAGCAGCCACGGCCGCGTCGTCACAGGCGGCCGCCAGCCGCCGGTAGCCCTCCAGGCGAAGCCGATCGCTGGCGATGTAGTCCGGTGGCAGGTGCGCGTCCACCGGCAGGTCAATCCGCACATCCTTGGGTTCCTCGGGGCTGGTCACGGTTTGACCGTCGGCCGCCAGCCGGTAGGCCTCGACGGCCTCGCCCACCAGCCGCACGTACAGGTCGAACCCCACTCCGGCAACGTGCCCGGACTGCTCCACGCCGAGCACGTTGCCCGCACCGCGGATCTCGAGGTCCTTCAGCGCGACCGCCATACCGGCGCCGAGCTCGTTGTTCTGCGCGATGGTCGCCAACCGGTCGTAGGCCGTCTCGGTCAGCGGCGCGTGGGGCGGATAGAGGAAGTAGGCATAGCCGCGTTCGCGGCTGCGACCGACCCGGCCGCGCAGCTGGTGCAGCTGGGACAGCCCGAAGGTGTCGGCGCGCTCGACGATCAGCGTGTTGGCGTTGGAGATGTCCAGGCCGGTCTCGACGATCGTGGTGCACACCAGGATGTCGTGTTCTCGGTTCCAGAACCCCTGCACGGTGCGCTCCAGCAGGTCCTCGGGCATCTGCCCGTGCGCGACGGCAACCTTCGCTTCGGGCACCAGCTCGCGCAGCCGGGCGGCGACGGAGTCGATGGAGCTGACCCGGTTGTGCACATAGAAGACCTGCCCCTCGCGAAGCAGCTCACGGCGCAACGCCGCGGCGACCTGCTTGTCATCGTGCGGACCGACATAGGTCAGCACCGGCAACCGGTCCTCGGGCGGCGTCAGGATCGTCGACATCTCGCGGATCCCGGCAAGGCTCATCTCCAGGGTCCGTGGGATCGGGGTGGCGCTCATGGTCAGCACGTCGACGTGGGTGCGCAACGACTTGATGTGCTCCTTGTGCTCGACGCCGAACCTCTGCTCCTCGTCGACCACAACCAGGCCCAGATCCTTCCAGCGCACCCCGGTCTGCAGCAGCCGGTGCGTGCCGATCACGATGTCCACCGACCCGTCGGCCATGCCGTCGATCACGGCGCGCGACTCGGCGCCATCGGTGAACCGGGACAGGCCCTTGACGACCACCGGGAAGCCGGCCATGCGTTCCCGGAACGTTTCCAGATGCTGGTCGGCCAACAGCGTGGTGGGAACCAGCACGCCAACCTGCTTGCCGTCCTGCACCGCTTTGAAGGCCGCCCGCACCGAGATCTCCGTCTTGCCGTAGCCGACGTCGCCGCAGATCACCCGGTCCATCGGCACCGGCTTTTCCATGTCGGCCTTGACCTCGGTGATCGCGGTCAGCTGGTCGACCGTCTCGGTGAAACCGAACGCGTCTTCCATCTCGGCCTGCCAGGGGGTGTCCGGCCCGAACGCGTGTCCGGCGCTGGCCTGCCGTTTGGCGTACAACGACACCAGCTCGCCGGCGATCTCGCGCACCGCGCGACGCGCCTTGGTCTTCGTGTTGGCCCAGTCGCTGCCGCCGAGGCGGCTCAGCGCCGGCGCCTGCCCGCCCACATACCGCGACAGCTGATCCAGCGAATCCATCGGGACAAACAGCTTGTCGGAACCGCCGCCCCGTCTACTCGATGCGTACTCCAGCACCAGGTATTCGCGCCGTGCTCCGCCGACGGTACGTTCGACCATCTCCACGAACCGCCCGATGCCGTGCTGGTCGTGCACCACGAGATCGCCCGCCGCCAGCGCCAGCGGGTCGACGGTGTTGCGCCGCTTGGCCGCCAGCCGCTTGCCGTCGGCGGACGTCCCCCGATTGCCGGTCAGATCGGTCTCGGTGATCACCACGAGGTCGGCGCCCTCAATCACGACACCGTCGTGCAGCGGGCCCTTGAGCACCCCGACAATCCCATGTTTCAACCCGGCCCAAGGCGCCGCCCCGGGTTCCAGCATGACCGCGGCGGTGTCGGACTCGGCCAGCCGCTCCACGACGCGATGCGCGGTTCCGGTCCCGGGCGCGACCACCGCGGCGTACCCGCCGGTGCTGACGTGCGCGCGCAGCATCGCGAAGATGTCGTCGATGTCGCGCTGATGCCCCCGCGCCGACGGCGCCGCCCGGATGTCGAGCTCCATGGCCGACTCGTCGGACAGCTGGCTCAAGGTCCACCACGGGTGACCGGACCGGCGTGCCGCGGCGCGCACGTCGTCCAGTTCGACGAATCCCGACCCGCCCAGCTGCTCGACGTCGACCGGTGCCGGGTCACCGCCCATGGCGGCGACCGACCAGGACGCCTCGAGAAATTCCCGCCCGGTCTTGATCAGGTCGGCGGCCCGGGTGCGGACCTTCTCTGGGTCGCACACCAACAGCGGCGTGCCTTCGGCCAGCTGATCGGTGAGCAGCACGTAATCGCCGGGACGGAGGACCGGAAGGAGCGCCTCCATGCCGTCGACCGGGATGCCCTCGGCCAGCTTGGCCAGCATGTCGGTGACGGTGCCGGTGATGGCCCCCTCGCCCGCCGGATGGGCAGCGGCCAGCTGGGCCGCCCGCGCCCGCACGTCGTCGGTCAGCAGCAGTTCACGGCAGGCGACGGCGACCAGCGTGTCGATGCCGACCTCCGGGATGGAGCGCTGATCGGCGACCGAGAACATCCGCATTTCGGTGATCTCGTCGCCCCAGAACTCGACACGCACCGGGTGCTCGGCGACGGGGGCGAAGATGTCGAGGATCCCGCCGCGCACGGCGAACTCCCCGCGCCGGCCGACCATGTCCACTCGGGTGTACGCCAGCTCGACGAGCCGGGCGATGATGCTCTCGAAGTCGACTTCCTGGCCGACGCTCAACGTGACCGGCTCCACCAGCCCCAGCTGCGGCGACATCGGCTGCAGCAGCGAGCGCACCGACGTCACCACCACCTGCAGGGGCGGGCCCAATCGCGCGTCGTCGGGATGCGCCAGCCGGCGCAGCATCATCAGGCGGGTACCGACCGTGTCGACTCCGGGTGAGAGCCGCTCGTGCGGCAGGGTCTCCCAGGACGGGAACATCGCGACCGCGTCGCCGAAGACGCCTTTCAGCTCGGTGGTCAGGTCGTCGGCTTCGCGTCCGGTCGCGGTGACCACCAGTAATGGACCCTGCCGCGCCAGCGCGCTGGCCACGAACAAGCGCGCGCGGGCCGGTCCGACCAGGCTCAATTCGGCAGGCCGCTCGGCCGTGCACTCGATGAGCTGGCCAAAGGTGGGCGCGGTGAGCGCCAATTCGACGAGCCCCGCGATCGGGGAATCTGGGCGACCCGGCCCCGGTGCGGTCATGATGCGCCCATTCTAGGGGGGCCAACGGGAAGGCCTAGAAAAAACCAGGTGGGGCTCACGTGCGCTCCAACTCGTCAATATTGCGCCCGGGGCCGTCAAGGGATCGTAAGAATTGCGGCACCCGACCCAGGCCGGGCGCATTTTGAAGTCATGACATTGCTCGATATTTTGCCGTCTCTCGGAAAGGCGGCGCCCTCGCGGTTCGATTCCGCGATCTGGCCGGTCACTACACATTCCGACGAAGACGGCCGACTCTGCGTTGGTGGCGTACCCCTCAGCGACATCGCCGACGAGTTCGGCACCCCGACCTACGTGATCGACGAGACTGACTTCCGCCGCCGTGCCCGGCGTTACCGCAAGGCGCTGCGCGGTGTTGAGGTCGTCTACGCCGGCAAGTCGTTGCTGACCACCGCTGTGGCGCGCTGGGCCCGCGACGAGGGGCTCGGCGTCGACGTCTGCTCAGCCGGTGAGCTGGCCATCGCCCAGGCGGGCGGGGTGGACCCGGCCCGCATCATCATGCACGGCAACGCGAAATCGCCCGACGAGTTGCGCGAGGCGACCAGGGTCGGGGTCGGGCGCATCGTGCTGGATTCGTTCATCGAGATCGCCTACCTCGCGGGCCTGGCGCGCAAGCGCCAGCGGGTGCTCATCCGGGTGACCCCCGACATCGACATCCACGGGCACCGCGCGGTCACCACCGGTGTCAGCGACCAGAAGTTCGGGTTCACGCTCGCCGGGGACCAGGCCGCCGACGCGGTGAAGCGGGTGCTCGCGCATCCGATCCTCGACCTGGTCGGGTTGCACTGCCATATCGGCTCGCAGGTGACCGACCCGGCCCTGTACGGCGAAGCGATTCACCGGATGATCGCCGCGATGGCCGACATCCGCGCCAGGCATGGCGTCATCCTGACCGAACTGAACATCGGCGGTGGCCACGGGATCCCCTACGTCGCCGGTGATTCCGAACTCGACCTCGACAAACTCGCCCGCATCATCGACGACGCGCTCGACGAGGCATGCGCCGCGGAGCATTTCCCACGGCCGACCATCGTGGTGGAACCCGGCCGGGCCATCAGCGGCCGGGCCGGCGTCACGCTGTACCGGGTGTGCTCGGTGAAAAGCCAACCCGGCGGCCGGACCTTCGTCGCGGTAGACGGCGGCATGAGCGATAACCCGCGGGTGTCATTGTACGGCGCGCAATACGCGGTCACGCTGGCCAACCGGCATTCGCTGGGGGTCAAACAGCTGGTCACCGTCGCGGGCCGGCACTGTGAGGCCGGCGACGAGATCGCCCGCGATATCCAGCTCCCGGCCGACGTGCATCCCGGCGACCTGCTGGCCGTGGCCTGTACCGGCGCCTATCACCACAGCATGGCGTCGAACTACAACATGGTCGGCCGTCCGCCGCTGGTGGCGGTCAAAGATGGCCGGACTCGCGAGCTGATCCGCCGCGAAACGATCGCCGACCTGCTATCGCGCGACTGCGGGTAGTGGCGATCGCAAGCGCGGCGTAGCCGGGCGCAGCGGGTCGCCACCATCTGGCCTAGGCGGTGGCGATCGCAAGCGCGGCGTAGCCGGGCGCAGCGGGTCGCCACCATCTGGCCTAGGCCTTGCGCCGCGCGGCTTTACCAGCCCATGGATCGCCACGCGTAGAAGGCGCCGTTGTCGGTGTCGTGCACGCCGTAGTAGTCCCAGTAATAGTCGTGGCAGACGCCGGTGTCCCAAGGGACGGGCCTGCCCGCCGGGTTGGGTTGGCCCGGGCACCAGGTGGTGCAGGACTTACCGGGCGGGCATGGCGCGGCCTGAGCCGAAGGCGCGGCCAGTTCGGCGCCGCACCACAGCAACAGGGTCGCCGCTACCCCCAGCAATGCGGAAAATCGTGTGGTTCGTTTCATGGTGGCTCCTTCGGTGCCGGTTGTAGCCCCTCGCACGGCAAGTGGATACCGGCCGCACTGCTACCAATCCCAACACCTGGGCCTTGCGTACTTCTTGCGTTTCGGCAGCTGCCCAGCCCGCGGGCGCTCGGGAATGTAAGCGCTACTCGTCCTGCAAACGGGGATCGGCTTCCAAGCCGATCAGGCCATTCCACATCAGGTTGACCAGATGCGCGGCGACCACTTCTTTCTTGGGCTCCCGCGTATCGAGCCACCATTGCGCCGTCATCGACACCGAGCCCACCAGCGCCTGGGCGTACAGCGGGGCCAGGTCAGGGTCCAGCCCGCGGCGGGCGAAGTCGCCGGCCAGGATGGAGCTGACCTGGCTGACAGCGTCGTTGAGCAGGCTGGAATAGGTGCCCGAGCTGATCGAGGCCGGCGAGTCGCGGATCATGATCCGGAAGCCATCGGTGCGCTCTTCGACGTAGGTGAGCAACGCCAGCGCGACCCGCTCGACGCGCACCCGGGACCGGTTGTTGGTCAACGACGAGGTGATGCCGTCCAGCAGCGCCGACATCTCCCGGTCGACCACGACGGCGTACAGGCCCTCCTTGCCGCCGAAATGCTCGTAGACGACCGGCTTGGACACGTTGGCCCGCTGCGCGATCTCTTCGATCGAGGTCCCGTCATAGCCTCGTTCGGCAAACAGCGAGCGCGCGATCCCGATGAGTTGGTGCCGGCGCTCGCTGCCCGTCATCCGGGCGCGCGGCGCCCGCACTTCTTTGTCTGCTTTGTCAGGCTCCCGGTCCAGCACCGCCACGTCAACAAGGGTATCGGTTTGGATGCTTCGACTAGAGTCACTTGGTGGCGCGGGCCGGACTGCCCCGCCGTGGGTATGCAATCCGTCGTGGTGTAATCGGCAGCACATCAGATTTTGGTTCTGAGAGTTCAGGTTCGAGTCCTGGCGACGGAGCTTCGGCTGTTTGCCGCGAGCGTGCACGAAATGACACGCTGGACGGCGTGTCGGCGATCAGACACGCACGCTCCGCCTGGTGGGCCAAATAAGGGAGAGTCGATGACGGTTCGGGGTGATACCGCGGTCCTGGTCTTAGCCGCCGGGCCCGGGACCCGGATGCGGTCGGACACCCCGAAGGTGCTGCACCCCATCGCCGGTCGCAGCATGCTGTCGCACTCGCTGCACGCGATCACCAAGCTGGCACCGCAGCACGTGGTCACGGTACTGGGCCACGATCACCAGCGCATCGCGCCGATCGTCGCCGACCTGGCCGACGCGCTCGGACGCACGATTGACGTCGCGCTGCAGGATCGCCCACTCGGTACGGGCCACGCGGTGCTGTGCGGCCTGTCCGCGCTGCCCGATGACTACGCCGGCATCGTCGTCGTCACCTCGGGCGATACCCCGTTGCTGGATGCCGACACCCTGGCGGATCTGATCGCGACCCACAGCGCAGCGTCGGCTGCGGTGACGGTGCTGACCACGACGCTTGCCGATCCCTCCGGCTACGGCCGCATCCTGCGCACCCAGGACGACGAAGTGATGGCGATCGTCGAACACACCGACGCGACGGCGTCGCAACGCCAGATCCGCGAGGTCAACGCCGGCGTGTACGCCTTCGACATCGCCGCGCTGCGGTCGGCGTTGAGCCGGCTGAGCTCCAACAACGCCCAACAGGAGCTCTACCTCACCGACGTCGTCGCGATCCTTCGGCAAGACGGCCGGACCGTGCATTTCCGGCACGTCGACGACAGCGCGCTGGTGGCCGGCGTCAACAACCGTGTCCAGTTGGCCGAGCTGGGTGCCGAACTCAACCGCCGTATCGTGGCCGCTCACCAGGTGGCCGGCGTGACGATCGTCGACCCCGCGACCACCTGGATCGACGTCGACGTCATGATCGGCCGCGACACCGTCGTCCACCCCGGAACCCAGCTGCTCGGGCGCACCCAGATCGGCGGTCACTGCGTGGTCGGCCCGGGTACTTCCCTGACCGACGTCAGCGTCGGCGACGGCGCCTCGGTGGTCTGCACCCACGGCGCGTCGTCGTCGATCGGTGACGGCGCCGACGTCGGCCCCTTCACGTACCTGCGGCCCGGCACCGTATTGGGCTCCGACGGCAAGCTCGGCGCGTTCGTCGAGGTGAAGAACTCGACCATCGGCACCGGGACCAAGGTGCCGCACCTGACCTATGTCGGGGACGCCGACATCGGCGAGCACAGCAATATCGGCGCGTCCAGCGTGTTCGTCAACTACGACGGGATATCCAAGCGGCGCACCACCGTCGGCTCGCACGTCCGGACCGGGTCGGACACCATGTTCGTGGCTCCGGTGACAGTCGGCGACGGCGCGTACACCGGCGCCGGCACGGTGCTGCGCGACGATGTCCCGCCCGGGGCGCTGGCGGTGTCGGCGGGACCGCAACGCAACATCGAGAACTGGGTGCAGCGCAAACGTCCGGGAACTCCGGCTGCCGAGGCGGCCGAGGCGGCCGAAAAAGCCGCACACCAACCGAAACCAAACAGACCCGAATAGACCCCGAATAGACATTGTGAATTTGTTATCTGGCAACCGGTACCCTTCGCTACGTACGATGAGGCCACCATTTCGAACGGCGAGGGCAGCACGTGAGCCACGACTGGACCGATAATCGCAAAAACCTGATGCTGTTCTCTGGCCGCGGTCACCCCGAGCTGGCCGAGCAGGTCGCCAAGGAACTCGACGTCCACGTCACCGCGCAGACGGCGCGCGAGTTCGCCAACGGCGAGATCTTCGTGCGCTTCCATGAGTCGGTGCGCGGCTGCGACGCGTTCGTCCTGCAGTCGAATCCGGCGCCGGTGAACAACTGGCTGATGGAACAGCTGATCATGATCGACGCGCTCAAGCGGGGCAGCGCGAAGCGGATCACCGCGGTGATGCCGTTCTATCCCTACGCTCGGCAGGACAAGAAGCACCGCGGCCGCGAACCGATCTCGGCACGGCTGGTTGCCGACCTGCTCAAGACCGCCGGCGCCGACCGGATCGTCACCGTCGACCTGCACACCGACCAGATCCAGGGTTTCTTCGACGGTCCCGTCGACCACATGCGCGGCCAGAACCTGCTGACCACCTACATCAAGGACAACTACCCCGACGGCAACATGGTGGTCGTCTCCCCCGACTCGGGCCGGGTGCGCATCGCCGAGAAGTGGGCCGACGCACTGGGCGGTGTTCCGCTGGCCTTCATTCATAAGACCCGTGACCCCCGGGTGCCCAACCAGGTGGTCTCCAACCGCGTCGTCGGCGAAGTCGAAGGCCGCTGTTGCGTCCTGATCGACGACATGATCGACACCGGCGGCACCATCGCGGGCGCGGTGAAGCTGTTGCGCGACGACGGCGCCTGCGACGTGATCGTCGCAGCGACCCACGGCGTGCTGTCCGACCCGGCCGCCGAGCGGCTCGCCGCATCCGGCGCCCGGGAGGTGATCGTCACGAACACGCTGCCGATCGGCGAGGAGAAGCGCTTCCCCCAGCTGACGGTCTTGTCCATCGCGCCGCTGCTGGCCAGCACCATTCGCGCGGTATTCGAAAACGGCTCAGTCACAGGGCTATTCGACGGAGACGCGTAGATGGCGGGCAAGGACGGCACCGTCATCTACCACAATCCCAAGTGCAGCACCTCCCGCAAGACACTGGACCTGTTGCGGGACAATGGCTTTGAGCCCACCGTTATCCAGTATCTGAAGACGCCGCCGTCCCGGGACGAGCTGGTACGCATAATCCGCGACGCGGGCATCGATGTGCGTACGGCCGTGCGCAAGCGTGAACCGCTCTACACCGAACTGGGGCTGGCCGACGCGAGCGACGACGAACTGCTCGACGCCATGGCCCAACATCCCATCCTCATCGAACGTCCGTTTGTCGTCACGGCGAAGGGAACTCGGCTGGCCCGGCCGATCGACGCGGTCCGCGAGATTTTGTGAGATCTGCCCTTTTTGGCGCGGCCGCCGCCGCGCTGGCCGCGTTGGCGGTGTCGGCCGTGGCCTGCGCACCGAAACCCCCGGACTTCCAGTCGATCTTGACGACGACGGCGACCAGCGCCGCGACGACCGCGGCCCGGCCCATCCCGTTCGCGAAGTACCTCGAAGGTATCGGCGTCACCGGGGTGCCGGTGGCACCGAACACCCTGACCGACCTGACCGTGTCAATCCCGACACCACCGGGCTGGGCGCCGTACAGCAATCCGAAGCTCCCCCAAACCACGCAGGTGATCTCCAAGGGCGGCAAGTATCCGGCGGCCATGCTGACGGTGTTCACGCTGCGGGGCGCCGATTTCAACGCCGCCGACGCGGTAAAGCACGCCAATGCCGATGCCCAGCTGGTCCCGAACTTCACCCAGCTCGACGCTTCGACGGCCGACTTCAACGGATTTCCCTCGTCGATGATCCAGGGCAGTTACGACCAGGACGGCATGCGGATGCACAGCTATAACCGGATCGTGTTGCCTACCGGCTCGCCGCCCGGCAAGCAGCCCTACCTGGTTCAGCTCACCATCACCAGCCTGGCCAACGAGGCGGTCGCGCAAGCGTCCGACATCGAGGCGATCATTCGCGGATTCGTCGTCGCCGCCAAATAGGCCGGGGCGAGCAGACGCAGAATCGCACTCTGGAAGCCTCCCCGATGCGATTCTGCGTCTGCTCGCGGCCTTACGTTTTTTGTCCGCCAGTGAGCGACAACTGGACGAGCTGCACCCGGGAGGTCAGGCCTAGCTTGGCGTAAACGTGGGTCAGGTGAGTCTGCACCGTGCGCGGTGAGACGAATAGCCGCGCACCGATGTCCTTGTTGCCCAGCCCTTCCCGGACCAGACGTACCACATCGTTTTCCATGGGTGTCAGTGATCCCCAGCCGCTGGTGGGGCGCTTGCGCTCGCCGCGGCCCCGCTGAGCGTAGGCGATCGCCTCCTCGGTGGACAGGGCCGCGCCCTCGGCCCACGCGGCGTCGAAATCGCTCTGCCCTAACGCTTCCCGTACTGCCGTAACTGCGGCGTCGTAATCGGCTTGATACATCGGGAAGCGGGCATGCCCCAGGCGCTGCCGGAAACCGTCCGCCGCGCCCAGCAGACGCGCCGCGTACGCGTGGTTGGCGTCGTCAGCGGCCAGGCGGGCCAGGCATTCCAGAGTGTCGGCCACCCGCAGATATCCCTGGACGCGGGCGGCGACCACAAGCGCGTCATGAGCGTCGCGCTCGGCCTGTTCCGGCTCACCCAGCGCGATCGCCACGAAGGCCCGCACCGTCAAAGCGGCCACTTTCCACCAGCCGGGCACCACCGCGACGGCCTCATCAGCCAAACGGCGCGCGGCGTCCAAATCCCCACATGCCAGTGCGGCCTCGGCTGCCGGGGCGGCGCCCCTGGTGAACACTTCACGCACGGGAACGGTGTGCTGCAAGGCTTTCTCCGCCGCCTGCGTGGCCGCCGCAGCGTCACCGCCAGCGAGGGCGGCCAGGGCGAATACGGAGTACAACGCGTCTTTGGAGATCGCGCCCACTTCCGTTGCGGCCGCGAGGGCGGATTCCGCTGCGGCGTGCGCGGAAGTCGGCTGCCCCTGGTATGCAAGCGCAGCGCCGTGAACTATATGGCCCAACATTCTCTGGATGGGGTCCGCGGCCGTCTCCGCCTCGTCGGCCACGGCTCGGCCCACTCGGATAGCGTCCGCGAGATCTCCCTGGAGCGTCAACGCGGTGCCCAGCCACGCTCGGTTGTTCCGTGAGAAGTAGCTGTCGCCAAGCGCATCGGCAAGGTCACGCCCGGCCTCGGCGGCCGCCCGCGCAGCGATCGGTTCACCAGCCATGACACCCACCGCTGCCTGATGACTGAAGATTTGGTACTGGCTCCACTGATCACCGGCTACGCGGACCAGATCGATGGCCTCGGCGAAGTATTGCTCTGCCGCCTCGGGGTCGTAGAAGGCGAGCATCCCGCACGCGATGAGGGCTTGGGCGATCAGTGCCGGATCCTCGAGCCGACGTGCGATGGCCAGCGCCTCCTGCGCCCGACTCGGCTCTGTGGGGATGCCAATCGACGCAGCGATGATGCTCTGGTGGGCCACCGCGCCGGCCCACACCGCCGGTGCTATTCCCGGGTCAGCCAAGATGGCGTCCAACCGGGCCAGTGCCTCCCGGACCCGGCCGCCGCGCAACCACAACGGCCGCAACGACAAAATGAGCTGCAGGGCCATCTCGAAGTCGGAATTCTCGCGGCTCCACGCGAACGCGGCCCGCAGATTGTCGAACTCGGTTGCCGCCCAGTCCAGCAGCAGCTCATCGCCGGAGTAGCCGGGTGATTCCAGCTCGGCGGCCGTAGCCGTGTAATAGTCGCGATGGCGGGTCCGGACCTCGTCGGCTTCGCCGGATTCGCCGAGCCTTTCCTGCGCGTACTGGCGCACCGTCTCCAGCAGCCGATATCGCATCCCGGCGCCGGAGTCGGTGCTGGTTTCGAAGGCGACCACCAAGGACTTATCCACCAAAAGGCTCAGTTGATCCAGCAGCTGGTAACCCTCCACCTTGCTGCTGGCCCCGACGGCGTGGGCGGCATTCAGATCGAATCCGCCGGCAAACGCCGCGAGCCGCCGAAACAACACCCGCTCGGGTTCGGTGAGCAGCGTGTGCGACCAATCCACCGAGGCCCGCAGTGTCTGCTGGCGGCGCACCGCGGTGCGCGCACCCCCGGTCAACAACCGGAACCGATCATGCAGACTGTCCACGATTTGACGCAACGACAGCGCCCGCACCCGTGCCGCGGCAAGCTCGATCGCCAACGGCATGCCGTCGAGGCGTTCGCAGATCTCTTGAACCAGTGCGGTATCACCCTCGCCCACAACAAAATTCGGCCGGGCGCGCCGGGCTCGGTCGGCGAACAGCTCGACGGCCTCGTCGGCAAGCGGCAACGACGGAACCCGCCAGCTCAGCTCACCGGGCACACCGAGCGGCTCACGGCTGGTGGCCAAGATCGCCAAATGTGGGCAGGCCGCGAGCAGCTCGACGACCATGCTCCCGCACGCGTCGAGCAGATGCTCGCAGTTGTCGAGCAGCAGCAATATTTCTTTCTCGCCAAAGAACTCAAGTAGCAGGTCCATGGTGGAGCGGCCCGGCTGATCGGGCAGGCCCAGTGTGCGCGCGACAGTCACCGGCACCACAGCGGGATCAGTGACCGGTGCCAGATCCACGTACCACACGCCGTCGGAGAATTCGGTGGTGAGTTGAGCGGCGACTTCGACGGCAAGTCGCGTCTTGCCGGCCCCGCCTGCGCCGGTCAACGTCACCAATCGGTTGTCCGTGACCATCCGACGCAGCTCAGCCATTTCTCCCTGGCGCCCAACGAAACTCGTCAACTGAGTCGGCAGGTTATGCAACGCCACCGATTGGCGCACCCGAAGCGGTGGGAACTCGTTGCGCAGATCGTGATGGCACAACTGGACCACCCGCTCGGGCCGCGGCACGCCACGCAACGGATAACTACCCAGCTCCGTCAGCCATACCCCGTCAGGCAACCGGTCCGCCACCATCGATTCAGTCGCACCCGACAGCACGGTCTGCCCACCGTGCGCGAGATCGCGCAGCCGCGCGGCGCGGTTGATCGTGGGACCCGCGTAGTTGGACTCATCACGCAGCTGGATCTCACCGGTGTGCACGCCGATGCGTATCCGGATCGGAGCCAACGGCGCCCGTTGCAACGCCAGCGCGCACGCCACCGCATCGCTGGCGCGCGCGAATGCGGCCACGAAACTGTCGCCCTCGCCCTGCTCGAGCGGGCGCACGCCCTCGTGGGCGGCGATGGCCTCGTTCACCGTCTTGTTCAGCTGCCCCAGCGCGGCCGTCATCTTCTCGGGCTGGGTTTCCCACAACCGCGTCGAACCCTCGACATCGGCCAGCAGCAACGTCACCGTTCCAGTCGGCAGCAACTCGCTCAAACTCCAGTTCAGCGGCGGCATCTCCGCGTGTTGGCTCATGGTAGCCAGCATCGCGGCCGGCACTACGCAAAAACATCGGCGAAATAGCGCGGTTTACGACCGCAGGCCCGCGCAAATTACGACACCTACCGCGCAAATCTCCGCGTTATGGCGGATGGTCTGCGCGTTTTGCGACCGGATAGTCAACTGCCATGACGACTCTGATCAGGGACTGCCCGAGCGTCTTCGACGCCGGATTGCCCGTGTTCCGCTACGACGACCTCACCGATCCCGACGAGGCGCTCCGCGTCATCGCCGACGCCCGACGACAGGCCCCGATCGCGATCGGCCCGTACGGACCTGAAGTGTTGAGCTACGACTTGGTCCGCACGGTCCTGCGCGACAACCGATTCATCACCGCAAAGGGCCTGGCACTAGACGTGAAAGGCATCACCTCGGGTCCACTTTGGGACCGGGCGACCCGCAGCCTGCTGAGCCTCGACGGCGCCGTGCATCATCGGCTGCGCCGGCTGGTGTCGAAGGCGTTCTCGCCCCGCGCTGCCGAGCGGCTGCGCAGCCTGGCCGCGGAAATCATCACCGGATTGGTCGAACCAGTCACCTCCGTCGGGCGCTGCGACGTCGTCGCCGACATCGCCCGGGGCTATCCAACGCCCGTGATCTGCGCGCTGCTGGGCGCGCAGCCCGAGGATTGGCAACTCTTCTCCCGCTGGATTGACGACATCAAGAAGGTTTTCGAGTGGAACGTCGTCAACGACGCACCGACGATCCTGGCGGCGGCTCAACAGCAAGACGCCTATCTCGAGGAGTTGATCGCGCGCCGCCGGGAATGCCTGACCGACGATCTGATCTCCGATCTGATCTCCGATCTGATCCGCGCCGAATGCCCGGCCTATCCAGGCGATCGGCTCACCCACGACGAACTGCTCATGCTGAGCGCCGGCCTGCTCGGCGCCGGCACCGACACCACCCGCAACCAGCTCGCTGCGGCGGTCCAGGTGTTGTGTGCCCACCCCGATCAATGGGACTTGGTTGCCCGACATCCTGAATTGGCACCCGACGCGGTTCACGAGCTAATGCGTTACCGTCCAATCATTTTCGGCACGATCCGGCGCGCAGCCGAAGACATCGAACTCGCCGGAGTCCGCATTCCCGCCGGCACCCTGGTGGCCGCCAACACCGCCTCCGCCAACCGTGACCCCGATGTCTATGACGACCCGGAACGTCTCGACATCACCCGTCAAAGCCCGGCGGCCATCCTCAACTTCGGTGGCGGCGTGCACTATTGCCTCGGCGCCCACCTGGCGCGGCTGGAATTGACCGAGGCTCTTCGGGTCATCACCCAACGCATGCCCAACCCCCGCCAGACCGGACCAAGCCCATGGAAAGGCATGGCGGGAATAGCCGGACCCCTCACCGTGCCCCTGGAGTTCGACCCCGGGCACTAGGCTTGTCGGGCATGACCGACTGGACCGCCGCGGACCTGCCGTCGTTCGCCGGGCGCACCGTCATCATCACCGGCGCCAATAGCGGGCTGGGCGCAGTGACCGCCCGCGAGTTGGCCCGAACCGGCGCCAAGGTCATCATGGCCGTCCGCAACACCGGCAAAGGCGAGGCCGCCGCACGGGAAATGGCGGGTGACGTTGAGGTCCGTCAACTCGACCTGCAGGACCTGTCGTCGGTCCGGAGGTTCGCCGACGGCATAGACCAGGCCGACAGAGGCGACATCCTGATCAACAACGCGGGCATCATGGCCGCCCCGTACGCACTGACCGTCGACGGCTTCGAGAGCCAGATCGGCACCAACCATCTCGGTCACTTCGCGCTGACCAACCTGCTGCTGCCCAAGCTCACCGACCGGGTGGTATCGGTATCGTCTTTCGCGCACTGGCCGGGACGCATCAGCCTCAACGACCTCAACTGGAAGACCCGGAGGTACTCCCCTTGGCTGGCCTACAGCCAGTCGAAGCTCGCCAATCTGCTGTTCACCAGCGAGTTGCAGCGCCGACTCGATGCGGCCGGCTCGCCGTTGCGCGCGCTGGCGGCCCATCCCGGCTACTCCCACACCAACCTGCAGGGAGCCTCGGGCCGCAAGGTGGGCGACGCGCTGATGTCGGCCGCCACCCGGGTGATCGCGACCGACGCCGACTTCGGTGCCCGGCAAACGCTGTACGCGGCGTCGCAGGACCTGCCGGGCGACACGTTCGTCGGCCCCCGATTCGGCTATATCGGCCGCACCCAGCCGGTCGCACGCAGCCGGGCGGCGCGAGACGCGGCCACCGCCACCGCGCTCTGGGAGCTGTCCGAGCAGCTCACGGGTACCAAATTTCCGCTCTGAGCTGCTCTCCCACAACTGCCGTTGTCGCTCACTCGAAGGCGGGCAAAAAGGACATCGCCTGAACGAGAGACGCGTGCGACAGATGTGACGATCGCCCGAACACCAATTTCCGCTCTGAGGTGCAGATGCGCTAACCTGACCGGGCGTCACGGCGAGGGTGGCTGGATTTCCCAGAACACCGTTATCGACGGAGACCGACGAGTTTGTCGCGCTCCTGGCCGTGGCCGGAACCACACAGGAGCGACATCATGGCTAAGTCCGCAGTCAACCAGCTGACCGTCTCGGTCCGTACCCAGACCGGCAAGGGCGCCTCGCGGCGAGCCCGGCGCGACGGCAAGATTCCCGCCGTCCTCTACGGTCACGGCGAAGACCCGCAGCACGTGGAGTTGCCCGGACACGACTTCGCGGCCGTGCTGCGGCACTCGGGCACCAACGCGGTGCTGACCCTGGACATCGCCGGCAAGGAACAGCTGGCGCTGACCAAAGCGCTCGACATCCACCCCGTCCGCCGCAACATCGTGCACGCCGACCTCCTGGTCGTCCGTCGCGGCGAGAAGGTGGTGGTCGAGGTCAACGTCATCGTCGAGGGCGAGGCCGCACCCGACACCCTGGTGACCCAGGAGACCAACGCCATCGAGATCGAGGCCGAGGCGCTGTCGATTCCCGAGCAGCTGACCGTGTCCGTCGAGGGCGCCGCGCCGGGAACCCAGTTCACCGCCGCGCAGATCACCCTGCCGGCGGGCGTCAACCTGATTTCCGACCCCGATCTGCTGGTAGTCAACGTGGTGAACGCACCGACGGCCGCGGACCTCGAGGAAGAGGGCGCCGGCGAAGCCGCCGAAGCCCCAGCAGGCGAAGCAGCCGAAGAAGAGGCCGGCGAAGCCGGGGCCGCCGCGGACGAGTCCGAGTAGCACGACGTGGCCGATCCTCTCTTGGTGGTCGGCCTGGGCAACCCGGGAGAAAACTACGCCCGCACCCGGCACAACCTCGGGTTCATGGTTGCCGACCTGCTCGCGGCGCGGCTGGGCTCGAAATTCAAGGCGCACAAGCGTTCTGGAGCCGAAGTCGTCACCGGCCGGTTAGCGGGGCACGCGGTGGTGGTGGCCAAGCCGCGCTGCTACATGAATGAGTCCGGCCGGCAAGTGGGTCCGCTGGCCAAGTTCTACTCGGTAGAGCCGGCCGACGTCATCGCCATCCACGACGACCTGGACCTCGAGTTCGGCCGCATCCGGCTCAAGCTCGGCGGCGGCGAAGGCGGTCACAACGGGCTGCGCTCGGTGGCCGCCGCGCTGGGTACCAAGGACTTTCAGCGGGTGCGCATCGGGATCGGCCGGCCGCCCGGACGCAAAGACCCGGCGGCGTTCGTGCTGGAGAACTTCGCCGCCGCCGAACGCACCGAAGTCCCCACCATCTGCGAGCAAGCCGCCGACGCCACCGAGTTGCTCATCGAACTGGGTCTGGAGTCCGCGCAAAATCGCGTCCACGCCTGGTAGGCCCGCGGCCAAAATCAGCCCGCCACTACATCGTTGGTTCGCTGCCGATAGGTGGACGGCGTCTCGCCGCAGAACTGGGTGAACGCGCGGGTAAACGCGCTCAGACTGTCGAAGCCGACCGCCGTGGCGGTCTGCTGCACCGACTGACCCGGCGCGGCGAGCAGAGCCATCGCGCGCAGCATCCGCGCGTGCAAAAGGTATGTGCGCCAAGACATGCCGATCGCCTCGTCGAACTGGCGCCGCAACGTCCGCTCGGAGACCGCGACCGACCGGCTGACATCGGTGACGGTCGTCGACTGCAGATGCGCCTTGGTGTAGCTCATCGCGGCGGCCACGATCGGATTGGTCGAAGTCGGAAGGCTCAGCGGCGCTTCGTGATCTCCCCCAGTTTCTAAAGCCTCAAAGACCAGATGACCGAGGGTTTGGAAGAATCCGTCGGAGACCGGGTCGCTGTCGGCCCGGTCGATCGGCCAGCGCAGCGCGTAGATCATCATCTGGCGGATCAGCGGCGAGACGGCCAGGATCCGCGCCCGGTTGTCGACCGGCGGAAGCAATTGAGGATCGAACATAACCGCCACGCTGCGGACATCGGGGGTCATCGTGGCCTGGTGTTCCAACCCAACTGGGATCCAGGCGGCCTGCTGCGGCGGCAACAGATAGTGCGCGGCTCCGGTCTCGACCTCGACCACCCCGCCGATCGCGTACTGAATCTGATGCAGATCGTGGGAGTGCCAACCGGTCACCAGTCCACCAGGCTGGGAACGCCCCTCGTAGAGGTAACTGCCGGCGCGGGCGCGGCCACCATGGCGTAGCTCGACCCGGCCGATATTTTCTGAATTGGCCGATCTAGATAAAATTCTGGCCGAAGATGCGGAGACGGTCACGAGAGTCCAGGGTACAAGTGGAGGCGTGAATATCGACGACTTGATCTTGGTGAGCATCGACGACCATGTCGTGGAACCACCCGACATGTTTCTGCGCCACGTTCCGGCCAGATATAAGGACGAGGCGCCGATCGTCGTCACCGACGACAAGGGCGTGGACCAGTGGATGTTTCAGGGCAGGCCGCAGGGTGTGAGCGGCTTGAACGCGGTGGTGTCGTGGCCCGCCGAAGAGTGGGGCCGTGACCCCGCTGGCTTCGCCGAGATGCGCCCCGGCGTCTACGACGTCCACGAACGCGTCCGCGACATGAACCGCAACGGCATCCTCGCGTCCATGTGCTTCCCGACGTTCACCGGTTTCTCGGCCCGCCACCTCAACATGTACCGCGAAGAGGTCACGCTGGTGATGGTGTCGGCCTACAACGACTGGCACATCGATGACTGGGCCGGGTCCTATCCGGGACGTTTTATCCCGATCGCGGTCCTGCCGACGTGGAATCCCGAGGCCATGTGCGCCGAGATCCGTCGCGTCGCCGCCAAGGGCTGCCGAGCGGTCACCATGCCCGAACTGCCGCACCTGGAAGGCCTTCCGAGCTATCACGACGACGACTACTGGGGTCCCGTGTTCTCGACGTTGTCGGAGGAGAACGTGGTGATGTGCCTGCACATCGGCACTGGCTTCGGGGCGATCAGCATGGCGCCCGACGCGCCGATCGACAACATGATCATCCTGGCCACCCAGGTCTCGGCGATGTGCGCGCAGGATCTGCTGTGGGGCCCGGCGATGCGCAAATACCCCGACCTGAAGTTCGCTTTCTCCGAAGGCGGCATCGGCTGGATCCCGTTCTACTTGGATCGCAGCGACCGCCACTACACCAACCAGAAGTGGCTGCGCCGCGACTTCGGCGACAAGCTGCCCAGCGACGTGTTCCGCGAGCACTCGCTGGCGTGCTACGTCACCGATAAGACGTCGCTGAAGCTGCGACACGAGATCGGCATCGACATCATCGCCTGGGAATGCGACTACCCGCACTCCGACTGTTTCTGGCCGGACGCCCCCGAGCAGGTGCTGTCCGAACTGAACGCCGCAGGCGCCGACGACACCGACATCAACAAGATCACCTGGCAGAACGCCTGCAACTTCTTCAGCTGGGACCCGTTCGCCCGCACGCCGCGCGAGCAGGCCAACGTCGGTGCGCTACGGGCCCAAGGCGCCGATGTCGACGTGTCGATTCGCCCGCGCAAGGAATGGGCACGCCGCTACGAGCAAAAGCAACTGGCCTGATCCGCCCGCGAGCAGTCCCCCGCAAGCGGGAGGTACCCCCTGCCAAAGCGCCTCGGACACGGCGTGTCGAGGCGCTTTTGTGTCTCAGTGTCAGGGTGACATTGCCGCGTTGCGGTGGTTGGGTCTGGATCACCTGGTGTTTGGCTCATTTTGTGTCTGTCGCCTTCGGGTTGGCTTGGAGCGGTAGTGCC
>NZ_JBKQQD010000192.1:0-7242 GCF_052144515.1 Mycobacterium sp. | reverse complement strand
GCGCGGGCCACCTGGCAGGCGGCCTTTGCGGTCGCCCCGGTGGCGACGCCGTCGTCGACGATCACCGCGACCCGCCCCGCCAGCGAGATGCGGTCACGCCCGCGGCGGAAACGTTCCACGCGGCGCTGCAGCTCGGCGCGCTGCGCGTTTTCGACCGCGTCCATGTCGTGGCCGCGAAGGTCCGCCGCACGCACGACGGAGTCGTTGATGACCCGCACGCCGCCCTCACCGATGGCGCCGAATGCCAGCTCGGGCTGAAACGGCACACCGAGCTTGCGCACCACAAGAACATCCAGCGGCGCCTGCAGCGCCTTGGCCACCTCGAACGCCACCGGCACCCCACCCCGTGGCAGGCGAAGAACAACGACGTCCTGTCCGCGCAAGAAATCCAGGCGGTGGGCCAATTGGCGTCCGGCGTCGACACGATCCGCGAACAGCTTCATCCCCCGAGTGTGTCCCGCGGAACGGCTCGCCGATAAGGGAATTAGGTCCTTCATCCGGCGGATCGCCTCCCGTGCCTGCCGGGCAACCCGTTCACTCTTGTCGGGCACGATTGCGCGCGGTGTGGGTGAACAGCTGCCGGTGCAGGTTGTCCATCGCGTTGTCTTCTTCGCGCAGGCGGCAGCTTTTTCAGGATCGCGAGACAGCAGCACTTGCTGGGCGCTGTTGCCCAATTCGACTGCCACCCTGCCTATTTCAGGAAAGCAGTCACTGACTTCCTCGGCAAGCGCGTGTCGGGGGCGGCGTCGGGCGATCTTGGCCACATGCACGGCCAACGCGTTCATGCGGTCCACGTCGGCGACGATCTGAATGGAGCTGACGATGCCCGTGCTGCATCGCCACCCCGGCCAGGCTTGTCAGGGCTGGTATGGTGGCGCCCAGCTGCTGGCCTCGGCTTGTCGGGCGCTTCGGCCCTGGCGCATCATCTGCTCCAGTCTTGGGGGCAGGGTGTTGGCGAGGTCGAGCACGACCTCGACGGGTGCCGCGTCTCCGGTCCGGTCGGGGTGAGTCTGGCCGAAGCGGTGTCCGGCGGCGCCGGCCTCGACAACCTGCGCGATCGCCTCCGGGGTGGCCGGACGGCCCTCCCCGAGGAATTTCTTGAGTAACTCTCGCTGGTCGGTGTGGTCGGGCATACCCGTCATCGTCGCATGCTCGGGCACGCCGAGGGAGAGCAGCCTGAGGGTAAGCAAGTTCTTCGCCGGACGGTGCCGTAGCGCCTGCACCGGCCGGATCGTCGCCGGGACCCGCGGCGCCACACGGTGTCCAACGGTGTCGCGCCGCTAAGCTGTCGGCGGCGGCCCCATGAACTCACAGTTGGTAATCCCCGACCTCGATCCGGACGGCGACACGCTGACCGCTGCCTTGGCCTACGCCGCCGCCGGCTGGTATGTCCTGCCCGTCAGGCGCGGCACGAAAGATCCCGGCTCGGTTGTCGGCAAGAAGTGGCACGCGAAGTCCAGCCGCCATCCCAAGCAGATCACAGCGTGGTTCGCCGGGACCGATCACGACATTGCGCTGCACTGCGGCCGATCCGGCGCCGTCGTGTTCGACGCGGACGCCCCCGACAAGCTGCCCGACGTTCTGCGCCGGCACCTTGTTGCGGCGCCGTTCCAGTCGACACGGCCTGACGTTGCGGGCCGCGGGCATTACGTCTTCACCCAGCCGCCCGGGCGGACGCTGGGTAACAGCACCGGCCGCCTCGGCGGCGGCTGGGGTGAAATCCGCGGCCACAACGGAGTGATCATCGTCGCGCCCAGCCACCACGCCGATTGTGGCCGATACCAATGGGAATCGGCGGGTGTGGTGCCCGTACTGGCCGCCGAGATCGCCGAGCAGCTCGACGACGCCTCACCCGCCGAGGACGCCGTCACCGAAGCCGCCGTGGCCGCGTTCATCGCCGACCATCGGCGCTCCACCAGGCCCGCCATCCTGCACGGCTGGACCTCTGCGCTGCACCGGCACTTCAAGGCCGGGGACTCCCGGCACACCTCCACGGTCAGCGTGGTCACCGGGGCGATGAAGGAAGCCCGCGCCGGGTTCTACGCGGCCCAGGAGGCGATCGACGCACTGCAGCCGATGTTCATCGACGCCGTTGCGCAACCCCCGACGTCGAGCAGGCAGGGCGCGCCGCGCACCGGTGCGACAGCCGAATCGGAATGGGCCGGCCTCCTCGCCTGGGCAGTCGGACAGGCCAAGGGTGCAGACCTCGACGAGGTACGGGCCCGCACCGACAAGAAAATGCCCGAAAGCCCACCACCTGAGGAGCCACCACCTGAGGAGCCGCCCCCTGAGGAGCCGCCCCCTCGAGCCGCGGTCGTTCGGCCGTCCCGTGGTGAGGTCGCCGACGAGCCGCACCGGCCCGACCGTGTCGAGACCGCGGCAGGAGAAGACCTGCGGTGATCCCGCAGTTCCAGTCGACACAGGCTGGCGAGGTCGTGATTCACGAGAAGACGTCGGCCAGCGTGACGGTTCGCAGTTCGCGGCTGTTGATGATGTCGCTGAGTTGGGCCAGGCAGTGGGTAATCGGCGGCAGATTGGCATGTGCGAGCACGATCTGCTGCCGCTGGAACGTTTGTTGTGCGTTGGCGACGAGCTGGGCTTCGTTGATGGCCCGATCGTCGCCGATGTCGGCGCTCCACAGGGTGATCATGGTGTACCCGAGATCGGCGGCGACGCGGTCGGTGTCGGCCGTGTGCCGACCATACGGCGGCCGAAAGTACGGGGTGCCGTCGACGCCGTAGGTGGTGCGCAGGAAATCACCGTTGCGGCGGATCTGGTCGGTGACCTTGTCGAGCCCCATGCGGGTGATATCGGGATGGGACCAGGTGTGGTTGCCCAGCTGAACCTGACCGGAATCCACCATCGGCGCCAACGCGGGCGCATTCACCAACCAGGAGTTGTTGACGCCGTTGACGAAGAACGTCAGCCGCGTACCGGTGTCCGCGCACCACTTCGCCAAGGCCGCTACCACCTCGGCGCTGGTACCGTCATCGACGGTGAGCGCCAACTGATTTCCGCTGCCGGGCAGTCCAATTAGCACTGGATCGGGTGCCGGCACCCGATGCGCCGTTACCCCCCAGCGCACCCGGTCGGCGTGGGCCCGCGGGGAGCCGACTGTGGCGGCGATCGCTCCCACGGTCATCGCTCGCAGCAGCGTGCGTCGATCCATATTCGACAGTAGCGCAACGGGACCGACCCCAGCAGACATCACCGTGGGGGCAGACCCGGCGCCGGCTGCTATCGGGCCGGGCTGCAATTAACGGGCAACCCGTCCCACGTCGGGGCCATCGAAACCCCAGGCCTAGGGTGACCGGTAGTTCGGCGTGTGCGCTGGCGACCACCTCCCGGGCATTATCACCGAACGTGTTGCGGGTCATACGATCCGGGCCGGACACCGATGCGGGCAACTGCCTGCCGGTGGGGAATGCCACCCTCGCGCAGATACACACCCTTACCCCGATCGAGTCGGCGTTGACGTACGCACCCACGTCGCCGGTTGCGGGCGGCCCGAGTGCTGCATGATGCCGCCCGCCGGTGCCGTTTCCGGATGCGATCAAGACAGCCGCAACTCCGGTGGCATGCGGGGACGCGTGTGGTATCCCTTGCCGCCGCTGGGCGCGACTTCAGGAACTCGTGATAGCGGAGGGCGAGCAGATGGCTTTGACGAATGCGACGATGGCGTGTTCGGGCAGGTGCCGGGCGATGTCGGCTTCGCTGACGATACCGACCAGGCGATGCTCCTCGATCACGGGCAGGCGGCGGACCTGGTGTTCTTCCATGACGGTGAGCATCTCTTCGATGCTTGCGTCGGCGTCGACGTGGTAGAGGCTGCCTTGGGCGAGCTCACCGGCGGCGGTGGTGTTCGGATCGTGGCCGGCGGCGATGCACTTGATGACGATGTCGCGGTCGGTGATCATCCCGTGCAGGCGGTCGTCGTCTCCGCAGATCGGCAGGGCACCCACACCCAGATCGCGCATGTGCCGTGCCGCGGCCGTCAGCGTCTCATGTTCGCCGATACACGTCGCCTTGTCGTGCATGATGTCCTTGGCGGTGGTCATGGTGTACTCCTCATTGGTGGTTACGCGGGATTGCGTCGCCGGGCATATGTTGCGGCGCATATCACGAACGTAGGCCGACGATCAGGCCGGCTCTAGGGCCGTTGGGCCCTCTGCAGGCGTTCAGTTGCCCCGCGTCCTTGGGGGTGTGCAACGCGTGCCAAGACGCCGTGTCGCCGACCGGATCGTGTCAACTGTGAAGACGGCCCCGGAGTATTCGGGTGAAATCTCCGGGGCCGTCGGGTTGGATCGTCGGGTGTCGGGACGAGGAAAGTGTTCATCGTCAGGGTGACGATTCGGCGCCTCGCCGGACATGCGGAGTGGGAACGTTCATTGGTGTCAGACTCCGTCGGGTTTGGTGAGGCAAAGCCCTATTGGCGGGATCGCCGGTCGCAGCGCTACAGGCCGCTGGGATAGGTCTCGGGGGTTTCACCGGCGATCCACAGACTGGTCGGCTCCAGCGGCTCGAGGGCGCGTGTGGCGTCGATGTGGATCATCGCGTCGTACTGGTCGGAGGGGCGGACATGGAAGTAATGGCTCTGCCGTTCCGTCTGCGGCAGATAGATCACGCCGATAGCCCGGGCCAGACGTACCACATCCAGGGCCTTTTCCGCCGGTGAGCCGTCATGCATGACGATCAGGAAAGCGTCCTTGCCAGTCTCGTGCAGAAGCTCCTCGATGCTGCCGTTCAGGGCTGGTCGGACGGACTTGCGCTCGGCGATGCCGCCCCACTCGCTGGCCGCGGTGACGGTGCCCTGATACGTGCTGAAGCCGATGAGGCGGCATTCTTCGCCGTACCGTTCGCGGACTAGCTGACCGATGGTCAGCTGACCATCGGCGGACACCTCGGTCGCACGAGCGTCACCCACATGAGAGTTGTGCGCCCACACCACGATTCGGGCAGGTTCGGCCCCGCTGTGCCGATCCAGATGGGTCACTAGTGCGTTGAGGGTCTCGGCCATATGGGTGTCGCGCATGTTCCACGATGTCGCCCGGCCGCGGAACATGCCACGGTAGTACTCCTCGGCATTGCGCACCGTGACGGCGTTCTGCTGGGCGTAGAACAGTTCGTCCTCGGCGAGTTCGCCGTCCTGGCTTAGATAGCTCAGCGCGTTGCGTTGTAGCTCGACCAGCTGCTCGACGGCTTGACGCTCACAGGACGGCCCGGCGCCGAACGCCGCGGCGTAGCCGTAGGCCTGGCCGTCGTCGCCGGCGGAATGGTCGAAGCAGGCGTAGCGGCCTCGCGCCCGTGCCGCCGCGGTCGGGTCGACGGTGTCGAGGTAGGCGATCACCTCGTGCATCGAGCGGTGCAGGCTGTACAGATCGAGACCGTAGAAGCCGCTCTGGCGCGCCCCGTCGGTGGCACACCGCTGGTTGTGCCAGCGCAGCCACTGGGCGAAGTCGCGGACCACCACGTTGCGCCACATCCAGGCTGGGAAGCGTTCGAAGCCCTGCAGCGCCTCCTCGACGGACGAGTCGCCGCCCAGTCCCCGGACATACCGGTTCACCCGGTATGCGTCGGGCCAGTCGGCCTCCGCGGCGACGGCGTTGAAACCCTTCTGCTCGATCAGCCATTTCGTGATCTCGGCGCGGGCTTCGTAGAACTCGTGGGTGCCATGCGAACTTTCGCCGATCAGCACGATGCGAGCATCGCCGATCAACTCGTCGAGCATCTCGCGAGGCGGCACCCCGCGCGGAGCGTCGATCGCGGCGTGCAGAACAAGATCGGCGGCCCGCTGCTCGGCCAGGCCCACCGGCTTGGCCCCGGTCGTCGGGGTGGCCAGCAACTCACGGACCTCCTCGTCGCTAACCTGGTTGAAGTCCCAGAACGACTCGCCGACCGCCAGAAACGGCGTGGGCATCGAGGCGCAGACGACGTCATCGACCATCCCGGCGAATTCGCGGCAGGTCGACTCCGGGGCAGCGGGCACGGCGATGACGATATGGGCGGGCTCGCAATCGCGCAGCGCCTGCACCGCGGCGAACATGCTCGACCCGGTCGCCAATCCGTCGTCGACCACAATCACCGTCTTGCCGGTGACGTCGAGCGGTGGCCGACCGTCGCGGTAGGCGGCCTCACGGCGGATCAGCTCACGACCCTCGCGCTCGGCGATCTCCTGCAACTGCTGCGGGGTGACGCGCAGGCCGCGCAGCACATCGTCGTTGACCACGACACGGCCACCGCTGGCCAGCGCGCCCACCGCGAACTCCTCGTGACCGGGTGCACCGAGCTTGCGGACGACGAACGCGTCGAGGGGAGCGTCCAGTGCGGCGGCCACCTCCCATGCGACGGGAATGCCGCCGCGCGCCAGACCCAGGACGACGACGTCCGGCTTGCCGCGGTACGCCTGCAACAGACCGGCCAGCACCTGACCCGCCTCGCGGCGGTCGCGGAACACCCGCCTGGGCTTGTCGCCTCGCAGGCCAGTCGCTCGTGTCATAGTCGATACTCCGTTCAGGAAGACTAAGAGGGATGTAGCGCGGTCACCGGTGTATGCGTGACGGCTTCCACGTCGGACCTCGTGGCGGCAAAGAGCTGGTTGGCCAGATTGGACGGCGCCCATGTGACGGCGAGCTCGTCGCCGAACTCAGCCACCTGCTGATCAGCCGGGTTGAGCCGGACGCGACCAACACCTTCAAGCCCCGAAATCGGTGGAGCCTCGCTTGGCTGTGTTGTCTATGGCGTTCAAATCATTAGGTCTTTCATGCCGTTGTTCATGGTAACGGTGGTCGGCGGTGGTCCCGTGACGTCGAAGTGGATTCTGCCTAACCGGTGATAACGCTACTACCGCGTATCTGGTTGCACGGCTGACGCTAAGCGTGGACACAATGGTGCACGGCTACCGCTGCTCGCTCATCCAGCAGCTGGTCGATCAGCGCCGTATTTGGCGTGTGGTCGCATGACTTGGAACAGTCTGCAACGAGTCGTTCACACCGGTGGAAAACCCTTCCCACTACGGTAAGCAGCATGTCCGCAGAACAACACGCCGCGTCGATCCCGGTCATCGACATGTGGGCACCCATCGTCCCATCCGACGAGATCATTGACGATCTACAATTGGGCTTCCCGACCGAGCAGCTGCAATACCTCGAGGTGTTTACCAAGACGACGGTCAGCGACGAGCAGTTTGGCAGCTATGCACAAGCGCTGCGGCGAAGTGACGACCAGATCCTGGCAGCGCTGGAC
>NZ_JBKQQD010000191.1:0-9646 GCF_052144515.1 Mycobacterium sp. | reverse complement strand
CTCGAGCGCATCGCCGCCCACGAAGACGCCGCCCTCACGCCCGCCGCATAACGGCCCCCACAAATACGTCACCGAAATTCCGTGCCAGACCACTTAGTCATATAGGAAATTTAGAGGGGTATAAGTCGGTACGGCGAAACGCCTATATAAGGAGAGCTAGTTCAGCCCAATTTCCGGAGGTACTAGAGGAAAGCGGCTTAAAAGGCCTGGTAGAAACCTTTTTCGCGCGACCGCCTATCGAAGGAAGACCGGATGGACCGCCCGTGAAGACCGACCCCTACGCCAAGCCCACCCCACCGTACTACCTGCAGCCGAGCGCAACCCGCCGGCCAAACCACCCGCCCCGCAGCGCGCTTAGACCACCAAGACCGGTTCAGCCCCAACGCCGAGATGAAAGGACCAATAAACATGGGGACCTATCTACAGCGCAATGGTGGAGTGCCGCTTAACCACCCCCGTCGGTGCCAAGCGCGCAGACAGGATGGCGAGCCGTGCCGCCGCTACGCCATTCGCGGCGGGACCGTATGCCGCGTACACGGTGGCGGAGCCCCACAGGTGCTGGCCAAGGCGCAGCGCGCGCTACAAGAAGCGGCCCACCACAATGTGAAAAACCTGTTGGGCTTGGCAGATAACGCAGAGAGCGAACAAGTGAGGCTGGCAGCCACTAACAGCGCCCTGGACCGCGGCGGGGTTACGGCGAAGTCGGCGGTAGAGCTATCAGCCCGGCAGCCCAAGCCGTGGGAAGAACTCCTGGCCGGCATTGCCTTCGCGGGTATCGCGCAGATCACCCGCGAGGAACACCGTGCCCGCCAAGGCCTGCCCACCAACGAACCGCCCGCCCTATCGACGCCCGAAATCGAGTTCGTGGACGCCGAACTCGTGCCCGAACAGGAGCCGCCCGTATCGGGCCCTAGCCGCCACGGAGACGAGGCGACGCAGCCCGACCCAACCGACGTACCCGCCGACGAATCGGCAGAGCCTCCGCGCCACATAGCACCCCCGCCCGTGTCGGTGACCTACGAGGAAGCCGCCGCAATCATGCGCGCTTCGCGTGCCCGCGTCCGGAGCCCGCGGCGCGTACGGTCCGGCCGGACGCGGTAGGGCCCGTCGGAATGGGCCTTCATTCGCCCGCTGACGGCTTGCGAGCGCCCGGCCGGTACGCGCCGACCGCCGAGGGGTTCGCACACGGGAGCGACGAGATGAGCGACGTTTGCCACAAGATATATCGTCGCAGCTCAGCGGCTAGACGAGCGTTCGCTAATGGCGTAGCGTCCGGGCGTAAGGCGGAACCGACCGGTTACGCCCTTAACCGAAGGAGGCACACGAATGGATGAAAAGGTTCAGGCGGTCGATGAGTTGCACCAAAAGCTCTGCTGCCCCGCGATTTCCGATGGCGAGCGCCATGAAGTCGTTAATACGCTTAAGCGGTTCTTAGGATTTGAGGAGCAGCCCTGTCCGCAGTGTGACGGCCCAGCGCCCGAGGGCCTAGCGCCCTACCCCTTCCGCGGGACCCTGTTATGCCTTGATTGTTACGCCAACTCCTGGATTCAGGAGCAAATGTGGTAGCAAAGCAACAGCGTCCGTTGATGTTTGCTTACACACGCGTGAGCACTGAGGAACAGGCCGACATACGCAATGGCCTTGAGGCACAACGCGCCGCCATCGACGTTGAGGCGAAGCGCCGCGGCTGGAAACTGGAGCACTATGCCGACGAGGGCGCCAGCGGCAAGTACATCAACTCTAATCTGCGGGAAGTACTACGACTCTTGGCCTCTGGGCAGGGCGATGGCCTCGTGGTCGCAAAGATGGATCGCCTTGCGCGGTCGATTATCAACGCGGCCGACATCATGGAGCGAGCTCAGAACCAGGGGTGGTCACTAGTCGTGCTTGATCTCGGTGTTGACCTCACGACGGCGAGCGGTCGGCTGATCGCCCAGGTGATGTCGAGCTTCGCCGAGTACGAGCGCGCCCAGATCAGCGAGCGGACCAAGGCCAGTCTCGACGCAAAGAAGCGACGTGGCGAACGGATTGGCCGGCCACGCGTCGTCCAACCCGGCATCGTGCGCCGGATCGTCATGGACCGCAACGCTGGGCAGACATACGAGCGCATCGCCCGCGCACTCAGTGCCGAAGGCATCCTCAGCCCGCTCGGCAAGCCGAGCTGGCAAGCGTCCACAGTGCGACGCATCTATGCATCCGCCAGTTCTGTTGGGCAGGAGGCTAGCTGACCAGATGGCCTATGTACGGGCGCACGAGACTAGGCAGAAGCGCAAGGGCAAGGTCGTAAAGACCTACGCCGTCGTCTGGCGAGAACCAGTCCGCGACCAGTTCGGCCTACCCATGCCGGTGAACCCCGAGCACCCAGACGGCCCGAAGCAGATGCGCGCGCGGCGGGAGACATATCCGACGCGTGAGGCGGCAGAGGCCCGCCGCGACGAGCTGAACGCCGCCCGGCACACGACGGGCGCCAGCGCCCTAGCCGAGCAGCGTAAGGCGGGTGACATGCCGTTCGGGTATTACGTACGCGCCTGGCTCGACGCCCAAGGGGTGCGCGTGGCCAGCGGAAAGCTGAAGGCGGCGACCTGCGTCAAATACCAGCGGCTCCTTGAGTTTTACGTTCTGCCAGAGCTGGGCGCTACGGCGGTCGCGGCGATCTCCCCCGCGCATTGCGAACAGCTACTCATGACACTCGTGAACCGGCGCAGCCGCGTCGGCGCGGCTGACGCCGCCCTGAGCCCGCAGACCGTAACGCATGTGTGGCGGACCTTTAGCAAGGTAATGCGGTACGCCATGCACCACGGCGCGATAACCGCGAACCCTGCCGACAGGGTTGATTTCTCTGCGAGCCGCGCGACCGGCGACCGCGCCCGCTTTGAGCACCGCCCGTTGACCGCCGAACAGGTCGGCGCGCTCAGCGCCGCGATAGCGGGAGAGCTGCCAGGCCTACCGGCCTACCCCGCCTATGCCCTTATGGTTCAGTTCATGGCTTACACGGGGCTGAGGGCGGGCGAGGTGGCCGGCCTGGAGGTCGGTGACCTAACCTTTGCGCCCGGCCCGCGCTGCGCCGTTAACGTTCGCCGCACAAAGGAACGCCGGGGCGGCGTTTGGGTGACCGGTACTCCCAAGAGCAAGCGGTCGCGGCGCACCGTACCTCTTCCGGCCTGGCTTGCGGAGCGCATGGCGGACTACATCGCCGGGCACCCGCGCGCCGACGAGCCGACCGCGCTGCTGTGGCCGGGCCGCACCGCCAAGTGGGCTCCCATCAAGGACGCAGGTAATAGGCGGCAGACGGCCTATGACTGGTCCGAGCCGGTCGACATGGACACTTTCTATCGGCGCGTATTCAGGCCTGCGCTTGCGGCGGTCGGGTTACCCGTGAGCCAGCCAGCGCGGCGCGCGACCAAAACCGAACCAGCGTGCGCGGCGATGAAAGGTGTGCGGATTCACGACCTTAGGCATACCTTTGCGGCGCAACAACTTTCGGTGGGTGTCCACTTCATGCAAGTGAGCCAGTGGCTAGGCCACGCGAGCTACACACTCACGTTGGACACGTACGGTGATTGGATTCCGCAGCAAGATGGCGGTGCGGCGAACGCCCTGCCTGAGCCGCCCGCGCCGGAGGCGGCAGCCCGGGCAGTTGTCGACAACGTTGTTAATCTGCTTGGGCGGCAGACGAGTTAGGTACGAAGAGCTTGTCGACGTTGACTCCACCGAAGCATGCCTACCCTAACCCCTACCCCCCGGTCGCCTAACGCACCCGATCCCGCGGACAATTTTTGCAATTTTTGCGCGTCAAGGACCGATTCTCAGCCGTACGGGCTCCGTATCTGGCCATCGCTCTACAAGCCAAAAATGGCTCGACCGGGCAGCCCACGCCCTCCCACGACTTGGGCCAGCGACCAGGGCAGTACATGATCGACATGACCGCCGGTTTCCAGAGTGCTCCGGCAGTAGAAGCATTTCGCGCCGAACTTCGTAGGGAGTTCTCGCCAGACATTAGCTTGCGCCCTCGATACGACCAGATCGACATTAATCCTGGTAATCAAGCCTTGTTGAGCTTTATTTCGACGAAGGGACACGGCCAAGTCAATATGTGCTCTCGCTCCACGGTTCGCCCAACTCACAAGGTGTAACCGTCAGGTTGCCGGACAGCTATAGGCCGCCCGACTCCCTGCTGCCGACAAGTTGCCGATAACCCGGCCCCGGCGGGAACGCCCGCACGCGAGGTCGTGGGTCAGATCAAGAGCGCCAGTTCACGCCGCACCCGGTCTATCGCCGCGACCACGGCGGGGTCGTCGGGGCGGTTTAAATGCCGGTGCGGTAGTCGTAGGCGATTGGTATTAGTCCGCCCTCATTGATCTCCCAGGGCATGACTAGAACCAATTCTCCGCCGGTCGCGACTGGTTGGTCACCGCTGCGATCGAGTGCGATGTTGCGAACAACCGCCAGAGCGTTATTCGGATGCTCCGCTCGGTGGAGATTGACCTCGTTCCTAGTCAAAACCACCTCTGCACCATCCGTCGTCGTTCCCTTCACCTCGACTTTGACGACCTCTTGGCCTTTTGTCGCGTGCACGTCGTAGGACTCACGCTTTCCGACATCTTCGGTCTTATAACCCAACTCGTCCTCGAAGTGTTTGCGCGTCACAACCACGGCCCGCTCCTCGATCGCCGCGTTCTCCTCTGCGGTGAGGCGTCTACGGAGGAACTTACGTCGCGGATTACTCACCGACTCGACTGCAGCGATGACATCGCTCACCTCTGGAGACCCGTTGCGGCCAAGAGCCGCGAGATGGTTAGACCACAGCTCCTCCAACTGGTCGACCCACTCATCCGGGATGCGCACTCCGCTGCCCGGGGGTGACCAGTAGATCGCAGGAAGCTGCCGGTTCAGCTCTTCTTTCGGAAGGATGTCCTCGACCGGGAGGACGCATTCCCACTCGATATCAACGGTGTTTGCTACTTCCCCCGGATGGTTTTCCGGGTCCCAGTGCGGGATTTGGCGGATTTCGCCGACGACCGTTCCACTCGCGATGATTCCCCTGCCGTGGTCTCCCTGCTGCAGCAGAAACGCCCGGTCCCCCGGAGAAACCCCACTTGTCCTTACGCCGGTTGACCAGTCCTCCTCTACGGTCTCACCCCGCGCAGTCCGCTCGATGGCGTCCTGGTATCCCCCCCGCTTGGCCCACTGCCCCTTGTCCGGGTTCCAGGTCACGATGAAGGTGCGGCGAGCCTGCCCGGAATACGCCGACGCACCTTCGTGTTGCGTTGGAGCCGACTTCACTTCGCCCGCGAGTGGCGTAAGTCGCAAGTCGTCCAGTAGCTGGTCGTAAGCGGGTTCCCCGCCAATCATCCGACCGATCACGTCGATGGCTGCACCCGCGAAGGACTCATCGTCGCGCATCCGCTCATACAGCAGTCTAGATAATCCGGCGGGAAAGTTGAATTTTTCCACATCCGCATCAGTGACGCCGGTGAATAGTCCTTGTATCTCCCACCAGGACGAGTTCCGCAGCGCAAACCAGGGCATCGCAGGGTCAGGGGTGGTCTGCCTGATCGCGAACGGCGCGAGCAACTCGACCAATTCGTCACGGACGTTCAAGTAGGGAACCAGTCGCGGGCTACCTGATCGAGCACGGGAGATCGCCCACAGCAAAACGACGTACTGATACGGCGCCGGCTTGCCGTGGGTGCGGTCGACCCTCAACTGTTCCAACTCGAACAACGGACCGTCATCGATTAGAAAACCGAGATCGCCGAGAATGCCTGATTTTTGCCCGCTATGTATCCCACCCGACCGGTCCCTGTCCCAGAATTGGCCGGTGGCGATACCGTGTGCGATCCCAATAATCTCCTTGGGCTTGTAGAAGCGCCCCTCGTAGACGAGTCGGTACTTCGTCGGGTCCTCGAACCGAAGGGACCGCACAAACTCCTGTCGACTGGGATCATCGCGGAACTTAATTGCTGCGAGTACGTCGCTTTGCTTGATCTGACCGGCTGCCACAGCTTCATCGTACGAACGCTGTGCGACACGCAGTCGCAAAAGCGATTACCGCTTCGAATTGCGATTCGCCATCATCACAGTCAGCCAGGCTGGCCATACGCTAGATGCTCCAATTCCCAGCGCACCGGTCTAGGGCTGCCACCACGGCAGGGTCATCGGGGTCGCAGCCCTCGTCACGGATCGCGGCGCGCTCGATGTCTTCCATATTGGGTTGGACGCGCCAGGCGGCTTACCGGTTCCAAACGCGACCGGGCTAACCGGACACCCCGTCAGGAGCGCGGAAACTCGTCGCGGGGTCGATAGGGTTGCCGCGTGGGTTTTTGGGAGACTTTCCGGGGCTTCAGTTGCCGCGCGCAGTGGTGGATGGCGCTCTCGCTTGTCGTCGGGCTGTGTCTACTTGGTTTGGGCTTCTGGGGTGAACTCGCCCCGCCGTGTTGGTGGCCGGACTGGTGGCACAAACTCGGGTACGGGCTGAATATTTTCGCGTCAGCCACGGGATTTCTGATCGGCGTGCCGATTGCGTTGGTCTTCTTGGAAACGATCAAATCGAATGCTGCTCAGCAGGCACAGATCGACCAGGTGAACCGGATTTCAGAAGCGGCCTGGTCTGAGTTTTCCAAAGCGATAGACGAACTTTGTAGCGACGAACGTGTGGGGGCTGTCAATCGCACTAATAACGCTTCGAGCGCAACCGATCAGGTTCAAGCTGAGCACGATATCATCATCGAACGGCTAGAAGCCAGCCGTGCCGCGATCCGAAGCAATCCGAATAAAGCGATGGATGAGATTGCTGATCTAAAAACATTTCTCGCAACTCACGCAACCACGTTTGAAGACAAGCGAAAAGCTGTAGACAAGCAGTTTGGAACTAGACACACCTTGCGTCCCAAATGGAACTACGTCCTTTCATCATGGCGGGTGCTAGACGAGCATGTTCGGGTACGGCGGCTTGAGTTTGAATTAGCGCCGATGAGCCAAGAATCGTACACAAATATTCTTGATAAGCTTAGTTCGGACGACGACAACAATCTGTTCGAATTCCTTCATGTTCACAGCGGCGGCGCAAAGTCGGCGTTCCGCGAGGGTGGGATCACTAGCATGACGGATTTGGCAGCATTGATTGATATTTCTCTAGAGATGCCCGCTGACCAACTTGCTAATATCTTGACTAAGCACTACAACGAATGGATTGGTTCTAGCCTTAAACACTATTGGACAAACGCTTTCGGTGCCTACCTCTTTCTCACGTCACTCAAAATGTCGGTCGAATCGGTAGCGACGCGTGGTTGGCCGGGGAACGCAACGAAACCGAAACGGTAGTCGGTCTGACAAGCGAGTTCCCCGCCAACACGTTTCAGCGTGGCGCGCACCCGCCCTGGCTGAGCGGGCTTACAGGGTACTGCCCAACCCCGCCATGGCCGTGGCATGTGCCACCGGAGTGCGGATGTTCACTGCACGAGTAGTCGCCGTCGTTGCAGATCGCGGTCGGGTTCTGGCACGGCGCTGAGCCTTTCTTGGGGTACGGCACGCAGTCACCGGACGAGGCTTGGTACGTGCCCGGCGGGCAATCCGTTTCGCTCTTAGCGGGCGCGGCGAGACCCGTCAGTGCCGCCGCGATAGCTGCCGCCGCGACGAGAGTTGCACGAAAAAACATGTGTGCCCAACCCTTCCTTTGCTGGACGACGGGGAACGGAAACAACTAGGGGTGGCAAGGCCATCCCACATCAGACCGGCCCGCCAATCTGCGGGCAGTAGACCGCCGTGGACGTGTAGAGAAACCACGTCACGTCGTTTTCGGCGATGCTCGGCCATACCGCGTGTAACCGCGAGTGCAACTCCGTGGGGTTACCACCGGTGGTCATCTCGTCGCAGACGTATTGGGCTGCTGCGAGCACGGCAGGAGTGTTGGTGCCGGGATCGCCCAGGGCTTCGTTCTGGCGGAGGTCCGCCAGGAACTTCCGGTCTTTGGCGCTGAGGATCGGCGTAGGTGTTGGCGGTGTGACCATGACCGGCGGCGGTGCCGTCACTGTGGGCGGTGGTGGCGCGGCGGCCACGGTCGTCGTCACAGGCTGTGACGGAACCGGCTGTGTTCGAGCGTTATTCGTGGTATTCCTACCGAAAAGCGTTGATAGCAATAGGACCAGCGCAGCCGTTATGGCGAGGACAAGGACAGCGAGACCGGCCCACATGAGTCGACCGTGCCGGTTAGTCGGCATCTCGTAGGTGTCGTCATGGACTGACCAGGCCAGCTTTGGTTCGTCGCCTGGCGGCGGCACTTGGGTCGTCTCGGCATCACCGCCGTGCTCCGACGCGGCGGTGTCATCGGTGCTCATGACGTGACGGTAAGACCAGCTCAGATACCGCGCAAGCCCTCACACGGCCATATCGGTGGTGTCGGTTGTGTTGGCGACTTCAATCTCGCCAAAAACGTGTCGTCGGTGCTGTCAGGCACCCTACAAAGGGTTTAGGAACGGCTTGCCGACACTCAGCGCGCCCCGCTGCACATCGCGTTCCAACGCGAATGCGTCGCTGCCGTTACCCACGGGCACATACCGATATTCGAAGTGATCATGGATGTGCTTGCGGGTGAGCGCGTCAAGCGACAAGACGCCATCACCTATCTGCGCCTGTTGCTGAAGCGAAAGGCGCGGCACGACGAACCGGTCGCAGACGTAGACACAAAACTGGTCACCGCTTCTGCGTCCAGATGCGTGCGAATCCAGTCGCGTCCACAATCCCTTGGCTTTCGCTGGCTCGTCCGGTGCGGCGATATCCTCGGCTGCTAGCGCCCGGCCCGACATCCCAACGTAGATCAGCCGATCGTGCTCCCAGACGGTGTACACGCCAGCGGCGACTTTCGGCACCGAACGGTTGGGCCACTCGGAGAACCGGTGACACGGCCCGGTCTCCAGAGCACGCAGAAGTTCCTGCTGATCGCTGTTAGTTGCTGACTGCTCGTGAGACACCAAGGAAGATTGTCGCATCTCGTGGCGTCGTGGCGGCGAGGGAGTCATCCGCTCTACTGCGACTCCGACCACCTCGGCGTGAGGTTGTAGCCGAGAGCCGGGTTATTCGCGCCCGTCTCGCGGATAAAGAGCCGCTCCATCTCGCGGACTTCCGCATCGGTGGCTGTTTCGCATTCCCAGAGGATCTCCTTGCGGACGGTCAGGTCTAGGCGATGCTCTGCAAGATCGGCGGCGATCCGCTCTTTGGCGCTGGGGCTACCGAAGTAGGAAATCGCGCCGGTCAGATCCATGCCGACGTAGATCTTCCCTTTGGGGTAGGTGATCTTGTAGACCTGCTTGCGTGCCATTGGGTCCAGTTACTTTGGCAGTGATTTGAAATAGTCGGTAAGGATTGCGACTTCTTCGACAACCCTCTTCGTGGTGGTGACTCCAAGCTCATATTTCTTGAGCAGCTCGCAAAGCCGGTCGCCATCAATCAGGTCGACGGGCGGTGCACCATCCCGGCGGGCCTCTTTCTGTGCATCGCTGGTGAAGGTTCCGGTGGTGATCAGCAGACCCTTCTCGCCACGGCCAGCCATAGCGCCACGGAAGTCCCTCACCGCGTTCGGGCCGACACTTCCCGAATAACGCTTGCACTGAAAGAAGATCGGAAAACTCAGGAGCGAGATCTGGTAGAC
>NZ_JBKQQD010000190.1:0-2758 GCF_052144515.1 Mycobacterium sp. | reverse complement strand
TTACGTCACTGTAATTATGCAGTCGACCACTTAGTCATGGAGGCCGCCAAGAACCTGGCCGACGCGCGCTTCCAAAAGCGTGTTGAGTTTAACCATCAACGATTTCCGGAAGACACTTCAGACACCGCCGCAATGGCCGCCGAGGCCTCATCGTGAGCCGCGTCCAGCACCCCCGTCGTCGGCCCCACGGCCGCCGCGTGGGGTTCGCTTAGTGAGGAGCCAAGGTTCTGCAAATCCGTCACTGCTCGCCGGTTCGACTAAGGGACTTTGGTCCCTTTCTGCTCCTACAAATCGCAAAGCAAACGCACAGGCAATACAGTGAGACCCTCGTTTGCACTCTTGGCGTCGACGGGAGGCCATAGTGTCGTTTGTCGTGGCGGTGTTCTCGGAGAGGGGGTATGCGCTGGACGGGGACTTGCGCGTCAATTATCAATCATGGTCGGCACGGTGACGGGACGGCGGCTAGAGCCGCAACAGCGACGCGAACAGCTGCTCGACATTGGAGCCGCGATGTTCGCGGAAAAGCCTTATGAAGATGTGTGGATGGAGGACATTGCCGCCCGCGCGGCTGTGTCGAGAGCGACGCTGTACCACTACTTCCCGAGCAAGCGAGATTTATACGTAGCGATATTCAAGCGCGCTAGTACCCGGTTGCTGGCGCGCGCCAATCTTGATCCGCAGCTACCGCTCGCAGAACAGTTTGCCACTGGACTCGAGGCCTACATCCAATATTTTGCCGACCATCCCTTTGAGGCAGTCGCGATGAACCGCGGCGCATTGTCGGATGACCCGGCGATCGAGGCGATCATCACCGGAGAGCTAAACGTCGTGGGCCAACGCCTGATCGATAAACTCGTCGCGGAGGGCCGGCGGCGCGATGTCACCGAGATCGCGGTAGAGGGCTGGTTGGCGTTCGTTCGCGCAGCTTGCGTGAAATGGGTTCAGTCGCAACAAATCTCGCAAGAAGACCTCACCGAAATGTGTCTACGCGCATTCGACTGCGCTCTCGGGCACCCCAACAAGTCGCTTGCGTCGCCGAATGTACGGAATATCCGATCGAGGTTCATCGCTCTTTCTCCGATAAGGGTGAACCTACAACGAGGGCACAGGCCAGCTGGACTGCCATCAGCCTGATCCTTAATGAACCGCCCTACTTAGCAACGGCATGGAAGATGCGCTTGCCGGCGAAAGCATTTCTGCGCCAGATTCATTGTACGGCAACCGGTTTTGGTGCATGCACCGCCATAGAGGCCTCCTTCGATCAGTCCCGCTGAGCACGACTCGGGCATGGACAGCCGTCTTGGTCGTGTCATTGGCCGCAAAAGCAACGCGAGAAGCGGCGTTGACGGGACTGACCGAAGGGGATGTGTGGCCTGACGTGGTCTGCCTCCCCGAAGGGGGCGAAGGTACGCAAACCAGGCCAGGCCACACAGCGACGTCGACCCGCACCCCGGTTCCGGGGTGATCCGAAAGGGTCGAACCGTCACGTTTTTCACCAGTTGGGGCCGGGTGCGAGATCGTCGAAGTAGTCGATCGGGGTTATCCGCCGACCCGGTGGGGGTGTCACGAGACGGCTGATCTCAGTTGGTTCGCCACCCCAGTCGTGCGAGTCGGTCTGCTCGACAACCCGCCCCGGCCCCCGCTCGCTCGGTTCGGCCCAGTTGAGTGAAACTTGGTCGCTGATGCGCGGCATCATGAGCTCCACGTGTTCGTGGTCGTCGGCAGAGCAGACAGCCACAGCACGGCAGACGGGCGCTCGACTCCGAGATTGAGGCGCTCTTCGACGACGTACCTCAACAGGTTTCGGACGAAGTCGTCCTCTGCGTAGCCCTGCCTGAAGGTGATGCCTTCGCGGATGATCGCCCTGCCCATCTTGGTGGTGTCGATCAAAAACGCGTCACCTGGCTGGCACGCCGTGGTGACGATCACTTCGACACCCCACAGCGACGTCGCCTCTTCCCTAGTCGGATCAGGCGCTAAAACATACCGGTGCAGATCATCCTTAATCCGACGCAGGGCGGAAAAACTGCTCGGTGAGATCACCAAGCAGTCGGGCTCGGCCAGCGCCGGCCCGCTGCGCAGCTGCTCGATCGACTCTTCGATGTCATCCAAGTAGGCGGTGGCGCTTGACGCGCCCGCCGACGTGCTGCAGTCGTGATACAGAATGCTCGGTGTGTGGTACAGGCCGAGGATTTGCCCGTCGTCGCCGGTGCCGTACAACAGTTGCTGGTTCTCGACGTCCACGACTCGAAGCGGCAGCTCAACTCCTAGGTAGGAGACGAATCGCTCGTAGTCGGAAATTACCTCCCACGACACCGCTGAGTTGCAGGCCAGCTTCACCATCGGCAGGGTGACGTGATCCATACCCAGCACGATCTCGGGTTTGAGGGCGCCCTCGGCCGTTACGGCGGCGCTGCCGGTCGTTGTGCTGTGGCGGATTACCTCGTACGACGGCGCGCTGCACGCCGTCGTCGGTAGCCTGTCCAAAAGCCTGCGCTCGTGCACAGCCCGCGTAATCCACGGCGCCAACTCAGCCGGACGTAAACCCTCGATACCCGACGTGAACGACAAATCTTTGCCGACCACCGAGCTATACGCCACGTCTTTGATCGGAAATCAGTAACGCTACTCGCTTTAGCACATCGGTGGGCGGCGGGTTGGTTTTGAACGCAGCGGGTAGGGGCGAAGGCCGCCCGGCTGCTAATGCGAGACGAGGGTCAGGCGGCTGCTTAGTGACCGGGCCCCATCATGCAGCCGG
>NZ_JBKQQD010000189.1:0-3080 GCF_052144515.1 Mycobacterium sp. | reverse complement strand
GAGTGTCGCCGGCTGGGCAGCCGGCACCTACGTGCTCAGCTTCGACGCCGCCCAGCGCAAAAACGTCCAGGCGTCCCAGCAGAACTTTAACGTGCTGATCGACGGCAGCGTCGTGGGCACCTTCACGCCATCGAGTACGTCTTACCAGACCTACTCCACTGCCGTCTTCACCGTCACCGCCGGGGCTCATACGATCACCTTCCAAGGATTGGACAGTGCCGGTGGAGACAACACCGTCTTCCTTGACGCCGTCACCATCTCATAGTGGCGCGCCATCCAGTACGGGAAATGTCAGGCTTCGTTTGATGCGGATTGGTGGATGCACAGCTAATTGCCGCTGGCCGCCACCGCATTTTTCAGCTTGCGCGCAAGCCCAAGCATGCCCACTCTGCGCGCTAAGTCGGCCATCTGCTCCCAGGAGAGGATCTTCAGGGCCGTCGTGAAGGCCATGGGATGAATGCGGGCAGCCCACGTCAGGAGTTGCAGCGCTACCGCAGGCGGCACCTTGTTGTGAGGCGGTATTCTTGAACTGTTAACCATATTGATCACGTATTGAGATATAAGCTTATCATCGTCGCGTACCAGGTTGCGCCGACCGTACCGGTCGATGAGCGTCAACTGTACCCTCCGGGGCTCACGCGCGGCGTTTCCCTGCAGCAAGGCTCGGGTGCGGACGTTGGCTTCATGTTGACGGAAATAGTTCAAGGGCGTTGAGACAAACGCGATGTCCGACAACTGGAGGGCATTGATGTACGTTATCCAATCACCGCACACGCGCAGATCGGTGGGCGCCCCACCCACACGTTCGAGGATTTCACGTCTCCAGAGCACAGCACTCGCGTTGGGGATTGTGTTGTGCCAGAACAGGTAGTTCTTGCATTCATCATGGCCCGCGTTGACGTAGTCCTCGCGCCAGTGTAAACTGTGATTTTGATTCTCCAGCAGATCTCGATAGTTTCCCAACAGTTTACTGTCTTGGTCGACGATCCACGACTGACACACGGCGAGTCCAACGTTGGGGTGCCGATCCAGTCGATCGACGAGGGTCTCCAGCAGCGAGCGGTCCGCGTAATCGTCCGATTCGGCGAACCATACATATTCACCTTTCGCTTGGCTGAGCCCCAGGTTCCACTGTTTGAAGGGACTGCCGTTATTCTCTGCATTGAAAGCGGCCCTCACATTTTGATGCCTGGTGTACGATTCAATGACTTCGCGACTATTGTCCGTGGAAGCATCGTCGAGGATGAGGAGTTCGAAGTCTTGAAACGTCTGGGCCAGAATGCTATCGATGCGTCTTGGCAGGTACTTCGCATGATTATAGTTCGGCGTGATGACCGTGACCTTCGGCATGCTACGGGTCCTCGAAAACGTTCGGTTTCCAACCTTGTCCTAAATTGCTTCGGCCACCGGAACATGCTTCAAGGCAATGCTCGACGGTCGACCCGAGAACGTGAGACGACTCCGCCAGGGTGAAGCCTTCGCGTCGGACCTCAGGAACCTGGACTCGGTCGATGAATTTTGCGGGCATATTCAGACGAGCCGATGGCCGACCTTGGCCCAGACCCGATGCTCCAGGTACCAAAATCCTCTCCTTCGTAGCGCCGACCGAATATGCACGCCCAGGGTAATCGTGCGTTGGTAGGTTGTGTGGAATTCACTCATGGCGCAGTTCGGATCCAGCCACTTCCGTTGGATGCCGTTGACTACCGATCGACGAGGAGCCTCATTTCGCGCCGGATCTTCGGCACCTGAACGCGGTCCGTGAAGTTGGCTAGCACGCGCTGACGGGCCAAGGTGCCCAGCCTGGCCAGTTCGGGCGGATCAGCGGCGAGATGGGCGATCGCCCGAGCCATGGCCAGCGGGTCGAACTCAGGGACAACCACGCCGGTATCTCCGACGACTTCCGGGGCGCCGCCCCCGCCCGCGAAGCAGACGACCGGCTTGGCGAGTCCCATGTTCTCCAGCACGACCAGGGGGCAAGGGTCCTCCCACGACGTCATCGCAAAGATGTCGAACCCTGCGAAGTACTCCAGCGCCTTGGGGGTTGACGGAATGAACTCAACCATGTCGTCCAGGCCCATCAGATGCGCCTCGCGCCGAAACCTGGCCCCGTCCATGTCGGGCCATTCGGGCACGCCGACCCAGACGAACCGGGCTGACGGACCAACCAGCCGCCGGACCTCAGCCGCCATCTGCAACCATAACGTCGTCCCCTTACGCCACCCTGGGAGTCCAGCCCCGCCAACCACCAAGGTGCCGTCGTTTGGCCGCCTAACCTGATTGCTGCACACACCGTCGAGGCGCCGCTCCGGCACAAACGAATGGACCACTGCGATCCGATCCTCGTTGATACCGCACTCGCATACCAGGGCCCGAAGGACGGCCTCAGAGGCGGCCAGGTATCGTGTGGGCCGAGAAACCATGGCATCCGGGCACCTCTTCATGACTTGCATGAGCTCAGTGTGAAGTTCATGCACGTGGAGGATCGTGGGAACATCGGGCAGCGGCACCCACTGCGTGATGGGCAAGGCCGCGACGCTATTGATATAGATCAGATCTGGGGCCCAGCGGCGGAGCCCACAGAACCATCGTCCCTTCTCAAAACGGCCATACGCCCTCTGCCAGATCCGGCCCGGCGGCCATTCGGGGATGATAAACAGCGGTCCGATCGCACGGCAGTCCTCCGCGAGCGGGCCGTCAAGCAGTGCGATGGTGCGGACTTCGACCTCATCGCGCATCGCGTCGAGCGCGTCGAGGGCGACCCGCGGTGCCCCGGTTCTCGACAACTCATGAAGCAACAGGATGACTCTGGTCTTTCGTGCCGTAACTGCGGGGCCCGGAAGTGTCTCGGGCCCCGAGTGCGACAACTCACTACCCAAAAGAGATTCGGTATCGAGTGATGCCGAGCGCAAAGTCATCACCTCCTTCGAGCTTGGACGGGCAGGAGCCTATGGTCCGGTTATTCGAGTTTCCTGTTCCGTTGCTTTGTCCTGAACCATCGCACGCCACGCCCGATTGTCCCTTTGCCGCTTCAGGAGCTGATATTGTCCCGCTAGAAACAGCATCACTGCCTTACGCCG
>NZ_JBKQQD010000188.1:0-4435 GCF_052144515.1 Mycobacterium sp. | reverse complement strand
GGTCGGCATTCTTGGCGTCGACTATCTCTTTCAAGGCCATCTGTCCTGGGACGTAGTGCTCGAATTTGTCGCTGCCCAGGGCCGCGATAATTCCTTCGGCTACCACCTCGGCCGGCACCTTAGGCCCCTGGTAGACGGGTTCCTCGCTGCCCGGCTGATCCCAGATCTCGGTGTCGACCGGGCCCGGCTCGATCAGCTTCACCGAGATCCCGGAGCCATGCAGATCGACGGCCATCGCCTCGCTCCAGCCGCACAGCGCGAACTTACTTGCGCAGTAGGCGGTTTCGTGGATGATCCCAAGTCGGCCGCCGACGCTCGACACGTTGACGATCAACCCAGTTCCGCGCGCCAGCATCCGCGGCAACAGGGCCAGCGTCAGCCGCATCGGAGCAAAGAAGTTGACCTGCATGACGTCCTCGACCTCGTCCGGATCCAATTCGGCGACGGGCCGCCGTTTCGGAATGGCGGCGTTGTTGACCAGCACGTCGATGCCGCCGAGAACATCCCAAGCCCGTCGCGCCAGGGCGCGCAAGGCCGAGGCGTCGGCCAGGTCGGCCACCCACATCGCCGATCCCGGCGAGGTCCGCTGGCAGTCGGCCAACACCTCGCCCAGCCGATCCCGCCGGCGGGCGATCAGGCCCACCACCGCGTTCTGCGCGGCCAGCTGTCTGGCCAGGGCTGCCCCCAAACCCGACGAAGCACCCGTGATGAGCACCCGTTTACCTGCCGCCGCGTACGCCATCAGTCAAGGTTGCCGCGAATCGGCGGCGGCGTACAGTGGGAGAAGCTTGTTAAATCAGCTAAGTATCCAGACTCTTCCGACAGGGGATAGACATGACTTCGACCGGTTCTAGGTACGAGGGGGACACCTGGGATCTGGCGTCCAGCGTCGGGGCGACGGCGACCATGGTCGCGGCGGCCCGCGCGATGGCGACCCGCGCCGATCGTCCGCTGATCAACGACCCGTTCGCCGAGCCGCTCGTCCGGGCGGTGGGTGTAGACCTGCTCGCCCGCCTGGCGAGCGGCGAGTTGGAGCCCAGCGAATTGAAGGACGTCGCCGACGTTCAGGACGGCGCTCCGGGATCTGTGGGATCTGCCGGAGCCATGTCTCGCATGGCCGACAACATGGCGGTGCGCACCAAGTTCTTCGACGAGTTCTTCCTCGCTGCGACGAACGCGGGCATCAGGCAGGTCGTGATCCTGGCGTCCGGGCTCGACTCCCGCGCGTACCGCCTGGCGTGGCCCGCCGGGACGGTGGTGTACGAGGTCGACCAGCCCGAGGTCATCGAGTTCAAGACCCGCACGCTGGCCGACCTGGGCGCCGCGCCCACCGCGGACCGGCGCGTCGTGGCCGTCGATTTGCGCGACGACTGGCCCACCACGTTGCGCACCGCCGGATTCGACCCGGCCCAGCCGACCGCGTGGAGCGCCGAGGGCCTGCTCGGCTACCTGCCGCCCGAGGCGCAGGACCGCCTGCTCGACACCATCACCGAACTCAGCGCCCCGGGCAGCCGGTTGGCCACCGAAAGCGCGCCCAACCCGGAGCCCGGCGACGAGGACAAGATGAAGGAGCGGATGCAGACCATCTCCGAACGCTGGCGTGCGCACGGTTTCGATCTCGACATGGCGGGCCTCGTCTACTTCGGCGACCGCAACGAGGCGGCCCCGTACCTGAGCGAAAGTGGCTGGCGGCTCGCCAGCAGCAGCATCCGGGAGTTGTTCGCGGCCAACGGGCTCGCCCCCCTGGAGGACGACGACATGCGCATGGGCGACATGCTCTACACCAGCGGAACCCTCGACAAGTAGGAGCTATCGGCGATGACAACCAAATCAGGACGCACCGAAGGCGACAGCTGGGATCTGGCGTCGAGCGTGGGCGCGACCGCGACCATGGTCGCGGCGGCCCGCGCGATGGCGTCGCAGGGACCCGACGCATTGCTTGACGACCCACTGGCCGATCCGCTGGTCCGCGCGGTGGGGTTGGACCCGTTCATCCGAATCATCGACGGGGACCTCACTTTCGAGGATGACCCGCTGCTCAACCGCAAAACACGGACCCAGCAGATCGCGGTGCGGACCAGGTTTTTCGACGACTTCTTCATGGGCGCCGCCAATGACGGGGTACGGCAGGCGGTCATCCTGGCCTCCGGCCTCGACACCAGGGCGTACCGGCTGCGCTGGCCGGCGGGCACGGTGGTCTACGAGATCGATCAACCGCAGGTCATCGAGTTCAAAACCACCACGCTGGCCGGACTGGGCACCGAACCGACCGCCGAGCGGCGCACGGTCGGCATCGACCTGCGCGACGACTGGCCGAAGGCGTTGCGGGAGAGCGGTTTCGACGTGACGCAGCCCGCCGCGTGGAGCGCCGAAGGGCTGCTGCCCTACCTGCCCCCCGAGGCTCAGGACCGCTTGTTCGACAACATCACCGCGCTCAGCGCGCCGGGCAGCCGACTGGCCACCGAACACGTGCCCGACCCGCAGGCCTTCACCGACGAGCGAGTCCAGCGCTTCACCGAGCGGTGGCGGCGCGCCGGCTTCGACCTCGACGCCGCCGACCTGTTCTACCTGGGTGAGCGCAGCATCGTCATCGATTACCTGACCAACCACGGCTGGCAGGTGACCCCGCATCCCGCCAGGGAACTGTACGAGCGCAACGGCTTCGAGTTCCCCGAGAACGAGATGACGGCGGCCTTCGGCGAAATGAGCTACGTCGCCGCGACGCTGAAATAGCGCCCCGCTGGATTCGATTGCCCGCTCCTCCTCGGCCTGCTCCACGGGCCGCATCGTCGGGGGCTAAATTCTCCTCATGCCACGCGCTCATGACGATGACTGGGATCTGGCGTCCAGCGTGGGCGCGACCGCAACCATGGTCGCGGCCGCCCGCGCCATGGCGACGAGGGATCCGCGCGGTTTGATCAATGATCCGTTCGCCGAACCGTTGGTGCGCTCGGTCGGGGTGGAATTGTTCACCAAGATGATGGACGGGGACCTCGACCTCGATGCGATCGAGAACTCCTCGCCGGTGCGCATGCAGGCGATGATCGACGGAATGGCCGTGCGGACCAGGTACTTCGACGACTACTTCATCAACGCCGCGGGCACCGGGGTGCGCCAAGCGGTGATCCTCGCCTCCGGATTGGACTCTCGCGCCTACCGGCTGCCGTGGCCGACGGGAACGGTGGTCTACGAGATCGACCAGCCCCGGGTGATCGAGTTCAAGACAACCACTTTGGCCGACATCGGGGCCCAACCCACCGCAACGCGGCACGCCGTTCCCATCGATCTGCGCGCAGACTGGCCGACCGCGCTCAAGGCGGCCGGGATCGATACCGCCGCACCGATAGCGTGGTTGGCCGAAGGCCTGCTGATCTACCTACCACCCGAGGCCCAGGACCGGCTCTTCGACCACATCACCGCGCTCAGCGTGCCCGGGAGCACGATCGCCACCGAATTCGTGCCGGGCATAGTGGATCTCGACGCTGACCGGGTTCGGCAGATGGCCGGTCCCTTCGAGGAGCACGGGTTGGACCTCGACATGGCGTCCCTGGTCTATGCCGGCGAGCGCAACCACGTCGTGGACTACCTGAGGGACAAGGGGTGGGACGTCGAGGGTGTGACCCGGACTGACCTGTTCAAGCACCACGGAATCGACGTGCCGGCCGCGGAAAACGACGACCCGCTCGGTGAAATCATCTTCATCAGCGGCCGGTTCGCCGGCTGAATCACAGGCGCGACGACCCCAGCCACAGCGCGCTGGCGCCGCTCATCGTCTGCTCGACGTTTTCCATGATCCCGGCAACAGTGCGGGCCAGCAACCCGCCCAGCGCGTCGGGCAGCGACGCGGCGGCCGGTTGCGACGAGGCCCGGGGGCGGACCATGTCCAGCAGCGAGGAGCCCGGATAGCGGATGAGCCGTACTTCGGTGGCCGGGTCCAGGCCTGCCAGGACTTTGGCGCGGCGCACCGCGGTTACCAACCCGCCGAGTTCGTCGACAAGGCCACGGTCGCGGGCATCCGTGCCGGTCCAGACGCGCCCTCGCGCAACGAGATTCACGGCGTCGGTCGTCATGTTGCGGCCTTCGGCGACCCGCTCCACGAAGTCCTGGTAGAACAAGTCCGCTTCCGCCTCTCGATGCGCCCGCTGCTCCGGGGTGAACGGCGCGTCGATCGACCAGGCGTCGGCATTGGCGTTGGTGCGCAAGGTATCCGAAGCCACGCCCAGCCGTTCCAGCAGATCGCGCACCACCAGCTTTCCGGTGATCACACCGATCGAGCCGGTGATGGTCCCCGGATTCGCCACGATCGCGTCGGCGCCCATCGCGACGTAGTAGCCGCCCGAGGCGGCGACGCCGCCCATCGACGCCACGACCGGCTTGCCGCGTTCGCGGGCCCTCTTCACCTCGCGCCAGATCGTCTCCGATGCGGCGACCGAGC
>NZ_JBKQQD010000187.1:0-15055 GCF_052144515.1 Mycobacterium sp. | reverse complement strand
TGTTCAGGCGGCGCCCGGAGATGTGCCGGGTGCTTCTCAACGCCGGGTTGACGTTGATCTCCGCTGACCGCGGCCTGGCTCCGCGGGCTCTGCGTGACATCAGTCGCGCTGGGCGCGCCGGCCGGTTCACCGTGGACGATCCTGAGCTCGCGTTGTCGGTGGCAGGCGGCGCGCTGCTGGGGCTGGGCCAGCTGCTGCATGACCAGCCCGAACGCAGCGGTACCGAGGCGGCCGATCGTGCCACCCGCGACGTGCTGATCATGTTCGGCCTGCCTGCCGACGAGGCCGCGGAGATCTGCCGTCGGCCGCTGCCTGACCTCGACGAGCTGACCAAGACCGACTCCGCGGCATGATCCGCATCGACACGTCTGGATGCTCGTATGACCACTGGGTGCGCGTGCTGTATCCGCAGCAGACACCCGACGGCGTCGGCGTAATGTGCCATCCAGTGAGGATGGTGACCGTCGATGGCCGAGGGCGATCCACACGCGACACAACGGGATGCGGCTTCCGGCATCGCGGCCGAACTGCGCAATGCGGGATTCGACGACATAACCGAAGTCGGACATGGCGGATTCGGGGTGGTCTACCGCTGCACGCAACCGGCGTTGGATCGGACTGTCGCGGTCAAGGTCTTGACGTCTGATCTCGACCCGGACAACGTCGAGCGCTTTGTACGTGAACAACGAGCCATGGGCAGGCTGTCCGACCACCCGCACATCGTGACAATTCTCGAGGTCGGCACCATCGCGACGGGCCGGCCATTCATCGTGATGCCCTATCACGCCAAGGACTCCCTGGAAGCCTTGATCCGCCGCCACGGGCCACTCAACTGGAATGAGGCCGTGAGCATCGGCGTGAAGCTGGCCGGCGCGCTGGAAGCTGCACACAACGTCGGCATCTTGCATCGTGACGTCAAGCCGGGGAACATCCTCCTCTCGGACTACGGCGAACCGCAGCTCACCGACTTCGGCATCGCCAGGATCGCGGGAGGTTTTCAGACAACGACAGGTGTGATCGCCGGCTCACCGGCGTACACCGCCCCAGAACTGCCCGAGGGCGCGTCCCCGACGCCGCAATCGGATGTGTATTCGCTCGGCGCGACCCTTTTTTGCGCGATGACCGGCCACGCGGCGTTCGAGCGCCGCAGCGGCGAAAAGCTAGTCGCGCAGTTCCTGCGGATCACGTCGCAGCCGATTCCGGACCTACGCCGGCAGGGGCTGCCCTCCGATGTTGCGGCCGCCATCGAACGCGCCATGGCTCGTGATCCCTCGGACCGTCCCGCCTCGGCGGCGGAGTTTGGCGAGCAGCTTCGCGACGTTCAGCGCAGCCTTGGGATTTTCGTCGACGAGATGGCACGCCATGTCGAGTTGGGCGTTGAAAGCCGCAAGGCGCCGGCAGTGCCGTCAGCCCGTCGTGCGCACACGTCGGCGACGCCGACACCGCCCTCCCCCATGACGAAGTACCGTCCTGCCGTCGCGCTCAGGTCGCTGGTTGCTCGGGATCGGCTCGCCGATGTTGTTCGTGCCGCGGGGCGGCGGCGCCTGATTCTCATCAACGCGCCGTCGGGCTACGGCAAAAGCACCCTGGCTGCACAGTGGCGCGAGCTTCTCATGCGCGAGGGCGTCGCCGTGGCTTGGCTAACCGTCGATGACGACGACAACAACGCAGTGTGGTTCCTGGCGCACCTGCTCGAATCGATCCGAACGATTCGACCCGCCCTGGCGGCGGCCTTGGCTCAGGTGCTCGAAGAGCATGGCGACGACTCGGCCCGCTACGTTTTGACGTCGCTGATCGACGAGATACACGAAAACGACGACCGAATCACCCTCGTCGTGGATGACTGGCATCGGGTATCGGACAGCCAGACCATTGCCGCTCTGGGCTTCCTGCTCGAACACGGCTGCCACCACCTGCAGCTCATCGTGACGAGCTGGTCGCATGCGGGTCTGCCGGTGAGTAAATTGCGACTCCGTGATGAGCTCGTCGAGATTGACTGTGACGCTCTGCGTTTCGATCCCGACGAGGCGCAGGCGTTGCTCAATGATGTCGGCGGCCTAGCATTGTCGGGCGCCGACGTTGCGGCGCTAACCGCCTCGACGGATGGGTGGGCGGCCGGCCTGCGGCTCGCTACTTTGTTCTTACGCGGCGGTGCCGACGCCTCCAGCCTTATCGGTCGGCTTTGCGGTGCACATGACATCATCGGTGAGTTCCTGGCCGAAAACGTCCTCGACACACTTGAACCGGCGATAGCCGACTTCATGTTGGCAACGTCGATCACCGAGAGGACCTGCGGCGGACTGGCATCGGCGTTGTCCGAGCAGCCGCGCGGGCTGGCGATGCTCGAAGAGGTCGCGCATCGCGGGCTGTTCCTGCAGCGGATCGACAACGACCCCGACTGGTTTCGTTATCACCAGCTGTTCGCCGAATTCCTACGCCAGCGACTTGCACGCGACGATCCGGAGCGGAGTCGGCGACTGCACCGCACGGCGGCGGCATGGTTCGCCGAACACGGCTACCTCAACGAGGCCGTCAACCATGCGCTCGCCGTCGACGACCCGACCCTCGCCGTTGACCTTGTCGAGCAAGACGAGACACGTCTGCTCGAGGAGTCGAAAATGACGACCTTCCTCGAGATTGCCAAGAAACTGCCGCCCCGGCTGCTGGCATCCAGGGCACGACTTCAGCTGGCGATCGCCTGGGCAAATATCCTGCTACAGCGCAGGGCGCCCGCCAATGCCGCGCTGAATCGCTTCGAGGCGGCGCTGGCCAGGGCAGAACTCTCGGATGCGTCGCGAAGCAATCTTCGAGCGGAAGCCGACGTGCTGCGCGGGGTGGCAGAACTATTCGCCGACCGTATTAATCGTATCGATTCTCTTGTCTCCGAAGCGTTCTCGAGAGCTGATACCCTCCCCCCTGGGGTACCCGGGGTCGCGGGTAATGTCGCAGCGTTCGCCGCCATTTACCGTTTCGAGTTTGACGACGCACGAAGGCTGCTGCGGTGGGCGGCGCCCTACCAGGACATGATCCGGCCGTTCGCGAGCGTGCTCGCACACTGCTTCGCCGGAATTGCCGCCAAGTACGAGCTTGACATCGCCACCGCTCGACGCGAGTTTCGCGAAGCGTTCGAGATCGGAGTTACAGTGGGGTCGCACTCCCACGCTGCGCGTCTCGCAAGTGCCATGCTCGGCGAATTGCTCTATGAGGCCGGCGAATTGGATGAGGCGACGCGATTGCTGGAGATGAGCTATGGACTTGGGCCGGAGGGTGGTGGCGTGGACTACCTCGCCGCGCGGTACGTCGGAAGCGCCAAAGTCAAAGCAGCGCAAGGCGATTTCAGCGTCGCGGCCGAGCGCCTCAACGCCGGTATGAACACAGCGGAGCAACTGCGACTCCCGCGACTCGCGGCCGCGATCAACAACGAGCGGATCCGATTGGGAATCGGCGTCGCGCCGGAGGTGGCAGCCCGCCTCCGATCCGTGCGGACTATTCCGCGCGACGACGGTATCGCCACGATAACCGCTGAACTCGACGAGGACTCCGCGGTTCGCCTGCTGTTGGCAAGCGGTTCCGCCGAAGAACGGGAGCAGGCCTGGCGACGTGCGAGCGAGCTGCTTGCGGGCATCGATGACGCGCAAAGACCGTTGGCGGCGCTGCGGGCTCAACTGCTGCTAGCTGAAACACTGGCCCGCACAGGCAGATCAGCTGATGCAACGATCCCCGCAGTCGCACGACGGTGTCAAGAAATCGGATTACCGCGTTTGCTTGTCGATGCTGGCCTTGGCTAATTCCTGGTTGCGATCCGACACCGTGTCCCGGTCACCCTGGGAGCAGGCGCGCCGGCGCACGCCATCGTCTTCACCGACCATGGGGGTGAAGGATCACCCAGCTTGACGTTCGCCGCTCGCACCCACGCCCGTCCCCCGAATGCGGCGCTATACATTCACGAGGGCGGCCACGTCGAACTCATTACTGACGCGGCCAAGCAGGCGGGGGTGATCGAAGAATTCCGGCGCAGCGAGACCTAAACCTGAGGCCGTCAATCGAATTCGACAGTTAGTTCAAGCTGTCGACGCGGTCGGGTACGGGCCGGCACCCGAACCGGCAAGCGCGGCCGCCAGGAGGGCGGCGGAGTGGCTTATCTGGCCGCGAGATATGTGATCGCCGTCCGAATAAGAGCACTACACGGGCATCGGTCAGCGCAGACCCCTGACGGCCCCCCAGGCGGAGCTGCTCCTGATCGAAAGTCTCACGGCGACGGGCCGAGTCGCGGAAGCTCGCGCCCGGTGTTTCGCATGTATCCGCACGATGCGCCGAAGTGGGGTTACCACGCCTGCTGGTTGACGCCGGTATTGAGTGAGAATTCCAGAGCTGCGTATGTGCGCGCCTGGTCCAGCGGCCGGCGCTCGCTGCCTCAGTAGGAGCGGGGCAGCTTCAACGCCTGCGTGGAGATGTAGTTGAGGACCATCTCCTGGGAGAAGGGCGCGTTGCGGAGCAGCCGGGCCTCGCGCCACAGCCGCTCCACGTGGTACTCCTTGGCGTAGGCGTAGCCACCGTGGGTGGACATGGCGCGGTCGCACGCATCGAAGCCGGCCTCGGCGCCCAGATACTTGGCCGCGGCGGCCTGGATGCCACACTTCCGGTGGTCGTCGTAGAGCTCGGCCGCGTGCATCGCCATCAGCCGAGCCGACTCCAGGCGTATCCAGGAGTCGGCCAGCGGGTGGGCGACCGCCTGGTTCTGGCCGATGGGCCGGTCGAAGACCACGCGCTCGCCGGCGTACTTCGTCGCCAGTTCCAGTGCCGCCTGACCGATACCGACGCCCTCCAGACCCACGACGATGCGCTCGGAGTTCAGCCCGTCGACGAGGTATTTGAAACCCTTGCCCACCTCGCCCACGACCTCGTTGTCGTGCACCTGGAGGTTCTCGATGAACAACTCGTTGGAGTCGATCGCCGACCGCCCCAGTTTCTCGATCTCCCGGACGGTGATCCGCTCGCGGTCGAGGTCGGTGAAGAACAGCGTCATCCCGTCCAACGGCTTCGCGTCGTTGCGCGGAGACGTGCGCGCCAGGAGCAGGATCTTGTGGGCGTTCTGCGCGTTGCTGATCCAGACCTTCTGGCCGTTGACCAACCAGCCACCGTCGACCTTCTCCGCCTTGGTCCGGATGCGCGACGTATCCACGCCGGCGGTGGGCTCGGTGACGCCGAAGGCCATCAGGATCTCACCCCGGGCGAGCTGGGGCAAAAACTCCTGCTTCATCTCCTGCGAGCCGTGCCGGATGATCGGCGCGGGTGGGAAGAGGTAGAAGTGGACCGCCGAGGCACCACTGGCGCCGGCGCCCGAGGCGGCGATTTCCTGCATCATCACGCCGCTCTCGGCGATGCCGAGTCCCAGCCCGCCGTACTGCTCGGGGATGAGCGCGCCGAGCCATCCGCCTTGGGCGAACGCCTTGACGAACTCCCACGGGTACTCGCCGCGCTTGTCCTTGGCTCGCCAGTACGCGTAGTCGAACGTCCGGGCCAGCTCTCCGGTGGCCTTGCGGACGACGTCGATGGTGCTCTCGTCGGGATCAGTCATCGGTGCTCTCCTGGTGCTGTGGGTTGACAAGATGTCGCGGTACCTTGGCGCTGCGTGCGCGCAGCCATTCGCCGAGTGCTTTTGCCTGCGCGTCCAGCCGCAATGATGAGGTGGCGCCGGTCCCGAGCAATCCTCGGATGAGGAAGTTGACGGCGCCGAGGTTGGGCAGTTCGTAGCGCGCGATGGTCAGTTCGCGTGTTTCGGGGAGGAGGCGTCGCAGTTCGTCAACGGTGAGGGTCGAATTGAGCCACTCCCACGCGTGCCGGTTGCGTACCCACACACCGAGGTTCGCGTCGCCGCCCTTATCGCCAGAGCGGGCATAGACGATCTCACCGAGCGAGGCGATGACGAGTTCGTCGGTCCATGGCGGTTGCACCGATTGCGCGGACGACGGGTCGGCCTGCGGGATAACCCCGTCCGCGGTGCCGTGTGGATTTCCCGGTGCGATGACCTCCGTCGTGCCGTCAAAATGATGGACCATGTGGTCGAGCATTGCTTGGTCGAGCAGTGCGGGCCAGTAGACACCGAACGCCGACCCTGGTTGTGGCGGGCCGAGGGAGTACATCCCGGGGTAGCTGGATAGGGCCAGCTCGACCATCCGCGACGAAAACGCCCGGCCCGCGGCCTCTTTGGTGCCCTGCACGGCGATCCTCAGCAGCTGTGTTCCGGCATTCTGGCTGTCGGGATCGTGCTGGGCTTGCCCGATGCGGTCGATGGCGACCGCGTCGATCCCGTCCACGGCCTCGATGTAGTCGTGGACGGCTCCCTCGATGAGTGCCGCCTTGGCGTCGAGGTCGGTGCCGGTGAGCGCGAGGATCATGCTGTTTTCCCAGCCGCCGACCCCGGTGATGGCGACCTTGGTCGTCGCCGGTGGCGCCGAGCCGCGCACGCCGCGGATCAGGACGCGGTCGTCGCCGAGATCGGCCAGCGTGGCGGTGTCCAGGTGAGTGATCACGTCGGAGTTGAGGTAGGCGGGGTCGCCGATCTCGTAGAGCAGTTGAGCTGTGACCGTGTCCTGGGTGACGGCGCCGCCGGTGCCCGGGTTCTTGGTGATCACCGAGGAGCCGTCGGCGGCGATTTCGGCGATCGGGAACCCTGGCTGTACGAGGTCGGCAATAGTACGAAACCCGGAGAAGTTGCCGCCGGTCGCCTGCGGACCGCATTCGATGATGTGTCCGGCAGCAACCGCGCCGGCGAGCCCGTCGTAGTCATCTTGGGTCCAACTCCACCACCAGGCGGCGGCACCAACGATGGGTGAGGCGTCGGCGACGCGACCGGTGATGACGATGTCGGCGCCGTGGTCCAGCGCGCGCGCGATGCCGAATCCGCCCAGATACGCGTTGGCCGTCAGTGGCTGGTGCGGCCACGACGACAACGGTTCGCCGCTCGTCAGGTGCGGCAATGAATGGCCGGCTTGCTGCAGAGCGTCGAGGCGGCCGAAGACGTCGTCGCCTCCGATGTGGGAGACCCGCAGGTCGTAGCCGTGGCGTGCGATCAGTTCGCGGGTCGCGTCGGCCAGCCCGGCGGGGTTGAGTCCTCCGGCGTTGACGACGAGCCGGATCCCGTTGGCGACGAGGTGTTCGAGCGCCGCGTCCAAGTGCGCCAGGAAGGTGGTCGCATAGCCCTTGGTGGAGTCTTTGGCGCGCGCCTTGCCGAGGATCAGCATCGTGACCTCGGCGAGGTAGTCACCGGTGAGGACGTCGATGCCGCCGGCTCGGGCCATGTCGGCCATCGCGGACGCACGGTCACCGTAGAAGCCGGAGCAGTTCCCGATGCGGACCGGGCGTTGCCCCTGTGCTGATGTCATTTCGTCACTCCCTCAGTGGTTTTGGTGACCCACACGGTCCCTTCGAACCCCGCCTCACCGGACGGGTGCTGCTCGGTGAGCTCGAGGGTCATGGTGTCGTCGTCGGTCGCGGTCGCCCGCGCTGTGTAGGTGAGATCGGCCGGCGCATACACGGGCCTGCGTAGGCGGTAGGCGAACTTCGTGACTCGCCACTGGGGGCCGAGGCCCTCGGTAACGCAACGTAAGGCCAGCGCCGCCCGGAGGTGGGAGTGCAGCGCGAGACCGCGGTGGCCCTCTTCGCGTGCGTAGGGCTCGTCGAAGTGAATGCGGTGCGGGTTCCACGTGACGGCGCTGTAACGGAACAACTGCAGGGCGGTGGCGGTGTGCTTGAGCGGTTCGAGCGTGTCCGAAACTTCGAAGTTGATCGACATCAGGACTCCTGGGCGGGGTTGCGTAGTGCGACGGTGCGGCGGTTGCGGTTGAGGACGGCGCCGTCCGCGGCAGTGAAGGTGTTCAGCGTGGTGACGAAAACGCAAGGGCCGGAACGGGTCTGCTTGGGGGTGACGGCCTCGAGGGTCGACTCGAGAACCAGCTCCGTGCCTGCCGTGACCGCGTTGACCAACTCCATCTCCTCGCCGGCGCCCATCACGCGAAGCCCGAGCTCGCCGTCCCCGAGGGGCATGTCACCATCCTGGGGCGTCCCATCGGGCCCCAGGTCGGCCTCCGGCGTGCCGATGCCCCAATCCGCGACCGCGGCCAGCATGTTGGGCGGCGCGACGACATCGGGGTACCCCGCAGACCGTGCGGCCTCCGAGTCGTAGTGGCTCGGGTCGGTGGCTCCGATCGTCATCGCGTAGCGGCCGATCATCACCGCGTCCAGCGTGCCGAGACTGCGCCGCGAAAGGACTTCGCCTATCCGCGGCCGGGTCTGGGCGTAGTACGTCGCCAGTGGGGTGCCGGGGTCAAGCGGAGCGGACATGCTCGGCCTCCTCGCCGGCTAATTCCGCGACGATGGCCTCTGTTGACGCGCCCAGTGGCGGGGCGGCCTGCAACGGTCCCACCGGCGAATCGCTAAGCCGCAATGGACATCCCGGCACCGGCACGCGTCCCCTCGCCGGGTGCTCGACGTATTGGATCATGCCGCGCTGAATCAGGTGCTCGTCGGTGTCGACCTCGCGGACCGACTTGACCGGCGCACATGGCACGCCGGCGGCCTGCAGGTCGCGCACCAAATCGGCGCGCGTCCGGGTTCTGGTGACCGAAGACACCTCCTCGTCGACGTTGTCAATGTTGGCGACTCGGTCCCTTTGCGTGCGGAAGCGCGGGTCGTCGATCAGCTCGCGCTTACCGAGGGCGGTCGCCACGCCTTGCCAATGCCGTTCGGAGATGCAGATGATCGCCAGCCACCCATCGCTCGCCGGGTAGATGTTGTAGGGCGCCACAGCCATGCCCGAGTGCCGGTTTCCGGTGCGCTCGGGGAGCGGTTGGTCGGGCTGGTTGTGCAGGCCGCCCAGGCTGGACGCCAGCATCGGGTAGATCGTGTCGTGCATCGAGACCTCGACGATCTGCCCCCGCCCGGTGCGCTCGCGTTGGAAGAGGGCCGCAGCGATGGCTCCGAACAGGTGGATGCCGCCGGAGAAGTCCACGAACGCCGCGCCCGCTTTCGTCGGTGGCCCGTCGGGTTCTCCGGTCGTGGCGGCGCTGCCGGACATCGCCTGCACGGTGATGTCCATCGCCGACATGTGTGCATAGGGTCCCGTGGACCCGTAGCCCTTGCCCGAGGCGACGATCAGCCGCGGGTTGTGCCGAAGGAGTCGCTCGTGGTCAAGCTGAAGCCGCTCCATGGTGCCCGGTGCGAAATTCTCGATGAGCACGTCGGCGCTCTCGACCAGGTCGAGCAGCGCCTGGCGACCGGCGCCCGTCTTCAGGTCCAGAACCACGCTGCGCTTGTTGGAATTGAGCATCACGAACTCGTGGGACTCGGCTTGTTCGTGTGAGCGGAAGCGCAGTGGCTCACCGCCGGGTGGCTCTATCTTGATGACGTCGGCGCCCAGCTGAGCCAGAAGCAGCCCGCAGTATGGGCCGTTGTATATCTGGCCCAGTTCCAGGACCCGGACGCCGTCAAACGCTGATGGCATGATTCTCCCTTTCTAATTTCGTGGCACCGTCGTGGTCCGCCTTGGCGCGCGGAGGCCGCGCGCCCGGCGGGAACCGCGGAGCGGGTGTGACCTCAGGACTTGTTCACACCGGCGTTGCCGCCGTGGATGTAGGGGACAGGTCCGGTGCCTTGCGCCGCCGACAGGGTGTCGGTTAGGTACTGAATGGAGGCCGCGTCATTGATCCCGTAGAACGTGCCGTCGTCGTTGAAGCCGAGTTGCGCGCCTGACATCCACAGCAGCACGACGGTGTCTTCGGTGTTGTCCTCGGGGCAGTAGAACGTGTGCACCGAGCCGCCCGGCTCATACAGGTAGTCGCCCGCGGTCTGCGGCTGGTCGGGGTACTCGGCGTACATCCAGCAGCCCGAGAACGTGTACACCTCAGCCGTACCGGTGTGGTAGTGGATGGGCAGCTGGCAACCAGGCGCCATGGTGGCAAAGAGGACCACCTCGCCCTTCTCGGGATCCAGGCGCAGCGGCTTGATGTGGATGCCCGGGCCGATCGCGTCCTTGAGCAGTGGGATTTGATCGATGTTAATGGTCAGGAGGTCTTCCTGCGGCAGCGCGGCCAGCGGCAACGGGGCGCCGCTGCCGGTGGTGATGATCCCGGGACGGACTGAGACGGTCATTGTGGGCCTTTCTGTAAGAGCTTGCGTACGGATTTATGTATCTGAAACCGGATACTCGGATACTGAGCACTGTACTGCTCTTCGCGCCTCGTGGCAAGTGTTTTGTCTGAATTCGTCGGTAGGCCTTGCTAGCGTCAGCGCGTGCCTGCCCGCCCAGTTCGCACGGTCGACCGGGTGATTCAGATTTCGAGACTCGCGGCGGTCCGGCGCTGGCGATGGTCCCGCCGATCGGGTGCTGGTCTCGCTGCACGGCTGGCTGGCGCCGCTACCGCCGGAGGGCGCCAGCGCGATCGTTTTCCGCGGCACCGATCATGCGGCCGAACTTGCTGCGGCCCAAGGCATTCGGTCGGCCGATCTGTTGAAGTCCGGGATCGTCGACGCCATCGTGCCCGAGTATCCCGATGCTGCCGCATTGGCCTGCCCCGCGACACATAAACCACGCACACGACACGCCTCACAGTGGCTTATGTCTGGGTGAAACCGGTCCAAGGATCCATGACGTCTTATGCCCGTGAACGACGTCTTCATAGGTAGCGAAGCCCTGCGGCAGGGCAAGTTGAGCCCATATCAGCTGCGGACCAGGTTTCACGCAATCTTTCCCGACGTTTACGTTGCGCAGTGCACACCACTGTCGCTACGAACACGCTCAGAAGCCGCGTGGCTGTGGTCGGGTCGACGCGGTGTCCTGGCCGGACTTGCCGCAGCTGTGCTGCACGGCTTGTCGTGGATCGACGACGACGAGCCGGTCGAGTTGATCTGGCGCAACCAGCACTCGCCCGCAGGCGTGACTACGCGCAATCACAGGGTCGAAGGCGGCGAGGTCACCCGGGTTGCGGGTCTGCCGGTGACCACACCTGCGCGCACCGCGTTCGATCTGGCGCGACGACTATCCCTTGGCGATGCGGTGGCGCGGCTCGACGCACTGATGCGCGCCAAACCTTTCTCCGTCGAAGACGTGCTGCTGATCGCCGAGCAGCAGCCGGGCACCCGCGGCCTGCGGCAACTAAAAGCGGTACTTCCGCGGGTCGATCCAGGCGCCGCGTCTCCGAAAGAGACGTGGCTGCGGCTGCTACTGGTCGACGGGGGCTTGCCGACGCCGGAGACGCAGATCCCAGTAGTGGCCAACTATCGAACCATCGCCCTACTGGACATGGGATGGGAGCGATTCAAGGTCGCCGTGGAATACGACGGCGACCAACACCGGACTAACCAGGCGCCAGTATGTCCGGGGTATGCGGCGACTAAAGGCGCTCGAGCAGCTCGGATGGATCGTCATTCGCGTGATTGCCGAGGATCGCCCCGGGGACGTGCTGCGCAGCGTCCGCGAGGCACTTTGCCGCCGCGGCTACCGCGACACATAAACCACGCACACGACACGCCGGCGCGCGTCGCAATGGCTTATGTCTCGGCGACCGCCGGCGGCCCCACACGCAATTGGAAACACTGCTGGACTCGGCGAAGTGCCTTGCCGCCAGTGTGTGCGCGTGACCGGGCCCGGTCTCAGCGCCCGCGGGAGTGCAGGCGGATGATGGGGATGGTGCGTTGGCACCGCGCGGCGCCCCGCCGGTAGTCGGGCCAGAGTGGGTAGATCCGGTAGGCCATGGCCCAGAGGCGCTCTTGCTCGGCGGGGTCGGTTACCTCGGTTGCGGTCATCACCGGGCCGCCGCCGTTCGTTGCGATCTGCACGCGGGGGTTCGCGGCGAGGTTGTGGTACCAGGCGGGGTGTTTGTCATTGCCGTAGTTGGAGGCGATCACGATGACGTCGGGCCCGTCGTGAAAGTAAAAGATCGGGTTCGTCCGCGGTTGCCCGGTTTTGGCCCCGGTGGTGGTGAGCAGCGCTGAGGGCAGCATCAGTCCCATGGCCAGCCGACCCCCGGTGGCTCGCAGCAGCCACGGGTCGATCGTTGGCGCGATGTTCTTCGACAACCACCGGCCTACGCGGGTCGCCACGAAGGCGGCGTAGGCGCGGAGCAGGGGGCTGACCCGGTCGGGAGGATCGACCCGTGGCAGATCATCGCTCGGGGTGCTCGGTGAGGCGTGGTGAACGGTCATGGTGACGGGGGTCCTTCTGTGTCGGGGTGGTAATGAACGTAAGGAAGTGTTGGACCTGAATACTTGGTGATCGCGACCTTGTCCTGACGGCAGCGCTTATAAGCCGACTACGGCCGACGCCGGGTTACCGGTAAGCAGATTCGTTATCATTTGGGGCACAACAGGTTACAAATGCTGCTGCATGATAGTGAACATTTCCTGTTGCTGCGCAACGCAACTGGGCCGAGGCGCTCAGGTTTTCGCATCCATCGGCTCGAAGACAATCACGTGGCGCACGCCATTATGCTCCATGTGGCTGTCATGCGCGGGCCACATCTCGATTAGCCTCGGCATGTTGCGCGCAACCTCATCCTCTGTAGCGGGTCGCGACAGATAGTTTGCAGCGGTGCCGCCGATCTCGACACGTGCCTTTGGGTCGGCGAGCAGGTTCTTCGGCCAACTGGAGGCTGCTTTTAGCCCGAAGTTCTCACAAGCGGCGACGAGGTTCTTGCCATCGCGCACGTAGTGCAGCGGAACCGTTCGATCTTTGCCGCTTCTTCTGCCTCTCGTCGTGAGCAGCATCGTCGGCAGCGCCGGACCGCTCATGGAGAATCGGCCTCGGCTCGCGTGGATCAGCGCCCGGTCTACCCGGGAGCCGACATGCTTCATGAACAGGGAGAACCAGCGGTAGTGACCGACCTGCCGCATCACGCGGAGATGGAGCTCATACAGCTCACTCATCGTCGGACCTATGCGCGATCGCGTCCGGGTCTCATCAGGCGCGGTCATGCGTGAGGCTCGCTATACGTATCTACGTATATAGAACCAGATATATGGATCATAGCTGTGACTGTACTGTGACCCGCGCCTCGTTGCAAGTCCCTGTCTGAACTGGTCGGTAGGGCTTGCTCGCGTCCGCCCCGCTGCGCAAATCCTCAGGCCGCTCTGAGACAACTAACCTGGCGCAGTTCCTCCCCGGCCACCCTCTCCCACCCTGGCGGCGTCTTCCCAAACGAATTCCGGCGAATTGTCGGTACAGCCAGGTCCAACGACTCGGCGAACTTGAATGCGCGAAGCGTTAGCGGCGTAATCCGTTACGCCGCCGCCACTGCCGCACCGTCGTCATCGCGGTCTTCAGCCCGCGCTGACGCCGGGTTGCCGGGTCAGTCCCGACGGATGCCCGGCTCAAGCTGGCGACATCTTGTGGCTGCGGGTTTCTGGTGCATCGTCGGGCGGGTCGGACGGGTACTTGTTCGGCAACGACACCTTGGCGATTGTGCGCCACGCCTTGCTGTACTGCACCAGTGGCGAACCCGTGGTGTAAGGCAGGTCGTATTTGTCGCACACCTGGCGCACCCGGGGTCTGGTACTGGATGGGCAGGGGGCAACCGGGTGCCATGGTGGCGATGAGCACCACCGGTCCCTTTTCGGGGTCCAGGCGCAGCGGCTGGATGTGGATGCCAGGGGCCATCGCGTCCTCAAGCAGCGGGATCTGATCGATGTTGACGGTCAGCTGGTCGCTGGAAATCGCCGCCCGGTGATCAACACGCCGCGTCGGCGTTGACCTGGGCCGCTGCCGCGATGATCGCCCTTACCGTGCGCCGGCAGCAGCCGCAGTCGGCGCCCGCTCCGCACGCCTCGGCAACCTCCTTGGAGGTACACGCCCCGCCGGCGACGATGTCGGCGACGAGGTGACTGGTGGCGCCGGTGCACAGACACACGAACATCAGCGCGTCACCCCTCCTGCGGCAGCGGAACCAACGGGAGCGGTGCGGATCATCCCCGGAGAGACTGGAGCTGTCATGTGTCAGCCGATCGTGTACATATCTACGGATCTCTAACCGTATATCTGGATAGTGCGCCACTGTACTGTGATTCGCGACTCGCTGCAAGTCCTGGTCCGGAATCGTCGACGGGGCTTGCTAGCGTCAGCTCCATGCCTGCCCGCCCGCATCGCACGGTCGACCGAGTGATCCAGATCCTCGAGACCGTTTCGCTCAGCCCGCGCGGCCTGACGCTGGCGGAGCTGGCAGCCGCCTTGGATGCGGCGAAGAGCTCCGTGCAGGAGCTGACCAACGGACTGCTGGCCCGCGGCTATCTCGTCGAGAGGGAACACCGGTTCCATCTCGGGCCGGGGCCGTTCATCCTCGCCGCGCGCGCGAACAAGCTGGCCGCGCTGTCACTCGATCACCAGTTCGTTGCCGAGCTGGGCGAAATCCTGGGCTGCACCGTCCTCGTCGGGGTGCGTGTCGGGGACGCCATCGTCTTCACCGACCTGGTGGGTGAAGAATCACCGAGCCTGAGGTTCGTCGCTCGCATCCACGCCCGTCGCCCGCTATATAGCAGCGCCGCCGGAAAGACCTTGCTCGCCAACGTCCCCGACGACGAGATGTACCGCCTCCTTGACCTCGCCAGCCCAGAACAGGCCGGCGAGGTACAACAATTCCTCGCCGAGCTCCCTCAGATCCGGTCCCGCGGCCTGGCCTTCAACCGGGGAGTCACGCTCGGGGACGCGTTTGCCGTGGCCACGCCCCTTTTAGCAGCTGATGGCAGTCTGATCGCGGCGATCAGTGCGGCCGTAGACGCTTCAGAAGCGGATCGTCTCGACGAGATCGGTGAAGAGCTGAAGAAGGCCGTTGCCACCCTGGGCCCGAAATATGGCATCACGCCGTCCTGATTGACCGCGAGATCGCTTATTCCAGCTGGCCATAACGCGCCGTTGTTACTAACGGGAACCGCGATTGGGCGCTAGGACGCCGCTGATTTAGTGTGCCGGTTTCGGCGTGGCTGGGCGGGGTTGGCGCGGGTGTGCCTGGAGAATCGGTGTGTGGCTTTGGGACGTGAGAATCGGCAGGGTCGATTCGATGACGTGATG
>NZ_JBKQQD010000186.1:0-33049 GCF_052144515.1 Mycobacterium sp. | reverse complement strand
TCGTGGGCCCCGGTGGTGAAGATCTTCTGGCCGTTGACAATGTACTCGTCGCCGTGCCGCACGGCCGTGGTCCGCAACGACGCCAGGTCGGTCCCCGCCTCCGGCTCGGTGTAGCCGATCGCGAAATGCACCTCACCGGCCAGGATCGCGGGCAGGAACTTCTTCTTCTGCATCTCACTGCCGAACACCTGCAGCGTGGGCCCCACGGTCTGCAGGGTGACGGCGGGCAGCGGCACATCGGCCCGATGCGCCTCGTTGACGAAGATCTGCTGCTCGATCGGGCCGAAGCCCAGGCCGCCGAACTCCTTTGGCCACCCGACGCCGAGCTTGCCGTCCTGGCCCATCCGCCGGATCACCGCGCGGTAGGCGGCGTTGTGGCGGTCCTGCTCCATCGCCTTTACCTCGTCGGACGAGATGAGGTTCGAAAAGTATTGGCGTAGCTCGGCTTGCAGCTGCCGCTGCTCCGGCGTCAGGTCGATGAACATTGCGCTCCCACCAGGTCGAGACGATGCGATGGCCCGCCCAGCAGCCGGGTCAGGTCTTTGATCGTGGAGTAGTACCGGTGCATCGGGTAGGTGATGTCCATGCCCATGCCGCCGTGCAAGTGGTGGCAGAGCTGCATCACCGGCGGGGCCTGCGACGTTATCCAGTACCCGAGGACGTCCAGGTCGCTATCGGCATCAGCGGCCTTCAGGCCTTCCTCAGACAGAAGCCAGATCACCGACTTGGCCGCTAAATCGATTGTGCGCGAAGCGATGTAGACCTCGGCGAGCTGGGCTGCGACGGTCTGGAAGGTCGACAACGGTTTGCCGAACTGCTTGCGGTTGGCCACGTAGTCGGCAGTCAGACGAAGCGCCCCGGCCACCAGCCCGTCGGCGAACGCGCCGACCCCCGCCACCGCCAGCTGGTTTACCCGATGCGGCTCCGCGCCCGCCAGCACGTCGGAATCGGGAACCGCCACGTCACTGAACGTCACCGTGTACTCGTCCGATCCGTTCGACGTCGGCGTCGCGACCACCTGCACACCGTCGGCCTTGGGCGAAACCGCGACGACGGCGCCGTCGGCCGTCACGATGAGCCAATCCGCTTGTTCGGCATATGCGACACCGACTTTGGTGCCTGACAGCCGCCCGCCGGCGAAACTGGTTGCGGGCCGGTCAGGTAACGCCGTGCCGGGCTCGTTGAGCGCCGCGGTCAACACCCCACCCTTGGCGACTGAAGCCAGGAACCGGTCCTGCTGTTCGTCGGAAGCCAAGTCGACCAACGGCACCACGCCGAAGCCCAGTGTGGCCAGTGCCGGCGTGATGGCGCCGTGGCGGCCCACTTCGGTCAGCACGGTCGCGACCTCGGGCAGACCCACACCGTCACCGCCCAGGCGTTCGGGCACCGGCAGTGCGGTCACGCCTCCGCTGACGAGCGCGTCCCAAGTCAAATCCCGTTCCAGCACAGACGTGACAACGTCGGCGACAGCTTGTTGTGTCGCAGTGAGATCGAAATCCATCAGTGGGCCACCGGGGTCTTACCGGTGTAGTCGACCTGCCAGTGCTTGATGCCGTTGAGCCAGCCCGACCGCAATCGCTCGGGCTCGCCGACCGGCTTGAGGTCCGGCATGTGATCGGCGACCGCGTTGAAGATGAGATTGATGGTCATGCGGGCCAGGTTCGCGCCGATGCAGTAGTGGGCGCCGGTGCCGCCGAAGCCGACGTGCGGATTCGGGTCGCGCAAGATGTTGAAGGAGTGCGGGTCTTCGAAGACCTCTTCGTCGAAGTTGGCCGACCGGTAGGACATCACCACCCGCTGGCCCTTCTTGATCAGCACGCCGCCCAATTCGACGTCCTCGTTGGCGGTGCGCTGAAACGCCGATACCGGGGTGGCCCAGCGGATGATCTCGTCGGCCGTGGTCGACGGGCGCTCCTTCTTGAACAGTTCCCACTGATCCGGGTTGTTCGCGAACGCGATCATGCCGTGGGTGATCGAGTTGCGGGTGGTCTCGTTGCCCGCCACCGCGAGCATGATCACGAAGAAGCCGAACTCGTCGTCGGAGAGCTTCTCCCCGTCGATGTCGGCCTGGATGAGCGTGGTGACGATGTCGTCGGTGGGGTTCTTACCCCGCTCCTCGGCCATCGCCATGGCGTACGTGATCAGTTCCATCGACGATTGCGCGGGATCGACGTCGGCGTACTCGGGGTCGGTGCCGCCCGTCATCTCGTTGGACCAGCGGAAGAGCTTGTCACGATCCTCCTGGGGAACACCCAACAGGCCTGCGATGGCTTGCAGCGGCAGCTCGCATGACACCTGTTCGACGAAGTCACCGGAGCCGTCCGCCGCCGCGGCTTTGGCGATGTTCTGCGCGCGTTGGGCGAGTTCCTCCTCCAGGCGCCCGATGGCCCGTGGCGTGAACCCGCGGGAAATGATTTTGCGCAGCCGGGTGTGGTGCGGTGCGTCCATGTTCAGCATGACGCTGCGCTGCAGCTCGACCTGCTCGCGCTTCATCTCCGGCGGCCAGGTCGGGATTGCGCCGTTCTGCCAGCTGGAGAAGACGTCGCTGCGGCGCGATATCTCCTTGACGTCCGCGTGCTTGGAAACGATCCAATAACCCTTGTCCTCGAAGCCGCCCGTGCCGCCTGGGATGTCGACCCAGTGAATGGGCTCCGTCTTACGCAGCTCGGCGAGCTCCGCGACGGGCAGCCCAGCGAGGTTGATGTCGGGGTCCAGGAAGTCGAAGTCGGCGGGAATGTTGGGGGGTGCCATAGCTATGCGCTCCTCAATTGCAACGTGTTCTAGTGCCAGTAAAACACGGCTCTTGCGCAGATAAAAGGCAGGTCACCATCCTCGCTTGTCAGAGTAATGAAACGTGTTCTAGCCTGACGGAATGGGTAACCCGGTAATCGTTGAAGCCACTCGCAGCCCGATCGGCAAGCGCAATGGCTTGCTGTCAGGCTTGCACGCGACGGAGTTGTTGGGCGGGGTGCAAAGGGCACTGGTCAACAAGGCCGGTATCGACGCCGGTGACGTCGAACAGCTGATCGGCGGCTGCGTGACCCAGTACGCCGAGCAGTCCAACAACATCACCCGGACCGCCTGGCTGACCGCGGGTTTGCCCGAGCAGGCCGGCGCCACCACCGTCGACTGCCAGTGCGGCAGCGGCCAGCAGGCCAACCACCTGATCGCCGGGCTGATCGCCATCGGCGCGATCGACGTCGGCATCGCCTGCGGCATCGAGGCGATGAGCCGGGTGGGGCTCGGTGCCAACGCGGGTCCGGACCGCAATTGGCGCGCCGAATCCTGGGACATCGACCTGCCCAACCAGTTCGAGGCGGCCGAGCGGATCGCGAAGCGACGCGGCATCACCCGCGAAGACATCGACGCGCTCGGATTCGAGTCTCAGCTACACGCCAAGCGGGCCTGGGACGAGGGCCGTTTCGACCGAGAAATTTCGCCGATCGAGGCGCCGGTGCTCGACGAGCAGAAACAGCCCACCAGCGAGCGCCACATGGTGTCCCGCGACCAGGGTCTGCGCGACACCACAGTGGAGGGCTTGAGCCAGCTGAAGCCGGTCATCGAGGGCGGGATCCACACCGCCGGCACGTCATCGCAGATCTCCGACGGCGCGGCGGCGGTGTTGTGGATGGATGAGTCCGTGGCACGTGCGCAAGGCTTGACCCCGCGGGCCCGGATCGTCAGCCAGGCCCTGGTCGGCGCCGAGCCCTACTACCACCTGGACGGCCCGGTGCAGTCGACAGCCAAGGTGCTGGAGAAAGCCGGCATGAAGATGGGCGACATCGACATCGTCGAGATCAACGAGGCGTTCGCTTCGGTGGTGCTGTCCTGGGCGCGGGTACACGAGCCCGACATGGCCCGGGTCAACGTCAACGGCGGCGCGATCGCACTCGGCCACCCGGTGGGCTGCACCGGCAGCCGGCTGTTCACCACCGCGCTGCACGAGCTGGAGCGTGCCGATCAGAGCACGGCGCTGATCACCATGTGCGCCGGCGGGGCCCTGTCGACCGGCACCATCATCGAGCGCATCTGAGCTTTGATCGTTTCCGACGAGAGCCGCATCGCGGCGGCGCAGGCGTACATCGATGCGCTGATCAGCCACGACGGCGACGCCGTTCCGTTCGCGACCGGGTGCACCCGCATCGAACAGGGCGTCAAGAACGGGTTCTCCGGAAATCATCTGCGGCGCAGCCTCGATCGCGGACCCCAGTACCGGTTCCTGGCCCACACGACGCCGCCGCACTACCGCGTTGTGGGTGACGAGGTGCATGCGGCGTACGACGTGCTGACCAAGGCTTCGTTGGCCGGCCGGCGGGTCGGCGGGCGGGTTAGGGAGACGTTCGTGATCCCCGCCGAAAGCCCCAGCGGGAGAGCCGAGATCCATCACATCAGGGTCCGCTTCACACCGTTCATTCAGCGCCGCCCGGCGACGATGCAGCCCGCGGAGCGCGGTGAGGAGAAGCCGGGCAATCAAGACTTTCCGCCGGGATTCAGATGAAAAAGCCGCGCGCTCTGAATTCGCCCTGGTTCACCTTCTTTCTGAAATGGCTGGGACGCGCCAACACGTGGATCTATCAGCGCACCAACGGAAAACTCGGCGGCACGATGCAGAAGAGTCCCGTCGCGCTGCTGACCACCACCGGACGCAAAACCGGCCAGCGCCGGGTTAGCCCGCTGCTCTACCTGCGCGAGGGCGACCGCGTCATTCTGGGCGCCTCCCGCGTGGGCAGCGATAAACACCCACTGTGGTACCTCAACCTGAAGGCCAATCCCGAAGTGTCCGTGCAGATCAAAGACGAAGTGCTGCAATTGCGTGCGCGCGACGCGACGGCCGAGGAGCGTACGGAGTACTGGCCGAAGCTGGTGGCCATGTACCCCAACTTCGAGGACTACCAGTCCTGGACCGATCGGGAGATTCCGATCGTGATCTGCGATCCGTAACGCCGAGCGCCGTGCCTCATCGAGCGTGTAACCACGGCGAGAAAATCGCCAAAATCTCGCCCTAGGTTCACGTTCGGCGCACGACTAAGCCCCGTAGACCGGGACCGGCGGCCGCGCCTTGGCCAGCAGGTCGGCGACTACGGGCCCCAGCTCGGCCGGATCCCACCTGGCGCCCTTATCGACCTGCGGGCCGTGTGCCCAGCCCTCGGCGACGCGGATCTTGCCACCCTCGACCTCGAACACCTGCCCGGTGACATCGCGTGATTGGCTGCTGCCCAGCCAAACCACCAGTGGCGAAACGTTTTCCGGCGCCATGGCGTCGAAATCGTCGTCCTGCGTGGCCATCATCTCGGCGAAGGCAGTCTCGGTCATGCGGGTGCGCGCCGACGGTGCGATGGCGTTGACGGTCACGCCGTACCGGCCCATCTCGGCGGCGGCGACGAGCGTCATCGCCGCGATGCCGGCCTTGGCGGCGCTGTAGTTGCCCTGCCCGACACTGCCCTGCAGGCCCGCACCGGAACTGGTGTTGATGATCCGTGCGTCAACGGCTTTGCCCTCCTTGGACAGCCCACGCCAATACGACGCGGCGTGGCGCATCGTCGCGAAGTGGCCCTTGAGGTGCACGGCGATGACGGCGTCGAACTCCTCTTCGCTGGTGTTGGCCATCATCCGGTCCCGCACGATGCCGGCGTTGTTCACCAAAACGTCGAGGCCACCGAAAGTCTCGACAGCGGTCTGGACGAGGCCGGCAGCTTGGTTCCAGTCCGCGATGTTGGCTCCGTTTGCGACGGCTTCGCCACCGGCCGCGGTGATTTCGTCGACCACGCCCTGTGCTGCGCTGCCACCGCCCGCTGGCGAGCCGTCCAGCCCCACACCGATGTCGTTGACCACGACGCGCGCCCCTTCGGCCGCGAAGGCCAGCGCGTGCGCGCGACCAATACCGCCGCCCGCTCCGGTGACGATGACGACACGGCCGTCAACCACACCCATAACTCTTGTCTCCTTTATTTGATCGCACTCGCGTTTGTGGTGGCCAGATAATGCGGCGGCTCGCCGCCGCCGTGTACCTCCAACGAGGCGCCGCTGATGTAGGACGCCGCATCCGAGGCCAAAAACGCTGCGGCCCAACCGACGTCCTCCGGCTTGGCCAGCCGGCCCAGTGGCACGTCCTTGGAGATCGCGGCGATCGATTCGGCGTCGCCGTAGAACAGGTCGGCCTGTTCGGTTTCGACCATGCCGACCACGCACGCGTTTACCCGCACCTTGGGCCCCCATTCCACCGCCAGCGTCTGCGTGAGGCTCTCCAGACCGGCCTTGGCCGCCCCGTACGCGCCGGTGCCCGGGGACGGCCGCCGGCCACTGAGGCTGCAGATGTTGACGATCGACCCGCCCGTTGGCTGGTCCTGCATCTTGTCGTTGGCGCACTGCGAAACCAACAGCGCACCAATGAGATTGAGCTCAATGATCTTGCGGTTGAACTTCGGGCTGGACTCCGCGGTCAGCACATACGGCGACCCGCCGGCGTTGTTGACGACGACGTCGAGCCGGCCGTGTGTGTCGACGATGGCGTCGATCAACGACTTGACGGCCTCTTCGTCGCGGACGTCGCAGGAGTGGAATTCGTAGGGCAGGCCCTCGACCGCGCGCCGGGCGCAGGTCACCACGGTCGCGCCTTGTTCGGCGAAAACCGAACTGATACCGGCACCCACCCCTCGAACACCGCCGGTGACCAGAACCACCCGTCCGGCCAATCCCAATTTGATGGCGCCGTCTCCTTCGGGGCGAGTCACTGTGCTAGCGTACCAAGCAAGTGCTTGCTTAGGTAGCCGCCCCCACAGGAAGTGCCATGACGATCACCTCCACTGTCACCGAGCCGGGCATAGTCGCGGTCGCCGTCGACTACCCGCCCGTCAATGCCATCCCGTCGCGCGGCTGGTTCGAGCTCGCCGACGCCATCACGGCCGCCGGCGCTGATCGCACTACCCACGCGGTGATCCTGCGGGCCGAGGGCCGCGGCTTCAACGCCGGGGTGGACATCAAAGAGATGCAGCGCACCCAAGCTTCTCAGGGATACACCGCACTTATCGACGCCAACCGCGGCTGCTTCGCCGCGTTCCGCGCGGTCTACGAGTGCGCCGTCCCGGTGATCGCGGCGGTCAACGGATTCTGCGTGGGCGGCGGCATCGGGCTAGTCGGCAACTCCGATGTCATCGTCGCCTCCGACGACGCCACCTTCGGGCTGCCGGAGGTGGAGCGCGGCGCGCTGGGCGCGGCGACCCATTTGTCCAGGCTGGTCCCGCAGCACATGATGCGGCGGCTGTTCTTCACCGCGGCGACCGTGGACGCCGCCACCCTGCACCACTTCGGCTCGGTGCACGAAGTGGTGCCCCGCGACCAACTCGACGAGGCGGCATTGCGGGTGGCCCGCGACATCGCCGCCAAGGACACCCGCGTCATCCGGGCCGCCAAGGAAGCACTGAATCTCATCGACGTGCAACGAGTCAACTCGAGTTACCGCATGGAGCAAGGCTTTACCTTCGAGCTCAACCTCGCTGGGGTGTCCGACGAGCACCGCGACGCATTTGTGAAGAAGCCATGAGCGATAAACGGAGCACACTGGATGACGCCGTCGCGGGGCTGCGTAGCGGCATGACCATCGGCATCGGCGGCTGGGGATCGCGGCGCAAGCCGATGGCCTTCGTGCGTGCCATGTTGCGCACGGACGTCACGGATTTGACCGTGGTCACCTACGGCGGACCCGACCTGGGATTGCTGTGCTCGGCCGGCAAGGTCAAGCGCGTCTACTACGGGTTCGTCTCGCTGGACTCGCCGCCCTTCTACGACCCGTGGTTCGCCAAGGCCCGCACCAGCGGGGCGATCGAAGCGCGGGAGATGGACGAGGGCATGCTGCGCTGCGGGTTGCAGGCGGCGGCGCAGCGGCTGCCGTTTCTACCCATCCGCGCGGGACTGGGCAGTTCGGTGCCGGACTTCTGGGAGGGCGAACTGGCCACCGTCACCAGCCCCTATACGGCACCCGGCGGCGGACACGAGACGCTGATCGCGATGCCGGCGCTGCGCCTGGACGCCGCGTTTGTGCACCTGAATCTCGCCGACAGCCAAGGCAATGCCGCATACACCGGCATCGACCCCTACTTCGACGACCTGTTCCTGATGGCCGCCGAGAAGCGCTACCTGTCTGTCGAGCGCATCGTATCCACCCAGGAGCTGATCAAGGCGGTGCCGCCGCAGGCCCTGCTGGTGAACCGAATGATGGTCGACGCGGTGGTGGAAGCCCCCGGTGGTGCCCACTTCACCACCGCAGCACCGGATTACGGCCGTGACGAGAAGTTCCAGCGGCACTACGCCGACGCGGCCTCGACGGAAGAGGGCTGGCAGGGCTTCGTGCAGACCTATCTTTCGGGCAGCGAAGACGACTACCAGGCGGCAGTGAAAGCCTTCCAGGAAGAGGCATCCAAGTGAGCAGCCGAGCCGAAGTATGCGCGGTCGCCTGCGCCGAATTGTTCCGGGAGGCAGGCGAAATCATGGTCAGCCCGATGACCAACATGGCGTCGGTCGGTGCCCGGCTGGCGCGTTTGACCTTCTCCCCCGACATCTTGCTGACCGACGGCGAAGCGCAACTGCTCGCCGACACCCCGGCGCTAGGTGCGTCGGGAGCCGTCGAGGGCTGGATGCCGTTCGGCCGCGTCTTCGAGACGCTGGCCTGGGGGCGACGCCACGTGGTGATGGGCGCCAATCAGGTTGACCGCTATGGCAATCAGAACATCTCGGCGTTCGGGCCCCTGCAGCACCCGACCCGGCAGATGTTCGGCCTCCGCGGCGCGCCCGGCAACGCGATCAACCACGCCACCAGCTACTGGGTCGGTACCCACTCCAAGCGGGTGTTCTGCGAGGCGGTCGACGTGGTGTGCGGCATCGGCTGGGACAAGGTGGCCGCCGACAACCCCGCGTTCCGGTTCGCCAACACGTATCGGGTGGTGTCCAACCTCGGCGTGTTCGACTTCGGCGGCCCGGAGCGGACGATGCGGGCCCTGACCCTGCACCCCGGGGTGTCGCCCGATGAGGTCCGCGAAGCCACCTCATTCGAGGTGCATGGCCTCGACGATGCCGACGAGACCCGGCTGCCGACCGACGGCGAACTGCGCCTGATCCGCGAGGTCATCGACCCGAAGGCGCTGCGGGACAGAGAGATCCGGTCATGAAATTGCGCACGCCGCTGACCGAACTGGTCGGCGTCGAGCATCCGGTGGTGCAAACCGGGATGGGCTGGGTCGCCGGTGCCCGCCTGGTGTCGGCCACCGCCAACGCGGGCGGGCTGGGCATCCTGGCCTCGGCCACCATGACCCTGGACGAGTTGGCGACGGCCATCGGCAAGGTCAAGGCCGCCACCGACAAGCCGTTCGGCGTGAACATCCGCGCCGACGCCGCCGACGCGGGCGACCGCGTCGAGCTGATGATCCGCGAGGGTGTGAAGGTGGCATCGTTCGCGCTGGCGCCCAAACAGGAGCTGATTACCCGGCTGAAAGAGGCTGGGGCGGAGGTCATCCCGTCGATCGGCGCGGCCAACCACGCGCGCAAGGTCGCGGCCTGGGGTGCCGACGCGATGATCGTGCAGGGCGGCGAGGGCGGCGGACACACCGGACCCGTCGCCACGACGCTGCTATTGCCGTCGGTGCTGGATGCCGTGAAGGACAGCGGCATTCCGGTGATCGCGGCGGGCGGATTCTTCGACGGGCGCGGGTTGGCCGCGGCGTTGTCCTACGGCGCTGCCGGCGTAGCCATGGGCACGCGGTTCCTGCTCACCTCGGACTCCACTGTGCCCGATGCGGTCAAAAGGCGCTATCTCGATGCGGCGCTGGACGGCACAGTGGTGACCACCCGGGTCGACGGCATGCCGCACCGCGTGCTGCGCACCGAGCTGGTCGAGAAGCTGGAAAGCGGTTCGCCGGTGCGCGGTTTCACCGCGGCGGTGCGTAATGCGGGAAAGTTCAAGCAGATGTCGCAGATGACCTGGCGGTCGATGATCAACGACGGCCTGGCGATGCGCCACGGTAAGGAACTGACCTGGTCGCAAGTCCTGATGGCGGCCAACACCCCGATGCTGCTGAAAGCCGGTCTGGTCGAAGGCAATACGGAGGCCGGGGTGCTGGCGTCCGGCCAGGTGGCCGGCATCCTCGACGACCTGCCGTCGTGCGCCGAGCTGATCGAATCGATCGTGAGTGACGCGATCAAGCATCTTCAGGCGGCGTCCGCGTTTGTGGAGTAGCCGGTTACGTTCGGCGAGCGTGCGCAGTTGTACGTGAACTGCGGCGTGTCGGCGTACAGACACGCACGCTCGGCGTAAAAAAAGCTAGAGGCGCTCGATGATGGTGACGTTGGCGGTGCCGCCGCCCTCGCACATCGTCTGCAGCCCGTAGCGGCCGCCGATGCGTTCCAGCTCGTTGAGGATGGTGGTGAATAGCTTGGCTCCGGTGGCGCCCAGCGGGTGACCCAGCGCGATCGCGCCGCCGTTGGGGTTGACCTTCTCCGGGTCGGCCTTGATCTCCTTGAGCCAGGCCAAAACTACCGGAGCGAACGCCTCGTTGATCTCGACGGTGTCGATGTCGCCGATGGAAAGCCCGGTCTTCTCCATTGCGTAGCGGGTGGCCGGGATGGGTCCGGTGAGCATGAATACCGGGTCGGCGGCGCGCGCACTGATGTGGTGAATGCGGGCACGCGGGGTGAGCTTGTGGTCTTTGACGGCCTGCTCGGACGCCAGCAGCACCGCACTTGCGCCGTCGGAGATCTGACTGGCCATCGCCGCCGTCAGCCTGCCGCCCTCGACAAGCGTCTTAAGGCCGGCCATCTTCTCCAGCGACGACTCGCGCGGGCCCTCGTCCACCCGGAACGGACCGGATTCGGTTTCCACAGTGATGATTTCGTTGTCGAAATGGCCGCCACGGATCGCCGCGAACGCGCGCTCGTGACTGGTCAGCGCGTAGCGCTCCATCTCTTCACGCGACAGGTTCCACTTCTCGGCGATCAGCTCCGAGCCGCGGAACTGTGAGATCTCCTGATCCCCGTAGCGGTGCAACCACTGCTTGGACTCGTTGGTCGGCGAGGTGAACCCAAACTGCTCGCCGACCGTCATCGCCGACGAGATCGGGATCTGACTCATGTTCTGCACGCCGCCGGCCACGATCAGGTCGGCGGTGCCCGCCATGATTGCCTGCGCGCCAAAGGAAATCGCCTGCTGGCTGGAACCACACTGCCGATCCACGGTGACGCCGGGAACCTCTTCGGGGTACCCGGCGGCCAGCCACGAGAGTCGGGCGATGTTGCCCGCCTGGGCCCCGATCGCATCCACGCAACCGGCGATCACGTCGTCAACGGCGGCGGGGTCGACGTCGACCCGGTCGAGCAATCCGCGCCACCCCAGGGCACCCAGGTCGACGGGATGGATCCCGGCCAGTGCGCCGCCGCGCTTGCCAACCGCGGTACGCACAGCGTCAATGACGTACGCCTCGGTCATGTTTCAGACTCCTTCTTTGGTAATGCCGCCAAGAACGATGGCGAGATATTGCCGGCCCACCTGCTCCGCGGTGAGCGGCCCGCCGGGCTGATACCAGCGCACCGACACCCAGGTGGTGTCACGAATGAAACGGTAGACCAGGTCGACGTCGAGGTCGGGCCGGAAGTAGCCCTCGTCGATGCCCTGATTGATCACCTCGACCCACATCTTGCGTTGTTGGCGGTTCATGTCCTCGATGTAAGCGAACCGCGGCTGCGACAACAGACGTTGGGCTTCGTCCTGATAGATGACGACCTGCGCATGCCGACGCTCGATCGCCTCGAACGACGCCATGAACAGCCCCTTGAGCCGCTCTAACGGATTGGCTTCGCTGTCCACGATTTCGCGGTAGCGGGCGAACAGCCAATCCAGGAAACTGCGCAAGAGCTCGTCGACCATCTCCTCCTTGGAGGAGAAATGGTGGTACAGACTGCCCGACAGAATGCCGGCACCGTCGGCAATATCGCGCACCGTGGTGGCACGCAGTCCACGCTCGGCGAACATGGTCGCGGCGAGCTCCAGCAGCTCGTCTCGCCGGCTATTTGCCGGACCGGTCACTCGGTCCACCCGACCAGACTATCAACCAAGCGCTTGCTCGGCTAGCTGAGGCCTCAGCGCAATGCAACCGCCGGTGGGCTCTGCCTGACATCGGCCTTCCCCGACACGAAGGCGGTCACGGGGCCCGCCTTCGAGGCGCCCGATCGGGTGTGGGCGACCAGCACGAAGGTGGTCTGCCCCGAGAACAGCACCTCGAGGTGATAGGGGTCGAACAGGGTGATCTTGATGCCGCTGATGTCCGGCGTGCCCCACTTCGCGGTCCCGTCCCCGTACGCGAGCGGCTGCTGGCCCGGCGGCGGCGGCTGTCCCCCTACCCCGGATTGCCAGGGGGTGTTGGGACCCCAGGAATGCGAGTCGGGCCCGTCGGTCACAGCAGCCCCCTATAACGCCAGCAATCGTGCATGTGATTTCCCCCGTCGAAGCTGGTCGAAATTGTGAGCACGCCGCGGGGGTGCGCTAGTCACCAATTTTCACGGGTGCTGGCTGGATACCGAGATGACCTCTCCGGTGAGGTAGCTGGAGTAGTCGCTGGCCAGAAACGCGATGGTGGCCGCCACTTCCCAGGGCTCGGCGGCACGCCCGAATGCCTCGTCGGCGGACAGTCGGTCGAGCAGCTCGGCCGAGGTGGTCTTGTCCAGGAACTTGTGCCGCGCGATGCTGGGTGACACCGCGTTGATCCGCACCCCGTACTCGGCGGCTTCTATTGCACTGCAACGGGTTAACGCCATGACCCCGGCTTTGGCGGCGGCATAGTGCGATTGCGAGTGCTGGGCCCGCCAGCCCAGCACGCTGGCGTTGTTGACGATCACCCCGCCGTGCGGCGCATCGCGGAAGTACCGCAGCGCCGCGCGGGTGGCCCGGAACACCGACGTCAGGGTCACGTCTAGGACGCGGTCCCACTCTTCGTCGGTCATGTCAGCCACCGGCGTCTGCCCGCCCAGGCCGGCGTTGTTGACCAGCACATCGATGCGTCCCATCCGGGCGGTAGCCGACTGGATCAGCACGTCGACCTGCGCGGTGGACGTCACGTCGCACACCACGCTTTCGACCCGGCCCTGTCCCAGCGCGGACAGTTCGGCGGCGGACTCCCCCAGCCGCCGCTCGTGGTGGTCGGAGATGACGACGTCGGCGCCCTCGGCCAGGGCACGGCGCGCGGTGGCCGAACCGATTCCGGTGCCCGCGGCCGCGGTCACCACGACCACCTTGCCGTCCAGAAGTCCGTGTCCGGCAATCTCTTTGGGCGCTACCGACAGCGTCACCCCTTCACCTCCCTGGGCAAGCCGAGCACCCGCTCGGCGATGATGTTGCGCTGGATCTCGTTGGACCCGCCGTAAATGGTGTCGGCGCGGGTGAACAGGTACAGCCGTTGCCATTCGTCGAATTCACCATCGGACATGGCCATCCCGGGCTTGCCGATCACGTCCATCGCCAGTTCACCCAGACTGCGATGCCAATTGGCCCACAACAGTTTCGACACGTTGTCCTGGCCCGGCTGCTCAACGTCCATGGTGGCCAGCGCGTACGACCGCATCGCCCGCAAGCCGGTCCAGGCCCGGGTCAGGCGCTCGCGGATGAACGGGTCTTCGGCCGCGCCGGTGCGCTGCGCGAGCTCGGCCAGGTTGGAAAGCTCGCGGGCATAGACGATCTGCTGTCCCAGCGTCGAGACGCCGCGCTCGAAGGTCAGCGTTCCCATCGCGACCCGCCAGCCGTCGCCCGGTTCGCCGACCACCAGGTTGGCGTCGGTGCGGGCGTCGTCGAAGAACACCTCGTTGAACTCCGCGGTACCGGTGATCTGGACGATCGGCCGGACCTGCACGCCCGGTTGGTCCAGCGGCACAAGGAGATACGACAACCCGGCATGCCGTTTGGAGCCCTTCTCGGTGCGCGCGACCACGAAGCACCACTGCGCCAGGTGCGCCAGTGACGTCCACACCTTCTGGCCGTTGATCACCCATTGGTCGCCGTCGAGTTCCGCGGTGGTCGAGACGTTGGCCAGGTCGCTGCCGGCACCGGGCTCCGAATATCCCTGGCACCACAGCTCGGTGACATCGAGGATGCGGGGCAGGAAGCGCTGCTGCTGCTCGGGGGTGCCGAACGCGATCAGCGTGGGACCCAGCAACTCCTCGCCGAAGTGGTTGACCTTGTCCGGCGCGTCGGCACGCGCGTACTCCTCGTAGAACGCCACCCGGTGCGCGGTCGAAAACCCGCGCCCGCCGTGCTCGGCCGGCCACCCCAGGCAGGTCAGTCCGGCTTTGGCGAGGTGCTGATTCCACGCCCGGCGTTCTTCGAACGCCTCATGCTCGCGCCCGGGTCCGCCAAGGCCCTTGAGTGCTGCGAATTCGCCGACCAGATTGTCGGCGAGCCAACCACGGACCTCCGCCCGGAACTCCTCGACGTCCTGCATGCCCTGTAGGCTAACCTACCAAGCACTTGCTTTGTTGGCCCGGGCGACGATGCGCGCGGCGCAGCCGCGTGAGGAGGAGCCGGGCGATCGAAATAGGAGCATCGATGACCAACGATCCGCGCACCGTGCCCGCGGCGCTGGATCGGTTCGCAAGTCAGCTCCCCGACCAGGACGCGCTGATCACCGACGACCGATCGTTCACGGCGGCCGCCCTGCGCGACGAGGTACACCGGGCGGCGGCGGCGCTGATCACACTCGGCGTGCAGCCCGGAGACCGGGTGGCCATCTGGTCGCCGAACACCTGGCATTGGGTGGTGGCGTGCCTGGCGATCCACCACGCCGGTGCCGCGATGGTGCCGCTGAACACCCGTTACACCGCGACGGAAGCCAGCGACATCCTGGCCCGCACTCATGCGCCGGTGCTGTTCGCGATGGGTCGGTTCCTCGGCAACGATCGGGTAGCCGACCTGGACCGCGAAGCTCTACCCGCGCTGCGGCACATCGTGCGAATACCGATCGACGAGGAAGACGGCACCTGGGACGAGTTCATCGAGCGCGGCTCCGACCCGGAAGGCACAGCCGCGGTCGTCACCCGCGCCGCCGCGGTCACCCCCGACGACGTCAGCGACATTCTGTTCACCTCGGGCACCACCGGCCGCAGCAAAGGTGTGCTCTGCGCACACCGGCAATCGCTGTCGGGCTCGGCGTCGTGGGCCGCCAACGGCAAGATCACCAGCGACGACCGCTACCTGTGCATCAACCCGTTCTTCCACAACTTCGGCTACAAGGCCGGCATCCTGGCCTGCCTGCAGACCGGCGCGACGCTGATCCCGCACCTGACGTTCGATCCGCTGCGCACGCTGCAGGCGATCGAGCAACACCGCATCACCGTGCTGCCCGGGCCGCCGACCATCTACCAGACGCTGCTCGACCACCCCGCGCGCCGCGACTACGACCTCAGCTCGCTGCGGTTCGCGGTGACCGGGGCGGCCACCGTGCCGGTGGTGCTGGTGGAACGCATGCAGTCCGAACTCGACATCGACATCGTGTTGACGGCTTACGGGCTGACCGAGGCCAACGGCATGGGAACCATGTGTCGCGCCGACGACGACGCGGTGACCGTCGCCACCACGTGCGGGCGTCCGTTCGCCGACTTCGAACTGCGCATTAATGGAGCCGGCGGCGGGGAATCGGGAGAGGTGTTGCTGCGTGGGCCCAACGTCATGCTGGGCTACCTCGACGATCCGGAGGCGACAGCCGCCGCCATCGACGCCGACGGCTGGCTGCACACCGGCGACATCGGTGCCGTCGACGAGCGCGGGAACCTGCGCATCACCGGCCGCCTCAAGGACATGTACATCTGCGGCGGATTCAACGTCTACCCGGCCGAGGTCGAGCAGGTGCTGGCCCGGATGGACGGCGTGGCCGACGCGGCGGTGATCGGAGTTCCCGATGCGCGTCTGGGCGAGGTTGGCCGGGCGTTCGTGGTGACGCGGCCCGGCTCGGAACTGGACGAGGAATCGGTGATCGCCTACACCCGTGAACATTTGGCGAACTTCAAGGCACCGAGGTCGGTGCGGTTCGTCGAGGCGTTGCCGCGCAATGCGGGCGGCAAGGTCGTCAAACCACAACTGCGGGAGCTGGCCTAAATGGACCTAGCACTGGACGAAGGGACGTTGGCCTTTCAGGCCGAGGTGCGGGAGTTTCTCTCGGCCAACGTCGAGTCGATACCGACGAAGTCCTACGACAACGCGGACGGCTTTGCGCAGCACCGGCATTGGGACCGGGTGTTGTTCGACGCGGGCCTGTCGGTGATCACCTGGCCGAAGAAGTACGGGGGCCGCGACGCACCACTGCTGCACTGGGTGGTGTTCGAGGAGGAGTACTTCCGCGCCGGAGCGCCGGGCCGGGCCAGCGCCAACGGCACCTCGATGCTGGCCCCGACGCTGTTCGCCCATGGCACCGAGGAGCAGCTGGACCGGATTCTGCCGAAAATGGCCAGCGGCGAACAGATTTGGGCCCAGGCCTGGTCGGAGCCGGAATCCGGCAGTGACCTCGCGTCGCTACGGTCCACCGCGACCAAGACCGAGGGCGGATGGCTGCTCAACGGCCAGAAGATCTGGAGTTCGCGGGCCCCGTTCGCCGAAATGGGATTCGGGCTGTTCCGATCCGACCCCGCGGCCGAGCGGCATCACGGCCTCACGTACTTCATGTTCGACCTGAAGGCCGGGGGCGTCACGGTGCGGCCCATCGTTCAGCTAGGCGGTGACACCGGTTTCGGTGAGATCTTCCTCGACGATGTCTTCGTCCCCGACGAGGACGTGATCGGCACCCCGAACGATGGTTGGCGGGCAGCGATGAGCACGTCGAGCAACGAACGCGGCATGTCGCTGCGCAGCCCGGCCCGCTTCCTCGCTGCCGCGGAGCGCCTGGTGGCGTTGTGGAAGGACCGCGGCTCACCCGATGCGTTTGCCGACCGGGTCGCCGGCGCATGGATCAACGCGCAGGCCTACCGATTGCAGACCTTCGCCACGGTGACCAGGCTGGCCGGCGGCGGGGAGTTGGGTGCGGAATCGTCGGTGACCAAGGTGTTTTGGTCCGACCTGGACGTGGATATCCATCAGACCGCGCTCGACCTGCTGGGCGCCGACGGGGAGCTGGCCGGCGCGTGGACCGACGGCCTGCTGTTCGCCCTGGGCGGCCCGATCTACGCCGGCACCAACGAAATTCAGCGCAATATCATCTCGGAACGGCTGCTGGGTCTGCCCAGAGAAAAGAAGTGACCGTGGAATTTGCACTCGACGAACAGCAGCGCGACTTCGCCGCGAGCATCGACGCGGCGCTGGGCGCAGCGGACCTGCCCGGCGCGGTCCGTGCGTGGTCGGCGGGCGATGTCGCGCCCGGCCGTAAGGTGTGGGAGCAGCTGGCCAACCTCGGCGTCACCGCCCTGGCCGTGCCGGAGAAGTTCGACGGCTTGGACGCCGACCCGGTTGACCTGGTGGTCGCGCTGGAACGTCTCGGCCGCTGGTGCGTGCCCGGCCCGGTGGCCGAATCCATTGCCGTCGCACCGGTTTTGCTGGCCGGTGACGATCGGAGCGGTGGCCTGGCTTCCGGCGAGCTGATCGCCACCGTCGCGCTGCCGCCGCATACGCCGCGCGCTGTTGATGCCGACACCGCCGGGCTGGTACTGCTGGCCACGGAGGACGGAGTCACCGAGGCCGCCCCGGGTGAAGAGCACGAGTCCGTCGATCCCAGCCGCCGGCTGTTCGACGTCACGCCAACCGGCGACGCGTGGCAAGCAGACATTCAGCGGGCCTGCGAGTTCGGCGCGCTGGCCACCGCCGCGCAGTTGGTGGGCGCCGCCGGGGCGCTGCGAGACGCCGCCGTCGACTACGCCAAGCAGCGCATGCAGTTCGGCCGGATCATCGGCTCGTATCAGGCGATCAAGCACAAGCTCGCCGACGTGCACATCGCGATCGAATTAGCCCGCCCGTTGGTGTACGGCGCGGCCCTGTCGCTGGAGCCCCGCGACGTGAGCGCGGCCAAGGCGGCCGCATCAGAGGCGGGCCTGCTGGCGGCGCGCTCGGCCTTGCAGACGCACGGGGCGATCGGGTTCACCCAGGAGCATGACCTTTCCCTGCTGCTGCTGCGCGTGCAAGCATTGCGGTCGGCGTGGGGTACTCCCGAGGCGCATCGGCGGCGAGTGTTGGAGGTGCTATGAGTGAAGAACGGGAGCTGCTGCGGGAAACCGTCGCTGCGCTGGTGGCCAAGCACGCGAGCCCGGCGGCGGTGCGAGCGGCGATGGAATCCGACCGCGGCTACGACGAGTCGCTGTGGCAGTTGTTGTGCGAGCAAGTCGGCGCCGCTGCGCTGATGATACCCGAGGAGCTGGGCGGCGCGGGCGGCGAACTGGCCGACGCCGCAACGGTTTTGCAGGAGCTAGGCAGGGCGCTGGTGCCCTCCCCACTGCTGGGCACCACGCTGGCCGAGCTGGCGCTGCTGGCCGCGCCCGAGCCGGACGCCCAGACGTTGGAAAGCCTCGCCGAGGGAAGCTCGATCGGTGCGCTGGTCCTGGATGCCGACTATGTCGTCAACGGTGACATCGCCGATGTCGTCGTCGCCGCCCCGGACGGCCCAGGCGGCCGGCTCAGCAGGTGGACCCGATTCACCGCGCAGCCCGTCGCCACCATGGACCCCACCCGCCGACTGGCGCGGGTGCGGCCCAAAGAGACCGAGGCGATCGGCGCCGACCCCGGAATCGCCGACACCGCGGCCATCCTGCTGGCGGCCGAGCAGATCGGCGCCGCCGAACGGTGCCTGGAACTGACCGTCGAATACGCCAAGAGCCGAGTGCAATTCGGCCGGCCGATCGGCAGCTTTCAGGCGCTCAAGCATCGAATGGCCGACCTGTATGTCGCCGTTGCCGCGGCCCGCGCCGTCGTCGCCGACGCGTGCGTCGACCCCACCCCCGCCAACGCCGCCACCGCGCGCCTGGCCGCCACCGAGACGCTGAGTATCGTGGCGGCCGAGGGCATCCAGCTGCACGGCGGCATCGCGATCACCTGGGAACACGACATGCACTTGTATTTCAAGCGGGCACACGGCAGCGCGCAACTGCTCGACGCGCCACGAGAGTTGCTGCGGCGACTGGAAGCAGAGGTGCTTCCCACGCCGTGACCGATCGTGTCGCCCTGCGCGCCGGCATCCCACCGTTCTATGTGATGGATGTCTGGCTGGCCGCCGCCGAACGCCAACGCAGCCACGGCGATTTGGTAAACCTGTCGGCGGGCCAGCCCAGCGTGGGCGCACCCGAGCCGGTGCGGGCGGCCGCCGCCGCGGCCCTGCACCTCAACGAGCTGGGTTACACGGTGGCACTGGGCATCCCGGAGTTGCGCGCCGCGATCGCGGCGGATTACCGGCGCACGCACGGCATCGACGTCGACACCAACGCGGTGGTGGTCACCACGGGCTCCTCAGGCGGGTTCCTGCTCGCGTTTCTGGCGTGCTTCGACGTGGGCGATCGGGTGGCGCTGGCCAGTCCCGGCTACCCGTGCTATCGAAACATTCTGTCGGCGTTGGGGTGTGAGGTGGTCGAGATCGCCTGCGGACCGCAGACCCGCTTCCAGCCCACCGCGCAGATGCTCGCCGAACTGGACCCGCCGGTGCAGGGCGTGATCGTCGCCAGCCCGGCCAATCCGACCGGGACGGTCATACCGCCGGCGGAGTTGGCCGCGATCGCCTCCTGGTGTGACGCGTCCGGAGTGCGGCTGATCAGCGACGAGGTTTACCACGGCTTGGTCTACGAGGGTGCGCCACGGACCAGCTGCGCCTGGCAGACATCGCGAAACGCGTTGGTGGTCAACAGCTTCTCGAAGTATTACGCGATGACGGGCTGGCGGCTTGGGTGGCTGCTAGTGCCGCCGGAGCTGCGCCGAGCGGTGGAATGCCTCACCGGCAACTTCACCATCTGCCCGCCGGTGCTGTCACAGATCGCCGCGGTGGCGGCCTTCACCCCGGAGGCGACCGCCGAGGCCGACGGCAACCTGCGGCACTACTCGGTCAACCGCTCGCTGCTGCTCGACGGGCTGCGCGGCATCGGTGTCGACCGGCTCGCGCCCACCGACGGCGCGTTCTACGTCTACGCCGACGTCTCGGACTTCACCACCGACTCACTCGCTTTCTGCTCAAAGCTGTTGTCCGACAAAGGCGTTGCTATCGCACCGGGCATCGACTTCGACACCGAGCGCGGCGGCTCGTTCGTCCGGCTGTCGTTCGCCGGACCAACAAGCGACATCGAGGAGGCCCTACGGCGAATCGGGCCCTGGCTGCCGGGTCGATAGGTCACTGACCTGCCCGGTCGATGCGTGCCTCGAGCGCGCTGCGCTCGCCCGTATCGGCGACGTTGATACCGAACCGGTCACTCAGGGTGTCGACGACCGCGGCCGCGTCGGCAAGGAGAACCTTCTCCGTAGCGTCGGCGCGGTGGATGGCCAGATTCCGGCCGGCCAGGTTCCACCGGGCGTCCGGCGTGACCCACGCGCCCATCAGGTTGGTCACGAAACGCGACGACGGATGGGTCGAGACATACCAGCTGCCCACCTTCAGGTCGATGTCCGGCTGGGTCCGCATGCCGAACTCGTAGAGCGACTGCCACTGGCCACGCAGCTGAGCCTGCAAGACCAGCCCGTCGTCACGGTCTTCCAAACGGTATGGTTCGTGCGTTGTCTGCTGGACGCCGCCGGCTTCCAGGCGGATCGGTGAGGTCGGCGTCTGACCGCCGAACCCCACGTCGACGAGATAAGACCCCTGCGAACCCGGGAAGGTCACCGCCAACACGGTGTGCGTCTGTGCCGGCTCCGGCGAGTCCGGCGGCACCATCCACACCACGCGCCCGGCCAATCGCCGCACCCGAAACCCCGAGTTCTGCCAGCACGTAGCCCATCAGCCCGTTGTGCGCGTAGCAGTAGCCACCGCGGTGCGAACCAGGAAGCGATCGGCAGGACGCTGCTGAAGGCGTTCGACGATCGCGACGCGCAGCCGCTGCGGGACGTGTATTCCGAAAATGCCGACTGGGTCAACGCCTTCGGCACGGTCAAGCGCAGGCGCGATGACATCGTCGAGTACCTGACGGGATTGTTCGCCGATGACAACTTCAACCGCGGCGAGCTCGCCGGTCTGCCCGAGACGAGCTTTCGGGTACTCACCCCCGAAGTCGTCCTGGTCTCGGCGCATCTGCGGGCCAAGGGCCAGGGGCTTGTCGGCGGCGGAACGCTGGATCGTCACAACTTCTCCTTGCGCGCCCTACAGCGTCAAGACGGCGGATCCTGGCTGATCGTCTCGGAGATGTTCCAGGACGCCAATACCGAAACCACCTACCAGCGGTAGGGCCGGCCGCAGCTCACCGCCGATTTGTTTGATTTGTGTCAAATATGGGGAACCCCGGTGAACACGGGCTGCTAACACCACCAGACACCAACATCGAGGGGACCCACTATGAGCACCAGCACTACTTGGATTGTCGTCGCAGTGGTGGCTGTCGTCCTGATTGCCGCCCTGGTCGTTTTCGCGGTCGGGAGAGCAACGCGTCGACGCCGCCAACGGCAAGCCGAACAGTTACGCGAGCAGACCAGGCAGGAGGCGGCCAAGCTCGAACGGCGCGAAGCACTTGCGCAGGAAACAGCCGCCAAGGCGCGCGCTGCGCAGGCCGAAGCCGAGGTCAAGGCCGCCGAAGCCGCCAGGCTGCAGGAGCGAGCGGCCACACATCAGAGCGACGTGACGACATCGCGCGAGCAGCTCGAGGAGCAGCGCAAGCGCGCGGACAGCATCGACCCGAACGTCAGGACGAAACGGACGGATCGTGATCAAGGACATGGTGAGGAGTCCGACGAATCGGCCATCAACGCGGGAACGGTCAGGCATGATCCGACATTGGACGCAAATAATTACGGCAGCGTCAAAAACTAGGGTGGTTCGCCCACCTGATTAAGGCCGGGATGGCCCGCCCCCTCAACGGGCCATCCCGGCAGTCAGGTGAGATCTCCGGCTTCGCTCAGAATCGATCAGCGGAGATCTCTGGCGCCTGGCGACATTGGCGAGCGATCTGCTGCTCGCGCGCGTACAACATGCTGTTAGGTGAAGCCGTTCTCCCCGACGGTCATCCCTGCGGCTATCGCCATCTTCCGCAGCGCCGCACTGGCGACGACGGTGTCTTGGTGGTCTTCCAGCAGACCGCGCATGCCACAACGCATTTCCGCAGTAGGCAAATGCCAAAGATCCGCGCCCGGTTAAAGCCCTAGAGCCCTAAATCCTGTGCCCGAGTCAGAGCCAGGTGTCCTGGGTGGTGGTCGTCAGGAACGCTTCTAGGTCGTCGCGCCATTGCGCGGGCGTGGTCTTGTCCGGCTCGATACCGGTGTAGTCGCCGCGATAGAACAGCAGCGGCCGCGGCTTGATCTTGGGGGCCTCCGACAGCGCTTCGACCGAGCCGAACACCACCAAGTGGTCGCCGCCGTCGTGCACCGACGCCACCGTGCAGTCGATGTAGGCCAGCGAGCCGTCGATGATCGGCGAACCGAGTTGTGAAGGGTGCCAGTCGATTCCGGCGAACTTATCGGGTTCTTTAGATCCGAATCGCGCCGAGACGTGCTTTTGCTTTTCGGTGAGCACATTGACGCAGAACTGGCCGCTGGCCTCGATGGCCTTCCAGGACCGCGACACCTTGGTGGGGCAGAACAGCACCAGCGGCGGGTCCAGGGACAGCGCCGCGAAGGACTGGCATGCGAAGCCGATAGGGACGTCGTCGTGCACGGTGGTGATGATGGTGATCCCGGTGCAGAACTGACCCAGCACGCTGCGGAACGTGCGCGGGTCGATCGGCGCCGTCATGGTTAACTCCGGAAACCGACCGTGAAGTCGTGACCCCACAGGCTGACGGCCGTGCTTTCCCGGGCGATCCAGTCGTCGTCGGCGACTTTTCTTCCCTCACAACCGAATTCGACGTCAAATCCGCTTGGTGTCTTCATGTAGAAGGACAGCATCAGGTCGTTGACGTGGCGGCCCAGCGTGGCCGACATCGGCACCTTGCGGCGCAACGCCCGGTCCAGGCACAAGCCCACGTCGTCGGCCTGCTCGACTTCGACCATCAGGTGCACGATGCCGCTGGGCGTCTGCCCGGGCATGAACGCCAGGCTGTGGTGGCGCGGGTTGCAGCCGAAGAAGCGCAGCCAGGCCGGCGCCCCGTCGGCGGGGCGCCCCACCAGCTGCGGCGGTAGGCGCATCGAGTCGCGCAACCTGAAGCCCAGCACATCGCGGTAGAAGTGCAACGACTCTTGGTCATCGCGGGTGGTCAGCACCACGTGCCCGAGCCCCTGGTCTTCGGTGACGAACCTGTGCCCGTACGGGCTGACCACCCTGCGGTGTTCCAGCGCGGCACCGTGGAAGACCTCCAGGCAGTTGCCCGACGGGTCGGAGAACCGGATCATCTCGTCCACCCGGCGATCCGCCAGTTCGGCGGCGGTGGCTTCCTTGTACGGCGTGCCCTCCACGTCGAGCCGATTCCGAATCTCCTGCAGCCCTTCGGCATTCGCACATTCCCAGCCGGCTTCGGCGAGCCGGTCCTGTTCGCCGGGCACGATCACCAGCCGGGCCGGGAAATCGTCCATCCGCAGATATAACGCCCCTTCGGTGCTGCCCTTCCCTTCGACCATGCCGAGGACCTTCAGGCCGTACTCACGCCAGGCCGCCATGTCGGTGGCCTCGATGCGCAGATAGCCCAGCGACCGGATGCCCGTCACGCTGCTCATCGCGTGCCTCCCAGAAAATCGATCGTCAGCTTGTTGAACTCGTCGAACTTCTCCACCTGCGCCCAGTGCCCACATTGCCCGAAGACGTGCAGCTGCGCACGCGGAATGGTCTTGAGCGCGACCAGCGCGCCGTCCAATGGGTTGACCCGGTCCTCGCGACCCCACATCAGCAGCACCGGCTGGCGCAGTTTGTAGACCTCGCGCCACATCATGCCGAGCTCGAAATCGGCCCCGGAGAACGACATTCCCATCGCCCGGGTCGCCGCGAGCGATTCCGGTGTGCTGGCCAACACGAAACGCTGGTCGATCAGCTCTTCGGTGATCAGCTTCTGGTCGTAGACCATGACCCGCAGGAACGCTTCGAGATTCTCCCGGGTGGGCTCGACGGAGAACTTCCCCAGCCGTTTGACCCCCTCGGTCGGGTCGGGCGCAAACAGGTTGATGCTCAACCCGCCCGGGCCCATCAGAACCAGGCGCCCGGCGTTGTCGGGGTAGTCCAGTGCGAACCGGACCGCGGTGCCTCCGCCCAGCGAATTGCCAACCAGCGGTGCGCGTCCCAGGCCCAGCTGGTCGAAGAGGCCCTTGAGCGCTCTGGCGGCGTAGCGGTTGAACTGGCCGTGCTCGGCGCGTTTGTCGGAGTGGCCGTAGCCGGGCTGGTCGACGGCCAGCACATGGAAGTGCTGCGCCAGCACCGCGATGTTGCGCGCGAAGTTCGTCCAGCTCGACGCGCCCGGACCACCGCCGTGCAGCAGCACCACCGTCTGGTCGTTGCCGACGCCGGCTTCGTGGTAGTGCAACTTCAGCGGTCCGTCGACCTCCACTTCGGCGAACCGCGAGGTGCATTCGAAAGTCAGCTCTTCGGTGGCCGCTGTCACTATCCGCCGCTCCTCCTCATCGCTTCGCTCTGCATCGTCGCTGGCGGGTATCAGACCATGGTGTCGCCGGGCGGCAACCCGAACTCGTGGTTCCCGAAGATCACGTACGCCCGCTCCGGGTCGTTGGCGGCGTGCACCCGCCCGGCGTGCGCGTCACGCCAGAAGCGTTGCACCGGTTGGTCATTGGCCAGTGCGGTGGCGCCGGACGCTTCGAACAACCGGTCGATCGCGGCGATCGAGCGTCCGGTGGCGCGCACCTGGTCACGCCGCGCGCGGGCGCGCAGCTCGAACGGGATCTCCTTGCCGGCGGACAGCAGTGCGTACTCGTCGCCGACGTTGCCGATCAGCTGGCGCCACGCGGCGTCGATGTCGCTGGCGGCCTCGGCGATGCGGACCTTGGCGAACGGGTCGTCCTTGGCCTTCTCGCCGGCGAACGCCGCACGCACCCGCTTGCCCTGATGCTCCACGTGCGCGTCGTACGCGCCGTAGGCCATGCCGACGATCGGCGCCGAGATGGTGGTGGGATGCATTGTCCCCCAAGGCATCTTGTAGACCGGGGCGGTGTTCGTCTCATATCCGCCCGCGGTGCCGTCGTTCATCGCCTTGTACGACAGGAACCGGTGCCGGGGCACGAAGACGTCCTTGACGACGACGGTGTTGCTGCCGGTGCCGCGCAGGCCGACCACATGCCACACGTCGTCGATGCGGTACTCGCTGCGCGGGATCAGGAAGCTGCCGAAGTCGACCGGCCGACCGTCCTTGATGACGGGGCCACCGAGGAAGGCCCACGTGGCGTGGTCACAGCCCGAGGACCAGTTCCACGAGCCGTTCACCAGGTAGCCGCCGTCGCACACAACGCCCGCGCCCATCGGCGCGTACGACGACGAGATCCGGGTCTTGGAGTCGTCGCCCCAGACCTCCTCCTGCGCCCGCTGGTCGAACAGCGCCAGATGCCAGTTGTGCACGCCGATGATCGAGCTGACCCAGCCGGTGGAACCGCACGCGCTGGCCAGTCGACGCGTCGCCTCGTAGAACAGCGTGGGGTCGCACTGCAGGCCGCCCCACTGCTCGGGCTGCAGCAGGGTGAAGAAGCCGGCCTCGTCAAGTTCCTGGACCGTCTCGTCGGGCAGGCGGCGCAGATCCTCCGTCGCCTGAGCGCGCTCCCGAATCCGCGGCAGCAGATCGTCGATGGCAGCTAACACCGACTGCACATCACGCTGTTGAATGGACGTCACTTACGTTTGCCTCCTGCGAGTGCGGACTTAACACAGAAGACTAGAACACGTTCCGATTTGTGTCGAGCAGCGTATTCCTGCGGCTGGTAGCGGTAGGAATCAGGTTTTCTATAACATGTTCTAGTTACGGCGGAAGAGCGCATTGGAACAGAAAGGACGGGTGTTGACCGAGGCTGATCTGGACCAAGCATCCGACGAGCCGCTCGGCGACCACGTCCTGGAGCTGCAGATCGCCGAGGTCGTCGCCGAGACCGACGACGCGCGCTCGTTGGTGTTCGCGGTGCCGGACGCGTCGGGGGACCCCAGCATTCCGCCGGAGCGGCTGCGCTACGCACCGGGCCAGTTTCTGACGCTGCGCGTACCCAGTGACCGCACCGGTTCGGTGGCGCGCTGCTACTCGTTGTGCAGCTCGCCGTTCACCGACGAGGCGCTCACCGTCACGGTCAAGCGCACCGCGGACGGCTACGCGTCCAACTGGCTGTGCGACCACGCCCATCCCGGCATGCGCATCCACGTGCTGGCCCCGTCGGGCAACTTCGTACCCAAGACGCTCGATGACGACTTCCTGTTGCTGGCCGCGGGCAGCGGGGTCACGCCGATCATGTCGATCTGCAAGTCGGCGCTGTCCGAGGGCAGCGGGCAGGTGACGCTGTTCTACGCCAATCGCGACGACCGCTCGGTGATCTTTCGCGACGCGCTGCGCGAGCTGGCCGCCAAGTATCCCGACCGGCTGACGGTGGTGCACTGGCTGGAGTCGCTACAGGGACTGCCTAGCGCGACGGCGTTGGCGAAGCTGGCCGCCCCGTTTACCGAGCGGCCGGCGTTCATCTGCGGACCCGGCCCATTCATGGAGGCGGCGCGTGTCGCCCTGGAAACGCTGAAAGTGCCTGCGGCCCAAGTACATATCGAGGTGTTCAAGTCGCTGGATTCGGATCCATTCGCGGCGGTGAAGATCGAGGACACGGGCGATGAGCCGCCGGCCACCGCGGTGGTGCAGCTCGACGGTGAAACCCACACCGTGTCGTGGCCGCGCAGCGCCAAGCTGCTCGACGTGCTGCTGGCCAAGGGCCTCGATGCGCCGTTTTCCTGCCGGGAAGGCCATTGCGGTGCCTGTGCCTGCACGTTGCGCAGCGGCAAGGTGAGCATGGAAGTCAACGACGTACTGGAGCAGCAGGACCTCGACGACGGGTTGATCCTGGCCTGTCAATCTCATCCGGAATCCGATTCGGTGGAAGTGACCTACGACGAGTAGTCGCGCAGACCTGCCTGACGTCCAATCTGGTTGCGGCGGCGACGATTTCCGCTGCGTCGAACGCGATCGATCCGCTGGTGGTCTGCCGCGGACTTCAGTGGCTGCGGTGGCTGCTGTGGCGTCATCCCGATACAGCAATGCGCAAGCTGGCAATTTGCCCGCGGATCCGGCCCGGCGTCGGTCAGCCTTTCTCGCGCCATCTGAAGACCTTTTGAGCGCCAATTGAAGATTCGGTATGGGGGTTCCCGCGATGTCGTCTTTTGTGATCGCAGTTCCTGAAGCTCTTTCCGCCGCGTCGGCCGACTTGTCGGGGATCGGCGAGGCGATCAGGTCGGCCACCGCGGTGGCGGCGCCCTCGACGACGGGGATTGCACCGCCGGCCCTGGATGAGGTGTCGGCGGCGATTACCCGATTGTTCGGCAGCTACGGGCAGGATTTTCAGGCGCTCAGCACGCAGTCCGGGCCGTTTCATGACCGGTTTGTGCAGGCGTCAACGCCGGTGAGGCCGCGTATGCACACATGGAGGCCGCCAACGCCTCGCCGCTGCAGACGCTGGAGAACGACGTGATGGGGGCGGTCAATACGCCCACCGAGCTGTTGTTGGCCCGCCCGATCATCGGCGATGGCGCCGATGGCGCGCCGGGTACGTGGCAAAACGGCGGCGACGGCGGGATCATCCGCGGCAACGGCGGAAACGGTGGGTCGGGCGCGCCCGGCCAGCCCGGGGGCAACGGCGGGTCGGCCGGCGGGTCGGGCCGCGGCGGTAATGGCGGGGCCGGCGGCAACGCGGTGACCCCGAGCGGGTCCGGCGGGTCCGGCGGGGCCGGGGGCAGTGGTGGATCGCTGACCGGGGCCGGTGGCGCCGGTGGGGCCGGCGGGAACGGGGCGGCCGGTGCGGCCGGACAGGCCGGCGGAAACGGCGGGGCCGGTGGTGCCGGCGGCGGTGCGGCGGCTGGGCAGACCGCCGGGGCCGGGGTGCCGGCGGTGACGGCGGGGGCCGGCGGCCCGGGCGCGATCGGGCAGGCCGGCGATAACGCCGGGGCCGGTGGGGCCGCGGGCGGCAGCGGGGCCGGCGTGGGCGCCTTCGGCACCGGCGGCAACGGCGGGGCCGGCGGGGCCGGCGGTGCCGGCGGTGCTGGTGCCAATGGCGGGGCGGGCTTCGCCGGTGGCAACGGCGGTGCCGGCGGTGTGGGTGGCAACTCCGGGACCGGCGGAACCGCGGGCAGCGGCGGGGTCGGCGGCAACGGCGGAAACGGCGGCGACGGCGGTGCCGACACCGGAACCGGCGGCAGCACCGCCCCGGCCGGCGGTAACGGCGGCCGCAGCGGCAACGGCGGCAACGCAGGCACCGGCGGCACCCTGGGCACCGGCGGCGCCGGCGGCATCGGCGGCAACGGCGGCAACGGCGGCATCGGCAACGACGCCAGGAGCGCACCCGGAACCGCGGGCGACAACGGCGGCAACGGCGGCATCGGCGGTGCCGGCGGCAAGGGCGGCAACTCCGCCGCCGGCGGCATCAACGGCAGCGGGGGGGCGGCGGCAACGCCGGGGCCGGTGGCGCGGCGGGCACCGGCGGCAACGGGGGCAGCGTGGGTGCGTTCGGCAACGGGGGCGACGGCGGTAACGGTGGCAACGGCGGCACCGACACCCGGACCGGCGACAGCACCGCTCCGGCCGGCGGCGCTGGTGGCAGTGGCGGCCGCGGCGGCAACGCCGGCACCGGCGCACTGCGGGCAACGGCGGCGACGGCGGCACCGGCAGCAACGGCAACAACGGCAGTGTCTCCGCCGACGGCGACAACGGCGGGGCCGGCGGGATCGGCGGGGACGGTGGTACCGGCACCAGCGGCGACAACGGCTCCGGCGCCGCCGGGGGCGGCGGGGGGCCGGCGGCACCGGCGGCACGGGCTCCGGCGGCGGCGGCAAGGCCGGCGTCCCCGGCAACCCCGGCAATCCCCCCACCGGCGTTGCGGGCGGTGCCGGCGGAGGCGGCGGCACCGGCGGCACCGGCGGCTCCTAGGTGCCCCGGACTAATCCCAGCCTGTCGATCTCACCCGGAATCTGATTCGGTAGAGGTGACCAACGACGACTGGTCGCGGAGTTACCGGGAAGGGGAACGCGATGAAGCGGCTGATAACGGGATTTGCCGTCGCCGGATCGCTGGCGTTCCTGCCCACCCCGATTGCCCTGGCGGCCAGCAACACCGCCACTACCCTGTTCCCGCTGGACGGACCCAACCAGCTGGAGACGCACACCTTCCTCAACTGCTTCAAAGGCGACGGCCACTGCGACTTCACCGTCGGCGCCGACACCCGCACGCCTGACGGTGTGACCGGCTTCCCCCCCGGCCTGTGGGCCCGCCAAACCACCGAGATCCGGTCGTCAAACCGCTTGGCCTACATGGACGTTCACGGCACCGGCCAGTTCGAGAGGGTCATGAAGTCAATGGGGTCCGACGAAGTCACCACCGTTTACTTCGGTGAGGGCCCGCCGGACAAGTACCAGACGACCGGCCGCATCGACTCGACCGATTGGTCAACGGGCCAGCCCAAAACCGACGTCAACGTCATCGTCTGCACCCACATCCAGGTGGTTTACACCGGGGTCAACACCACCTCACCCGCCACCTGCGCGCAGACCACATTTTCCTGATCCACCCAGGGATCTAAGACACGCTTTCGGCGATGGGCGCCAGCGCTAATGCTCGCAGGTATTCGAGGCCGACCACGATCAAGGCCACGCCGATCATCAACCCGACAAATGACACGGTATGGGTCGGCAGTGTTCCCGGATCATCGATCACGCTGGCGCGTTGGCCCGCAAAACTGGCGGCCAGCGCGAGCACCAAGATGATGGGCACGTAACGACCGACGAGCATCGCGGCGGCCAGCGCAAGGTTGAATCCGGGCGTGTTCCCACTGAAACCCGCTAATCTAAGGCGCTGCCATTTCCGGCCACGCAACTGGTGAAAGCGTAGAGCAGCTCCGATAGCCCATGCGGGCCTGCGTTACCCATCGATTTAGGCCCTGCCGGAACAGCGACAGCGATTGCGACTCCGGTGAGCACCGCGCACGGGGCGGTGAGCACTATCAAGCTCACCAGCTTCATCTCGCGGGGCCGAGCCGCTTGCCGAGGTATCCCGGTGTTCGCCCGATCATGAGGCCGCCGAGAAACACGGCGAGCAACGCGATGATGACCAGCCCGTACAGTCCGCTGCCCGCGCCGCCCGGACTGACCTCGCCCAGCATCATGTTCGCCATCAACACGCGACCGCCCAGGCTGGCGAAACTGTCGTATGACGAGTCGGCCGCACCGTCTGCCGTCGCGGTGGCAACTTGACCGAACACGGCGCTCCCGGGCACGCCGAACCGCACCTCGGTTCCTTCTGTGGACGCGCCCACCGCGGTGGCGACCGTGTCATGCGGTATCGACTCCGACAGCCCAACGGCAGCGGTTCCCAGGCCGAACAGTGCAATGACCACGACAAGCAGCGCCCAGCCTTGGCGGCGATCGCCCACCATGATCCCGTAGCTGCGCACCAGCGCCATCGGAATCAGCGCCATGGCAACGATCTCGATGACGTTGGACAGACCGCTCGGGTTCTCGTACGGGTGGGCGCTGCTGGCGTTGAACGCTCCCCCACCATCCCCCGACATGAGTTGATGGACTCCCAGGATGCGACAGGTCCGACGGGCAGGGTCTGCGATCCCCCGGCAAGGGTGGTGATGGAGCGTGCCGCACCGAAACTCTCGACGACGCCAAGCACGCTGAGAACTATCGCGACGACGATGGCGAGCGGCAGCAGGATGCGGATGATTCCGCGCACCAAATCGACCCAAAAGTTGCCCAATCGGTCGGTCCTCGGCGGGCGATGGCGAGGATGAGCGCGACGGCAACTGCCATTCCCACGGCTGCGCTGGCGAAGGCCTGCACACCCAGCCCGGCCGCCAGGCCGACATGACCTAGCGTGGACTCCACGGCGTAGTTCTGCCAGCTGGTCTTGGTGGCGAAGCTTACCGCCGTGTTGAGCGCCAGCAACGGCGTCGTTCCCTTATGACCCCACGGCTGCCGAAGGTGGGTCTGCAAGATCAGGAGCGCCAACAGGCCGAGCACACTGACCACCGAAAACGCCAGCACCGACACCAGGTACCAGCTCCAACGCTGCTCACGATGGGGATCCACCCCAGCCATCCGGTAGATGAATCGTTCGACGCGCCAATGTTTTTCGCTGGTGTACACGCGGGCCATGTAGTTGCCGAGCGGGACGTGTAGCACACCGAGAATCGCGACCACCGCCAGCAACTGCAGCTACGCCGTCATTCCCCATTGCATCGTGATCGTCTTTCCGTTGAGCTCGCCGCTAGCGCATCAGTTCTCGTCTGTGCCCATGCAGAGATCGAACCCGCCTCATTGACGAAAGCGCTAGGTCGCGGTGTAAACAAATCGCAATAACCGCAACTCCTGGCCTAGTTTGGGTGCGCGGTCACACGCTCAGACATTCGGCCCTGTTCTCCGGCGACGACACCGATGAAAATGAACGGACACCTGCGTTGACTTGGCAGGCCCTCGATGACCGATTGCCGGAGGGACACATGCCCGATACGGAGCGTGATCGCGCACTGGCCGATCTGCGGAGGGCCGATCCGATTCTGGCGCGCCTGATCGATGCGGATCCCAGCTTCAACCCGCGGGCCTGGCTGTCGGACCTGCCACCGATGGATGCCTTTGGCGCGCTGGTGTTTCAGGTGATCGGTCAGCAGCTTTCAGTTCGTGCGACCAGACGCATTCTCGAGCGGCTGGTGGAGCTCTTCGGCGGTGCCCTGCCCACCCCGGATGCCCTTTTGGCCGTTGCGCCCGAGGAACTGGTCAATGTGGGATTGTCGCGGCGCAAGGTCGCGACCTTGCGAGAAGTCGCTAAGCGCTTCACCGATGGCGAATGGCGCGACGAGGAACTTCGGCGGTTGTCTGACCGCGAAGTGGAAGATCGCCTCACGACGGTCTCAGGAATCGGCCCGTGGACCGTGCACGGCCTGTTGATCATCGCCTTTAACCGGCAGGACGTTATGTTGCCGGGCGACCTCGCTCTTCGCAAGGCGATTCAGCGGCTCTACGCGATGGACCACTTGCCCACTGAGACAGAGGTTCTCGCCCTCGCGGAGCGTTGGCGCCCATGGCGCAGTCTGGCAGCCGCCTATCTTTTTCAGGCCGCCTTCGATGACAGCCCAGCTGCTTCGTCCCGACTGGCATGACATCGACCTGCCCGATGTCATCGGATTGCGGCAACGGCTATTTCCGCAACTCGCAGGTCTGCACACACTATCGCCGCGTCGGTCACCGATCCTGGACTGCTCGACACGATCCCCGGCGACAAGCCGACCTTAGTTGTCGCCGAGGGGTCGACGCCGTATTTGCGCCGCGCCGACGGCGTGGCAATGCTGCAACGCATCGTCGAGCACTTCCCCAACGGTGAAATGCTCTTTCGCGGCTACAGCCGGGCAGGATTGTGGCTCCTGCGGCGCTACCCGCCGATGAAAGCCTCTGGCGCCTAACTGGACTGGAGCATCGGCGACCCACACGAACTCGAAAGCGATACTACTCACCGTTGTATTGGCAGTGGATGCAGTTCCTCTTCCGCATCACCCCGATAAGACGACTCGGCCGGGGCCTGCGCTACCACTTCGGCTCGGCGCGCTGCGCAGACTTGGTCTTTGAGGCGCTCGACCCGCGTGTCAGGAAGCCGGCGAGTTCTCCGATCGCGCTCATCAACGGGGCAGGGAAGACAATGGTGCCCCTAGGTTGATTCGGGACAGACCAGGGCCAGGATCGCGTCGTACCGTCTCGTGACGTCGTCGCGGTCAGAACGGTCGGCGACAGAGCGCACACTGGCCTGGTGGATTTTTTCGGCCTGGTTCAACAGC
>NZ_JBKQQD010000185.1:0-53119 GCF_052144515.1 Mycobacterium sp. | reverse complement strand
CCTGGCCGCAGACGTAGTTCTGCGGCCAGGCAACCGCTGGGAGCGCCCTGGATTTGCGGTGCTCAGTAGAATCAATCCACGGCATCGATCCGGCTATCACCGGGGAGTCTTCGGAAGAACAGCCGCTCCGGCCCAGTAGAACCGAACGGGTAGGCCCGTCACAGCCTGCAATGAGCGGCCGCGCGTGAGCGCGGCAAGCGGGGTGGTACCGCGGCGCTCGCGCACTGTGCGCGTCGTCGTCCCCGTGCCGATACGTAGCTGGCACAGGAGACCGATGACCGACAGCGCCTATCCGCGCACCGATTTGGGCGCCGACCCACGCGGCGGCTCACCGGATTTCCCCGCGTTGGAAGCCCAAGTCCTCGATTACTGGTTCCACGACGACACCTTCCGCGCCAGCATCGCCCGCCGCGACGGGGCCCCGGAATACGTGTTTTACGACGGACCGCCGTTCGCCAACGGCCTACCGCACTATGGTCATCTGCTCACCGGCTATGTCAAGGACATCGTCCCGCGGTACCGCACGATGCGGGGCTATAAGGTGGAGCGCCGCTTCGGCTGGGACACCCACGGGCTGCCGGCCGAACTCGAAGTCGAGCGCCAGCTGGGCATCACCGACAAATCCCAGATCGACGCCATGGGGATCGCCGCGTTCAACGACGCCTGCCGCGCGTCCGTGTTGCGCTACACCGACGAATGGCAGGCGTATGTGACCCGGCAGGCTCGCTGGGTCGACTTCGACCACGACTACAAGACGCTCGACCCCACCTACATGGAGTCGGTGATCTGGGCGTTCAAGCAGCTGTGGGACAAGGGCCTTGCCTACGAGGGCTACCGGGTGTTGCCCTATTGCTGGCGCGACGAAACCCCGCTGTCCAATCACGAACTGCGGATGGACGACGACGTTTATCAAAGCCGCCAAGACCCGGCGCTGACCGTGGGCTTCAAGGTCACGGGCGGGGACCTGGACGGGGCCTACCTGCTGGTGTGGACGACGACACCCTGGACCCTGCCGTCGAACCTGGCGGTGGCGGTCAATCCGGACGTGACGTATGTGCAGGTGCGGGTGGGGGACCGGCGCTACGTGCTGGCCCAGCCGCGGTTAGGGGCCTACGCCCGCGAGCTGGACGAAGAGCCCGAGGTGCTGGGCACCTATCGCGGCGCCGAACTGCTGGGCATCCGGTACCTGCCGCCGTTTCCGTATTTCATGGACACCCCCAAGGCATTTCGAGTGCTGCCGGGCGACTTCGTGACCACCGAGGACGGCACCGGCATCGTGCACATGGCGCCGGCCTACGGCGAGGACGACATGGCGGTCTCGGAGGCGGCCGGCATCGCACCGGTCACCCCGGTCGATTCCAAGGGCCGTTTCGATGCCACCGTTCCGGATTACCAGGGGCAGCACGTCTTTGACGCCAACGCGCAGATCATCCGCGACCTCAAGAACCAGAGCGGCCCGGCGGCGGCCAACGGCGCGGTGTTGCTCCGCCACGAGACCTACGAGCACCCGTACCCGCACTGCTGGCGCTGCCGCAACCCGCTGATCTACCGGGCGGTGTCGTCGTGGTTCGTCGCCGTCACCGCATTCCGGGACCGCATGGTGGAACTGAACCAGCAGATCACCTGGTATCCCGAACACGTCAAGGACGGCCAGTTCGGTAAGTGGCTGCAGGGCGCCCGCGACTGGTCGATCTCACGAAACCGCTACTGGGGTACCCCGATTCCGGTGTGGAAGTCGGATGACCCGGCCTACCCGCGCATCGACGTGTACGGAAGCCTCGACGAGCTGGAGCGCGACTTCGGGGCGCGGCCCACCAACCTGCACCGGCCCCACATCGACGAGCTGACCCGGCCCAACCCCGACGATCCGACCGGCCGCAGCACGATGCGGCGGATCCCCGACGTGCTCGACGTGTGGTTCGACTCGGGTTCCATGCCGTATGCCCAGGTGCATTACCCATTCGAGAACGGGGATTGGTTCGACAGCCATTATCCCGGGGATTTCATCGTCGAGTACATCGGCCAGACCCGCGGCTGGTTCTACACACTGCACGTGCTGGCCACCGCGCTGTTCGACCGGCCGGCGTTCAAAACCTGTGTGGCGCACGGGATCGTGCTGGGTTCCGACGGCCAGAAGATGAGCAAGTCACTGCGAAACTACCCGGACGTGACCGAGGTGTTCGACCGCGACGGCTCCGATGCGATGCGGTGGTTTTTGATGGCCTCACCGATCTTGCGCGGCGGCAACCTGATCGTCACCGAAGCAGGCATCCGCGAAGGCGTACGGCAAGTGCTGCAGCCGTTCTGGAATGCCTACAGCTTCCTGGCCCTGTATGCGCCGAAAGTCGGTACCTGGCGCACCGATTCGACGCACGTGCTGGATCGCTACATCCTGGCCAAGCTGGCGGTGCTGTGCGACGACCTCACCCAGGCGTTGGAGCTCTGCGACATCTCCGGGGCTTGCGAGCAGCTGCGGCAGTTCACCGAGGCGTTGACGAATTGGTATGTGCGACGGTCGCGTTCGCGCTTCTGGAAAGAAGATGTCGACGCCATCGACACGCTGCACACCGCGCTGGAGGTGACCGCGAGGCTGGCCGCGCCCCTGCTTCCGCTGACCACCGAGGTGATTTGGCGTGGTCTCACCGGGGAGCGGTCGGTACACCTGACGGACTGGCCGCAAGCCGATGAGCTGCCTGCGGACCCTGACCTGGTCGCCGCCATGGATCAGGTCCGCGAAGTGTGTTCGGCCGCGTCGTCGCTGCGTAAGGCCAAAAAACTGCGGGTGCGTCTGCCGTTACCGAAACTGACTGTGGCAGTGGATGACCCGCAGCGGCTCAAGCCGTTCACGGATCTGATCGCCGATGAGCTCAACGTCAAGTGCGTCGACCTGACCGACGCGATCGACACCTACGGCCGGTTCGAGCTCACGGTCAACGCCCGGGTGGCCGGGCCGCGGCTGGGCAAGGATGTGCAGGCGGCCATCAAGGCGGTCAAGGCCGGCGACGGAGTCGTCAACTCCGACGGCACCCTGACCGCCGGCCCCGCGGTGCTGCAACCCGACGAGTACAGCTCACGGCTGGTGGCCGCGGACCCGGAATACACCGCAGCGCTGCCCGACGGGGCGGGTCTTGTCGTGTTGGACGGCACCGTGACCCCCGAGCTGGAGGCGGAGGGCTGGGCCAAGGACCGGATCCGCGAACTGCAGGAGCTGCGCAAGTCGACCGGACTGGATGTGTCCGACCGGATCCACGTGGTGATATCGGTGCCCGCCGAACGGGCCGACTGGGCGCGCACCCACCGCGAGCTCATCGCCGGGGAGATCTTGGCGACCAGCTTCGAGTTCGGCGAGCCGGCCGATCCGGTGGAGATCGGCGATGGCGTGCGGGTAGCCATCACCAAGGCCTGATGCTGCTGGTCAGCCTGACCACAGCCGGCGCTGAAAAAGCTTGCGAAAAAAATCTCCAAAAAAGTGTCCGGGTAACCGGGGGCGGCTGCTCCTACCTGTGACAGCGGCCCATCGGGGGCCGCGACGACAGTTAGGAACACATCGTGAGCACCATCCATGACCTCGAACCGACCTCATACGCTGTCCCTTCCGACGATCTCACGGTCGGCGAGGCGTGGGCGTCGAGTCCGTTGGGAGACCCCTCGGTCGAGCACGGATATCTCTCCGAATCCGCCGATCTCGCGTACGAACGGCCCGCGCCGGCCGCCGGCGAGCCGCGATCGACGACAAGGAAGGCCGGCAATGCCATCGTGGCCGCGGCCGTGGTCGGGGCGATCGGAGCTTTCGCCGCGCTTGGTTTCGTCCTCGTCAACGGCAACGACTCGAGCCAGCCGAAGCCCGTCGTCGTGGCTCCGGGTGCGCATGTCGGTACGAGCACCCCTCAGGCACCCGACTCGGCCACGCCGCCGTCGGTCGCGCCGGCCCCTACGTCGGCGGTTACCCCGCCTGACAATGGGCAGGCTCCGACCCAGGCACCCGGACCTACAGGTGGTGGCGACACACCGGCATCGACCGATCCGGCGCCGGCGCCAGCGCCGCCCGCCGCAGCGCCACCGGCCGATCCCGGCACCCCGCCGCCAGACGCGCCGAGCGCGCCACCCGTGACCGTCAACATTCCCCCGGTGGTGCCTCTGCCGGTGCCCGTACCAATACCCGTGCACCCGGGCGGCGGCAAGCTCGGCGGCGGTCAGCCCGGCGGTGGCTTCAAACCGCTTCAACCCTGCAAGGCCTGCCACCTCCCCACTCCACCGCACCTGTGACACGGCCGCGCACGGACGAGGCCGGACTTTGCGTCCGGTCTCATCCGTGTTCCCGCAGCAAATCTGCAATTAAGCAGTGCCGAGTCAACTTGGTGCGCGCACAATTAACCCAGCGCCGACGCCTTCGGGACGGGCAATCGACGCTTGATCGGGAGCAACTTCGATGACCGCACTACCTGACTGGGACATCGCCAGCGACGCGCAGCTGGCCGGTGCGGCCGTGGCCGGTGACCGGGCCGCCTTCGCCGGAATCTACGACCGTTACGCAGACCGCCTGCACGACTTCTGCATCGGGATGGTGTGCGACCGTGAGGCGGCCGCCGACTGTGTACAAGAAGTGTTCTGCACAGCGGCGGTGCAACTGACGAAGCTGCGTGACCCCGACAAGCTGCGCCCGTGGCTCTATGCCATCGCGCGGAACGAGGCTCTCCGTTGTATCCGGCTGCGCCGCCGCGAAAGCGCCTCCGATGAGCTGCCCGAGGCAGAGTCTTTGGAGGCGGGCCCGGATACGCTGGCCGCCCGCACCGAACTGGCCAACCTGATCGCCGAGGCCGCCGGCGGACTGTCCGACCGCGACCGTTCGGTGCTCGAACTGAGTTACCGCCATGGCCTGGACGGACCTGAGCTGGCCGAGGCGCTGGGCGTCAGCCCCAGCAACGCCACCAAGTTGGTGCAGCGACTGCGCGAAACCGTTGAACGGTCGCTGGGTGCCCTGCTGGTGGCCCGTGGAGTGCAGCGCAATCCCCAGGAGTGCTCCGAGCTCGGCGCGATCCTGGCCAACTGGGACGGTCACTTCAGTGTCTTGATGCGCAAACGGATCGCCCGCCATATCGACGACTGCGAGACCTGTGAGCGGAACCGTCGGAATCTGGTCAGCCCGAAAGCGCTGCTGGGTGTTGTACCGATTCTGGTGGCGGCCCCGTGGTGGCTACGCGGACAGACGCTGACCAAGGTCCAGTTGACGTCGGCTGACTTTGATTTGACCGCCAACGGCGACGCGAGCTCCGCGCTCACCGCCGTTCATACCGGGTATCGGCAGGAGGGCGCCACAAGGGGCGACGCCGGCGCGGATAGCCAGTTCGATGCGGGCGAAACGCAAGGCCGTCGCTCGCGCCTGATCCAGGCCATCTGGGCGCTGGCGGTCATCCTGATTGTGGCGATGGGATTGACGTTCATCTGGCTGCATCACCAGAAGACCGCCGTCGCCCCGGACGTCATCAAGATTGCGCCCACGCCCACCGAAGCAAGCGTTCCGCCACCGCCAGCGGGCAGCCAGCTCCCGGCCTTCCCGCCGCCTCCGAGCAACCCGGGCGCGACTATGCCGGCCGTGCCACCGGTGCCTCCCGGTCAAGCGCCTGCGCCGATTTACAACCCGGCGCCCAACGCCCCGATACCCACGGCCGCGCCGCCCGCCCAACCACCGCCGGCGGTCGTGCCGGTGCCTGTCCGGCCGCCGGTGTGGATTGCCCCGAATCTGCCTCCACCACCCCAGCTGACGATTCCCAAATTCCCGCCTCCCAGAAGCACTCCTACGTCCGTGGTTCCGCCCCCCCGGCGCGGGACGCTGAACTAAAGCGTGAGCGCCGCGGGTGGTCAGCTGCCGGAACGCAGCGCGCGGCGGGCATGTGGCCAGAACGGCATGCCGGCGACAACCGTGGCGCCGGTAGCGATGAGGCCGACCGCGACGTCGACGCTCTCGCGGCCGTCGGCCGCCCAGTAGACATCCTTGAGGTCCAGCAGCAGGGCCAGCTCGTCGACGATCAACGCGTTCGCCGAACCGAATGCGACCGCGGCCGCGGGGTGGCGCCGTTGCTTCTCGGTTCCGCGCAGGCCGATGGCCGCTACCGTCGCCAGCAGCGCGATACCGATGTTGTAGTGGTGAAAATGCCTGCCGCCCAGCTTTATTCCGCCACCCGTCGGACCGTGGCCGGCGCGGATCCAGTGGGTGAGCGTGCGCAGTCCGATGAAGGTGAGGGTGAAGGACAGCCAGGCCAGTACCGTGGCCTGCTGACCGGGTTGCAGTCGCTTGCCCCATTGGTGGCGCAGCCGCGCCCATCGTCCCAGGTGGTCGGCAGCCTCAAGTGGTGTCAGCGCGTTGGGATTCTCGGCGTCCATCACGCCGCCTTGATCGCGCGCCAGCGCTGCCTGCCGGTGCCGACTTCAACGTTGATGGCCCAGCGATTCGAGCTGCAACACAGCCGGTGGCAGAGATTCATGGCCATAGGCTTCGACGTTAGCCCTTCAACCGGAAATAGCATTAACGGCTGTGGAGTCCCGTTGGGTGCTGCACCTGGACATGGATGCGTTCTTCGCCTCCGTCGAACAACTCACCCGGCCCACCCTGCGCGGCCGGCCGGTGCTGGTCGGCGGCTTGGGCGGCCGTGGCGTGGTGGCCGGCGCGAGCTACGAAGCGCGGGTGTTCGGCGCGCGGTCGGCCATGCCGATGCACCAGGCCCGCCGGCTGATCGGCGTGACCGCGGTGGTGTTGCCGCCGCGCGGTGTGGTGTACGGGGTGGCCAGCCGGCGGGTCTTCGACACCATCCGCGGCGTGGTGCCCGTGGTCGAGCAGCTGTCTTTCGACGAGGGCTTCGGCGAGCCGCCCCACCTTGCCGGGGCGTCGGCGCAGGACGTCGAGGTGTTCTGCGAGGGCCTGCGGCGACGGGTGCGCGAGGAGACCGGCCTGATCGCCTCGGTGGGCGCGGGCTCGGGCAAACAGATCGCCAAGATCGCGTCCGGGCTGGCCAAACCGGACGGCATTCGGGTGGTCCGGCGCGCCGAGGAACCGTCGCTGCTGGGCGGGTTGCCGGTGCGCAGGCTGTGGGGCATCGGCCCGGTCGCCGAGGAGAAGTTACACCGCCTCGGCATCGATACGATCGGACAACTGGCTGCGCTGGCCGACGCCGAGGTGGCCAACATCCTGGGCGCGACGGTCGGGCCCGCGCTGCACCGGCTGGCCCGCGGCATCGACGACCGCCCCGTCGCCGAGCGTGCCGAAGCCAAGCAGATCAGCTCCGAGTCCACCTTTGCGGCCGATCTGACCAGCCTTGAGCAGCTGCGTGAGGCGATCGACCCGATCGCCGAGCACGCTCATCAGCGCCTGCTGCGCGACGGCCGGGGTGCGCGCACAGTCACGGTGAAGTTGAAGAAGTCCGACATGAGCACGCTGACCCGCTCGGCGACGCTACCCTACGCGACGACCGAGGCCGGGGCGCTGGTCGCCGTGGCGCGGCGGCTGCTGCTGGACCCTCTCCGGATCGGGCCCATTCGTCTTCTCGGCGTTGGGTTTTCGGGATTGAGCGACGTGCGCCAGGAGTCGTTGTTCCCGGACCTGGAACTCTCGACGTTGGAGCCGGAGGCGCATCACCCGGTTGAGACCGCCACCGAGGCGATGTTTGCACCGGGTCAAGAGGCCTCGCACTGGCGGATTGGCGACGACGTCTGCCACCCGGATTTCGGGCACGGCTGGGTGCAGGGCGCGGGCCACGGAGTGGTCACCGTGCGCTTCGAGACCCGCGCGTCGGGCGCGGGGCAGGCCCGGACGTTCGCCGCCGACTGCGGCGACCTCACCAGCGCCAACCCGATCGACAGCCTGGACTGGCCGGACTACGTCGGCGTGCTGCGGGCCCAGGATTCGGCCTCGGAAACGGCTGGGGAATCTGCCGGGGCTTCAGCCCCAGCGCCCAATGATGTCGGCGACGGGTAGCCGCGCGGCGAGCGCGGCCATCAGCAGCACCCGGGTCTGCGGCGGCGGCAGTCGGGGCACCATCACCGCGCCGGCTTCCGCCATGTCGTGGCCGGGACCGTAGCCGGCACTGACCCGCCCTCCGGGTACTCGCGTGCACACCGCGACGACGCTCCCGTTGCGGCAATGCCGGCGCACCGCGTCGACCACCGCTTTCCCGGCGTTGCCCGAACCCAGCGCTTGCAGCACCACGGCCTGGGCGCCGGCGGCCACGCAGGCGTCCAGCGCCACTCCGTCGCTGCCCAGGTATGCCGCGACGATGTCGACTCTGGGTGCCGTGACGGCGCGCAGATCGCCCAGATAAGGCCGTGTCTTGGGGTGTGTCAGCGTCACCCCGCCAGAGGTGGTGCCCAGCTGCGTGCCGGTGAAGCCGCTCAAGTCCTGGGTGTCGACCTTGCGAAAGCCCAACGGCTGCCATACCCGGCCCGCGAAACAGACCAGCACCCCGAGGTCATCGGCGGCCGGGCTGGCTGCCACCGCCAGGGCGTCGCGCAGGTTGGCCGGACCGTCGGCGTCGGGCGCATCGGCGCTGCGCATGGCGCCGGTCAGCACGACGGGAACGGCGCCGTCGTAGGTGAGCTCCAGCCATAAAGCGGTCTCTTCCATGGTGTCGGTGCCGTGCAGGACGACCACCCCCTGTGCGCCGTCACCGATCGCGGCCCGCACCGCGGTACTGATCCGATCCCAATCGGCCGTTGTCAGCTCGGAGCTGTCGACCGCCATCAGGTCCACGACATCGACGTCGTGATCGATCTCCAGGCCGGATGTCAGGTCCGCGCCGCTGCGGGCGGGTCGGCGCACCCCGTCGGCGCCGGTGCTGGTCGAGATCGTTCCTCCGGTGGTGATGACGGCAAGTCGGCCCATGGCGCGATCATCCCGCACCGGCAGTGGGGGATGATGGGGAAGTGCCCGAGGAACCAACAGGATCGGCGGAGCCGGCGACTTCAGCCGGTGAGCCCGCTATGGACGGGACGGTCGGGGAACCCGGCGTGCCTGCGCCGCAGCCTCGACGGCTGCGTCTGCTGCTTTCGGTGGCAGGAGTGGTGCTCGCGCTTGACGTCGTGACGAAGGTGCTGGCCGTCAAACTGCTTCCGCCCGGTCAGCCGGTGTCGATCATCGGCGACACGGTGACCTGGACCCTGGTGCGCAATTCGGGGGCGGCGTTCTCGATGGCGACCGGATACACCTGGGTGTTGACCCTGATCGCGACCGGTGTGGTGGTTGGCATCTTCTGGATGGGTCGGCGGCTGGTGTCACCCTGGTGGGCGGTGGGACTGGGGATGATTCTCGGTGGCGCCATGGGTAACCTGGTCGACCGATTCTTCCGGGCGCCGGGGCCGCTTCGGGGACATGTCGTCGACTTTTTGTCGGTTGGCTGGTGGCCCGTCTTCAACGTCGCGGATCCGTCGGTGGTAAGTGGCGCCATCTTGCTGGTTGTGCTGTCGATCTTCGGATTCGACTTCGACACCGTGGGCCGGCGCACGGCCGACCTGAACACCGGTGCCCGCCGTGAGGCTGACGGAAGTTGAGTGACCGCTCGATGCCCGTCCCCGAGGGATTGGCGGGCATGCGCGTAGACGCCGGGCTGGCGCGGCTGCTGGGATTGTCCCGCAGCGCCGTGGCGGCCATTGCCGAAGACGGCGGCGTCGAACTGGACGGCGTGCAGGCCGGCAAGTCCGACCGTCTCACCTCCGGCGCCTGGTTGCAGGTGCGCCTGCCCGAGGCGCCGCCGCCGCTGGAGAACACGCCGATCGAGATCGAGGGCATGACGATCCTGTATTCCGACGACGACATCGTGGCGGTCGACAAACCCGCCGCGGTGGCCGCGCATGCGTCGGTGGGCTGGAAGGGCCCTACGGTGCTCGGCGGGCTGGCCGCAGCCGGTTACCGGATCACCACCTCCGGTGTGCACGAGCGCCAGGGCATCGTGCATCGCCTCGACGTCGGCACCTCCGGGGTGATGGTCGTTGCGCTCTCCGAACGCGCGTACACCGTGCTCAAGCGGGCGTTCAAACAGCGCACGGTCGACAAGCGCTACCACGCGCTGGTCCAGGGCCATCCGGATCCGTCCAGCGGGACGATCGACGCGCCGATCGGCAGGCACCCCGGCGGCGAGTGGAAGTTCGCGGTCACCACGAACGGCCGGCACAGCCTCACCCATTACGACACCCTGGAAGCGTTCGTCGCCGCCAGCCTGCTCGATGTGCACCTGGAAACCGGCCGCACCCACCAGATCCGCGTGCATTTCGCCGCGCTGCATCACCCGTGCTGCGGCGATCTGGTCTACGGAGCCGACCCGAAGCTCGCGAAAAGGCTTGGGCTGGAACGTCAATGGCTGCACGCGCGGTCGCTGGCATTCGCTCATCCCGCCGACGGCCGGCGGATCGAGATCGTCAGCCCGTACCCACCCGATCTGCAGCACGCATTGGACGTGTTGCGCGGCGAAAGCTGACCCGTCAGTCGGGTTTGCGTGCCTCCACGAGGACCCGCGTCGGGTGCGCGACGAAAGGCCCCTCGGTCTGGATGTGCTCATGCAGTTCGCGCAGCCGGTCGCGATAGCGCTCCACGGTGAAGTCGGGCACCGTCCAGATCACCTTGCGCAGGAAGTAGATAACGGCGCCGATGTCGAAGAACTCGGCCCGCAGCCGCTCCATGCGGATATCCACGATCTGCAGGCCCGCGGCCTGTGCCTGCGCGCTCTGAGCGTCGGGATGAAACTCGGCCCATTTCTCCGGCTGCGGCCCGATGAAGTACTCGACCAGCTCGCCCATCGTGGCGGGCCCGATGTGCTGCGCGAAGTAGTTGCCACCCGGCCGGAGCACCCGAAGGATTTCGGTCCACCACACCGAGATCGGATGGCGGGCGCTCACCAGGTCGAACGCTTCCTCGGCGAACGGCAACGGCGGCTCATCCCGAGTCGCCACGACCACCACGCCCAGCGGATGCAAGCGCCTGGTTGCCAGGGCCGCGTTCGGAGGCCACGTTTCGATGGCGGCCATGGTGGGCGGGAACGGCCCCGCGCCGCCCAGCACCTCGCCGCCGCCGGTGTGAATGTCCAGCGCGGCCGACACGGTGGCCAAGCGTTGGCTCAGCATCCGCTGGTAGCCCCACGACGGCCTTTCCTCCGTCGCGCGGCCATCGAGCCAGGAGAAATCCCAACCGTCAACCGATACTGAATCAGCCTCTGTCACCAGATCTTCGAATGTGCGACCCATGCTGGGCATGGTAGGCATTCATCACGTCGCGCAGACGAACTTGGTGCCGCTGAGGCCGCGGAAACCCGCTTAGACGTTGGCCGTGGTGGTTTCGCCCGACACCACGTCGGGCGCCAGGGGAGCGATGGCACACAGGATTTCCGTCACTGTCTCGGCGGGAACCCCGGCCGCGGCCAGCGCGTCACCCAGGTGCCGAGCCACGAGGTTGAAGTGGTGCATGGTGATTCCGTGACCCTGATGCACTTGCTTCATCGTCGCACCGGTGTAGGGCTCGGGCCCGCCGAGGGCGGCCGCAAAGAATTCCGCCTGTTTGCCTTTGAGGCGGTTCATATTGGTTCCGGCGAAGAAGCCAGCCAGCTGATCGTCGGCGAGCACCCGGGCGTAGAAGTCCTCGACGACGCCCTCGATCGCCTCGTGCCCGCCGATTTTGTCGTAGATGCTGACCGGCTCCGGCCTGCGGAAACGTGCCATAAAATCGCATCGCATCAGGGGAACATTCGGGGGTTGCCTGCCAGTTAGTGCGCGGTCATACACGGATTACCCGCCGTAACAAGGTGATCGCCGGCCCATGTCCGCGGTCGTGAGTCTGGTGTGAGGCCGCTGCACTGGTCACATGACGGTAATCCGCCGCTATCGGGCGGTTGATGTCATAGGTTGTTGAGTATGACCCGCGTCACACCACCCGTACCGCCGAACCTCACGAGGAGCGACAGCGATGAATCTTGGTGACCTGACGAACATCGTCGAAAAGCCATTCGCGGCGGTGTCCAACATCATCAACACCCCCAACTCGGCGGGACGATATCGACCGTTCTATCTGAGGAATCTGGTGGAAGCGGTGCAGGGTCGTACCCTCAGGGACGCGGTCGAGGACAAGACGATCCTCATCACCGGGGGATCCTCGGGCATCGGTGCTGCGGCCGCCAAGAAGATCGCGGAGGCCGGCGGCGCGGTGGTGCTGGTCGCACGCACCCAGGAGAAGCTCGAAGAGGTTGCCGATCAGGTGCGGGGCAATGGCGGGACGGCCCACGTGTACCCGTGCGACCTGTCCGACATGGACGCCATCGCCGCAATGGCCGACAAGGTGCTCGCTGATCTCGGCGGCGTCGACATCCTGATCAACAACGCGGGCCGTTCGATTCGCCGTTCATTGGCGCTGTCCTACGACCGGATCCACGACTACCAGCGCACCATGCAGCTGAACTACCTCGGCGCGGTCCAGCTCATCCTCAAGTTCATCCCGGGGATGCGCGAACGCGGCTTCGGGCAAATCGTCAACGTTTCGTCGGTCGGCGTGCAGACGCGGGCGCCGCGCTTTGGTGCCTACATCGCCAGCAAGGCTGCGCTGGACAGCCTGTGCGACGCGCTGCAAGCCGAAGTCGTGACCGACGACGTCCGATTCACCACCGTGCACATGCCGCTGGTGCGCACTCCGATGATCGGCCCGACCACGATGTACGACCACTTCCCGGCGCTGACACCGGATCAGGCGGCCGGTGTGATCACCGACGCGATCGTGCACCGGCCCCGGCGGGCCAGCTCACCGTTCGGTCAGTTCGCCGCCGTCGCCGACGCCGTCAACCCGGCGGTGATGGACCGGGTGCGCAGCCGCGCCTTCGGCATGTTCGAGGACTCCGCTGCGGCCAAGGGCGCCGAATCCAAAACTGACGCAAAGACTTCCGAGCAATTCGACAAACGAAGCGAAACATTTGTCCGCGCGACCCGAGGGATCCATTGGTGATGTCATGAGCCTTCCGAAACCGAACAATCAGGCCACCGTCGTCATCACCGGCGCCTCCTCGGGCATCGGTAGCGAACTGGCCCGCGGCCTGGCCCGCCGCGGTTTCCCGCTGCTGCTGGTGGCGCGGCGCCGCGAGCGCCTCGACGAGCTCGCAAACGAGGTAGGCAAGGAATACTCCGTCGGGGTCGAAGTCATGCCGCTGGACCTCAGTGTCGCCGCGGCCCGCCGCAAATTGGCGGACCGGCTTCGCAACGAACCGATCGCCGGCTTATGCAACAGCGCCGGTTTCGGCACCAGCGGGGTCTTCTATGAGTTGCCGGTCGAACGCGAGAGTGAAGAGGTCACGCTCAATTCGCTCGTGTTGATGGAACTGACCCACGCGGCGTTGCCCGGCATGGTGGAGCGCGGCGCGGGCGCGGTGATGAACATCGCGTCGATCGCCGGATTCCAGCCGATCCCCTACATGGCGGTCTATTCGGCCACCAAGGCCTTCGTGCAGACGTTCTCCGAAGCCATCCACGAGGAGCTGCACGGCACGGGAGTCTCGGTAACGGTCCTGTGTCCGGGCCCGGTGCCCACCGAGTGGGCCGAGATCGCCAACGCCGAGCGGTTCAGCATTCCCGTTGCCCAGGTCTCGGCACAAGACGTCGCCGAAGCCGCGATCTGCGGCATGCTCGCCGGTAAACGCAGTGTGGTGCCCGGCGTCGTGCCCAAGGTCGTCAGCACCGGCGGCCGATACGTGCCGCGCACCCTGCTGCTGCCCGCGATCCGGATCGGCAACCGATTCCGCGGCGGGCCCAGCCGCTGATGGCCGCCGTCGACATGACGGCCGACATGCCGATGAGCCCGCAGGACATGTGGGACCACGTTGCGGACCTGTCGGGTCTGGGCGAGTGGCTAGTGATGCACGAGGGATGGCGCAGCGAGCTGCCCGACGAGATCACCGAGGGCATCCAGGTCATCGGCGTGGCACGTTCCAAAGGCCTGCGCAACCGGGTGACCTGGACGGTGACGACCTGGGACCCGCCGCACGAGGTCGCAATGTCGGGATCCGGCAAAGGCGGAACGAAATACGGCGTCCGGCTCACCGTGCAGCCCACCAAGGACGGGTCTGCCCTCGGCCTGCGCCTTGAGCTGGGCGGGCGCGCGCTGTTCGGTCCGGTCGGTTCAGCCGCGGCCCGCGCCGTCAGGGGGGACGTGGAGAAATCGCTGAAGCAGTTCGTCGAGCTCTACGGGTAGTGCTGGTGGCGATCGCAAGCGCGGCGGAGCCGGGCGCAGCGGGTCGCCACCGAATCATTGGCACGGCGATCGCAAGCGCGGCGGAGCCGGGCGCAGCGGGTCGCCACCGAATCATTGGCACGGCGATCGCAAGCGCGGCGGAGCCGGGCGCAGCGGGTCGCCACCGAATCATTGGCAGACACACTCCGCGACACGCCCGAAAGCCGTCGGTCCTCAGTCATAGACTGGCGTCCCTATGACCGTTCCGTCTGCTCCTCGCGCGAGCGCTCGTCGTGAGTCCTCGTTCGTGCACCTGCATAACCACACCGAGTACTCGATGCTGGACGGTGCCGCGAAGATTACGCCCATGCTTGCCGAGGTGGAGCGCCTGGGAATGCCCGCGATCGGGATGACCGATCACGGAAACATGTTCGGCGCCAGCGAGTTCTACAACGCGGCGGCCACGGCCGGGATCAAGCCGATCATCGGCGTCGAGGCCTACATCGCGCCGGCGTCACGCTTCGACACCCGGCGCATCACCTGGGGCGACCCCGGCCAGAAGGCCGACGACGTCTCGGGCGGCGGCTCCTACACGCACCTGACGATGGTCGCCGAGAACGCGACCGGACTGCGCAATCTGTTCAAGCTGTCCTCGCTGGCCTCCTTCGAGGGCCAGCTGAGCAAGTGGTCGCGCATGGACGCCGAACTGATCGCCGAACATGCCGAGGGCATCATCATCACCACCGGCTGCCCGTCGGGGGAGGTGCAGACGCGGCTTCGCCTGGGACAGCACCGCGAGGCGCTGGAGGCGGCCGCCAAGTGGCGCGAGATCGTCGGTGCCGACAACTACTTCCTGGAGTTGATGGACCACGGTTTGTCGATCGAACAGCGGGTCCGCGAGGGATTGCTGGAGATCGGCCGCAAACTCGGCATTCCGCCGCTGGCCACCAACGACTGCCACTACGTCACCCGCGACGCCGCCCACAACCACGAGGCGCTGCTGTGCGTGCAGACCGGCAAGACGCTGTCGGATCCGAACCGGTTCAAGTTCGACGGCGACGGCTACTACCTCAAGTCGGCCGCCGAGATGCGCCACATCTGGGACGACGAGGTTCCCGGCGCCTGCGACTCCACGCTGTTGATCGCCGAGCGGGTGCAGCCCTACGACGAGGTGTGGGAACCGCGCGACCGGATGCCGGTCTTCCCGGTGCCCGAGGGGCACGACCAGGCGTCCTGGCTGCGCCACGAGGTGGATGCCGGGCTGCGCCGGCGGTTTCCCGATGGCCCGCCCGACGGTTACGGCGCACGCGCGGCCTACGAGATCGACGTCATCTGCTCGAAGGGCTTCCCGTCCTACTTCCTGATCGTCGCCGACCTGATCAACTACGCGCGGTCGGTCGGCATCCGGGTCGGGCCGGGCCGGGGCTCGGCCGCGGGCTCGCTGGTGGCCTACGCCCTGGGCATCACCGACATCGACCCGATCCCGCACGGACTGCTGTTCGAGCGGTTCCTCAACCCCGAACGCACGTCAATGCCCGACATCGACATCGACTTCGACGACCGCCGCCGCGGCGAGATGGTGCGCTACGCCGCCGACAAATGGGGCCAGGACCGGGTCGCCCAGGTCATCACCTTCGGCACCATCAAAACCAAAGCGGCACTGAAGGATTCGGCGCGAATCCACTACGGCCAGCCCGGATTCGCCATCGCCGACCGCATCACCAAGGCGCTGCCGCCGGCGATCATGGCCAAGGACATTCCGCTGTCGGGCATCACCGATCCGAACCATGAGCGGTACAAGGAAGCTGCCGAAGTCCGGGGCCTGATCGAGACCGATCCCGACGTCCGCACCATCTACCAGACCGCGCGCGGCCTAGAGGGCCTGATCCGCAACGCCGGCGTGCACGCCTGCGCAGTGATCATGAGCAGCGAGCCGCTGACCGAGGCCATCCCGCTGTGGAAGCGACCGCAGGACGGGGCCATCATCACCGGCTGGGATTACCCGTCGTGTGAAGCCATCGGCTTGCTGAAGATGGACTTCCTGGGCCTGCGCAACCTGACGATCATCGGCGACGCGATCGAGAACATCAAGGCCAACAGGGGAATCGACCTCGACCTGGAATCGGTGCCGCTGGACGACAAGCCCACCTACGAGCTGCTGGGCCGCGGGGACACCCTGGGCGTGTTCCAGCTCGACGGCGGGCCGATGCGCGACCTGCTGCGCCGCATGCAACCGACCGGCTTCGAGGACATCGTCGCCGTGCTCGCGCTGTACCGGCCCGGCCCGATGGGCATGAACGCCCACAACGACTACGCCGACCGCAAGAACAACCGGCAGGCCATCAAACCCATTCACCCCGAACTCGCCGAGCCGCTGCGCGAGATCCTCGCCGAGACCTACGGCCTGATCGTCTACCAAGAGCAGATCATGCGCATCGCGCAAAAGGTGGCCAGCTACTCGCTGGCCCGAGCCGACATTCTGCGTAAGGCCATGGGCAAGAAGAAGCGTGAGGTGCTGGAAAAAGAGTTCGAGGGCTTCTCCGACGGCATGACGGCCAACGGCTTCTCGACGGGCGCGATCAAGGCGCTGTGGGACACCATCCTGCCGTTCGCCGACTACGCGTTCAACAAGTCCCACGCCGCGGGCTACGGCCTGGTCTCCTACTGGACCGCCTACCTGAAGGCCAATTATCCCGGCGAGTACATGGCCGGCCTGCTCACCTCGGTCGGCGACGACAAAGATAAGGCCGCGGTCTATCTCGCCGACTGCCGCAAGCTCGGCATCACGGTGTTGCCGCCGGATGTCAACGAATCCGGTCTGAACTTCGCGTCGGTGGGTGCCGACATCCGCTACGGGCTGGGTGCGGTGCGCAACGTCGGCGCCAACGTGGTGGGTTCGTTGATCCACACCCGGGGCGACAAGGGCAAATTCACCGACTTCTCGGACTACCTGAACAAGATCGACATCTCGGCCTGCAACAAGAAGGTCACCGAGTCGCTGATCAAAGCCGGCGCGTTCGATTCGCTGGGGCATTCGCGTAAGGGTCTTTTCCTGGTGCACACCGACGCAGTGGACTCGGTGCTGGGCACCAAGAAGGCCGAGGCGATGGGGCAGTTCGACCTGTTCGGCGGCGGCAGTGTTGATGGAGGCAGCGCCGGGGACCCTGTGTTCACCATCAAGGTGCCCGCCGACGAGTGGGAGGACAAACACAAGCTCGCTCTCGAGCGCGAGATGCTGGGCCTCTACGTGTCCGGGCATCCGCTCAACGGCGTCGCGCACCTGCTGGGTGCCCAGGTCGACACCGCCATTCCGGCGATCCTCGACGGTGATGTTGCCAACGACACTCAGGTGCGGGTGGGCGGCATCCTGGCTTCGGTCAACCGGCGGGTCAACAAGAACGGAATGCCTTGGGCGTCGGCTCAATTGGAAGACCTCACCGGCGGCATCGAGGTGATGTTCTTCCCGCACGCGTACTCCGCCTACGGCGCCGACATCGTCGACGACGCGGTGGTGCTGGTCAACGCCAAGGTCGCGGTCCGTGATGACCGGATCGCCCTGATCGCCAACGAGATTGTGGTGCCGGACTTTTCCAGCGCACGGGTGGACCGGCCGCTGGCGGTGAGCCTGCCCACCCGGCAGTGCACCCTCGACAAGGTGAGCGCGCTCAAGCAGGTGCTGGCGCGCCACCCCGGCACCTCGCAGGTGCATCTGCGGCTGATCAGCGGGGACCGGATCACCACCCTGGAGCTGGACGCCTCGCTGCGGGTGACACTCTCGCCAGCGCTGATGGGCGATCTGAAGGAGCTGCTCGGTCCGGGATGCTTGGGCGCCTAGCGGCACTCACAGTCGAATTTGTCGAATTCGACTGTGCGGTGACGGCGTCGAGCGTGCGTTCTGGGCGGAATTTCGGCCGGTTTTCCGCCCAGGATGCGCAGTCGATCGTGTGCGTCTGTTCAAGGCCCTATCCTTGGCAAATCGGGTGGGCGTACTCGAGATCAAGGGGCCCGGATGACAACCGCGGATTCCAAGGCGGATTCCACGTGCTCAGCGTGTGGAACGGAACTGCGGGCGAGTGCGCGATTCTGTGATGGCTGTGGGTCGCCGGTGGCGCCGCAGAAATCGGCCGAGTACAAGCAAGTGACGGTGTTGTTCGCCGACGTGGTGCGCTCGATGGACATCGCGGCGGCGCTCGGTGCGGAACGCTTGCGCGAGATCATGACGAAACTGTTCGACCGCTGCGCGGCGACGGTACATCGCTACGGCGGCACCGTGGACAAGTTCACCGGCGACGGCATCATGGCGGTTTTCGGGGCGCCGATTGCGCTGGAGGATCACGCGCTTCGCGCGTGTCTGACGGCCCTGGACATCCAGAAAGAGATGCGCGGGCTCACCGCGGAGGTGCAGGCCAGAGACGGCATCGATGTCCAATTGCGGGTGGGGTTGAACTCGGGCGAGGTGATTGCGGGCGAGATCGGCTCCGGCACATGGAGTTACACCGCGGTTGGTCATCAGGTCGGCATGGCCCAGAGGATGGAATCCGTGGCGCCGCCCGGCGGAGTGATGCTCAGCCAGTCCACGGCGCGTCTGGTCGCGCATGCCACCATGCTCGGCGAACCGCAAAAGGTCCACATCAAGGGGGCCGACGAGCCGGTGGTTGCGCGCCCGTTGCTGTCCATGGGGACGGGGCGCCAGCCCATAGGCCGGTGGGCGTCGACGCTCGTCGACCGCAGGTGGGAACTGGCCACACTGACCGCGATGCTGGATCAGTCGACGCAGGGCCGCGGTTGCGTGGTGCGGGTGGTCGGCCCCGCCGGTATCGGCAAGAGCCGCATCGTCGCCGAGACCGCGGCGATCGCGGCGAGCCGCAGTATCCAGGTGCTGTCGACGTACTGTGAGTCGCACACCAGCGAAGTCCCGTTCCTGGTGCTGGCACGGCTGCTGCGGGCGGCGTTCGGGGTGGATGGCCTCGGCGAGGACCAGGCGCGTGCCGCGTTGCGCGATAGGATTCCCGGCGCTGACGAAGCCGACCGCGTGCTTCTCGAGGACACGCTCGGCATCCGCGACCCCGCCGCCAAGCTGCCCGACATCGCCCCCGACGCGCGACGGCGGCGGTTGACAGCGCTGGTGAACGCGGCGGCGCTGGCCAGGAAGACCCCCTGTGTTTATGTCATCGAAGACGTCCACTGGATCGATCCGAGCAGTGAGTCGCTGCTGGCCGATTTTTTGACTGTTGTTCATCAGACTCATTCGTTGGTGCTGATCACCTATCGCTCGGAGTATCGGGGCGAGCTGGGCCAAACGGCCGGGGCGCAAACGATTTCGCTTGCGCCACTTGATATTTCAGATACAACGGTGCTGGTAACGCAGTTGTTGGGTGCCCATCCCTCGGTTGCCGGGCTGGCCGCGCAGGTCGCCGAACGCGCGGCCGGGAACCCGTTTTTTGTCGAGGAGATCGTGCGCGACCTGTGCGATCGAGGCGTGCTCGGGGGCGTGCGCGGCGCCCACGTGAGTGCCGGCGGTTTGACCGATGTGATTGTGCCGGCCACCCTGCAGGCAGCGATCGCCGCGCGCATCGACCGCCTGGACGGCGCGGCGAAACAGACGCTGTACGCCGCGGCGGTGATCGGCTTCCGCTTCCGCGCCGACCTGCTGGCGACCCTCGCCGATTGCACAACGCTGCACGGGTTGGTGCAGGCCGAGCTTGTCGATCAGGTGACGTTCACACCGGTCGAGGAGTACGCATTCCACCAGCCGTTGATCCGTACGGTGGCCTATCGATCCCAGCTCAAGGCGGGCCGCGCCGCGCTGCACAGGCGGGTGGCCGCGGCGATCGCGGAGCGCGACCCGGCGTTGGCTGAGGAGAACGCGGCGCTGATCGCCGAGCATCTGGAGCTGGCCGGTGATCTGCAGGAGGCGTTCGGGTGGCACATGCGCGCCGCAACCTGGCTGACTCGCCGCGACGTGCAGGCGGCGCGAACGGCCTGGCAGCGTGCCCGCCACGTTGCCGACCAGCTGCCGGCGGACGCGGTCGGCCGGGCCGCGATGCGGATCTCGCCCCGGTCCCTGCTGTGCGTCAGCGCCTGGCGGGTCGGCGGCAGCGTCGACGACACGGGCTTCGAAGAACTGCATGAACTGGCGACCGCCGCCGGCGACAAGGCGTCGCTGGCGATCGGCATGGCCGGACAGGTGTTCGCGCTCGCCGTCTACGGGCGTTATCAGGAGGCGTGCAGGCTGGTCCCGGAATTGCTCAACGTCGGCGACTCCGTCGGCAATCCGACGCTGACGGACGCGCTGCTGATGGCGGCACTCACCGCGAGGTTCGGAACCGGTGAGCTGACCGAAGTCATGCGCCTGTCGCAGCGGATCATTGACGACGCCGACGCGGATCCGCAGCGGGGCAATTTCCTCATCGATTCACCGCTGACGGTCGCGCTGATGATGCAAGCCGCTGCGGGGATGTGCAAGGGCGTCCCGGCGTGGAAGGACGACGTCGGCCGAGCGGTCCCCATGTGCGCCGAGTTCGAGCCCGGCGTGCGGGCGGCGCTGCTTCTCTACGTCTACGGGATTGGCGTCGCCAACGGGCTGCTCCTTCCCGACGCGGCGATGCTGAGTGAGTCGGCCGAGGCGCTTCGCGTCGCCGAGGAGCGGGGTGACGAGTTCGCGCTGGCATTGGCCAGGTTCCTGGGCGGCCTCATCCTGGCGCAACGTGACGGCCCGCAGCGCGCGGAGGGGTTCGAATTGCTTGCGCAGTCACGCGAAACCGCCCTCCGGGACCGGGTCAACCAGGCGGCGTTGCAGCAGCTCAAGGTCGAACGCGCCAAAGAGGAGGCCCGCACCGGTGACCTCGACGCCGCGGTGGCACGGCTGCGTGCGGTCATCGAGGAACAATTCCGCAGCGATGCGGTGATGTTCCTCGGCGCCGGCGTCACCGCGTTCGTGGAAGCACTGCTGCAGCGCGGTGGCGAGGCCGACGTCAGCGAGGCGGCTGGCGCGATCGAGCGGCTGGGCGCGGTGTCCACCGAGCCGGACTTCGTGTTGTTCGACGTTGCGCTGTTGCGCCTGCGCGCATTGCTTGCGCGCGCCCGCGGCGACGAGGCCTCCTATCGCGACTTCGCCGAGCGGTACAAGGCGACGGCCGCGTCGTTCGGCTTCGAAGGGCACATGGCGCTCGCTGAGGTCTTGTAGCTTGGACAACACAGCTCCGGCGCCACGGAGAACGGAGAGAACGGAAATGACGACAACCGAGCGTCCCGCCACCATGTGCGAGGCATTCCAGCGCACCGCGGCGATCGATCCCGACGCCGTCGCACTCCGAACGCCCGGTGGCACTGCCACGTTGACGTGGCGAGAGTATGCGGAGCAGGTGCGCAAGGTGGCCGCCGGTTTGGCGGGATTGGGCGTTCGGCGGGGCGACACGGTTTCGCTGATGATGGCCAACCGGATCGAGTTCTACCCACTCGAGGTCGGCGCCCAACACGTCGGCGCCACTTCGTTTTCGGTGTACAACACGCTGCCCGCCGAACAACTGACCTACCTGTTTGAGAACGCCGGCACGAAGGTCGCGATCTGCGAGGAGCAGTACGTCGACCGCATTCGCGCCAGCGGCGCACCCATGGAGCACATCGTCTGCATCGACGGTTCGCCCGCTGGAACGCTGTCGGTCGACGACCTCTACGCAGCCGCCGCAGCGCATTTCGACTTCGGGTCGGCGTGGCGGGCGGTGCAACCCGACGACATCGTCACCCTCATCTACACATCCGGTACCACCGGAAACCCCAAGGGCGTGGAGATGACCCACACCAACCTGCTGTTCGAGGGTTACGGCTTGGACGCCGTGTTGGGAATCCATTTCGGTGATCGCATCACCTCGTTTCTGCCGTCGGCGCACATCGCCGACCGGATGACCGCCCTGTACGGCCAGGAGATGTTCGGCACCCAGGTCACCGTGGTGTCCGACGGGCGCGCGATCGCCGCCGCCCTGCCCGACGTGCGGCCCACGGTGTGGGGCGCGGTGGCCCGGGTATGGGAAAAGCTCAAGGCCGGAATCGAATTCACTGTCAGCCACGAGCAGGACGACGCGAAGCGCCAGGCCATGGAGTGGGCGATGTCGGTGGCTGCCAAACGCGGTGACGCGGTGCTTGCCGGCGAGCCGATGTCCGACGAAGTCGCGGCCGAATGGGCCGATGCCGACGAGTTGGTGTTATCGAAGATCCGCGAGCAGCTTGGCTTTTCAGAACTGCGGTGGGCAATCTCGGGCGCGGCTCCGATCCCGAAGGAGACGTTGGGCTTCTTCGCCGGGATCGGCATCCCGATCGCCGAGGTGTGGGGAATGTCCGAGTTGACCTGCGCCGCAACCGCCAGTCATCCTCGCGACGCGCGCCTGGGCACCGTCGGCAAGCTGCTTCCGGGGCTAGAGGGCAAGATCGCCGACGACGGAGAGTACCTGGTTCGCGGCCCGCTGGTGATGAAGGGCTATCGCAGGGAACCGGCCAAGACCGCAGAGGCGATCGACGCCGACGGCTGGCTGCACACCGGCGACATCTTCGACGTCGACGCGCAGGGTTATCTGCGGGTGGTCGACCGTAAGAAGGAGTTGATCATCAACGCGGCCGGAAAGAACATGTCCCCGGCCAACATTGAGAACACCATCCTGGCCGCGTGCGACATGGTCGGGGTGATGATCGCGATCGGCGACGGGCGGCCGTACAACACCGCGCTCATGGTTTTCGACGCCGACTCGGTCGGCCCGTTTGCGGCCCGGCACGGCCTGCCCGACGCCTCGCCCGCGGCCCTGGCGGCCGACCCGCAGGTGATCGCCCGCATCGCCGCCGGTGTCGCCGCGGGCAACGCGAAACTTTCTCGGGTGGAACAGATCAAACGCTTCCGTGTATTGCCGACGGTGTGGGAGCCCGGCGGTGACGAGATCACGCTCACGATGAAGCTCAAGCGCAAGCCGATCTTCGCGAAGTACGCCGCCGAGATCGAGGATCTCTACAGTGGTGACCTGCATCCGGAGGTCCACGAGCCCCTTGAACCTAACGTCGCTGAAACGGTGCAACCGGCGTGAACGGGGGACGGGTAACGGTCGCGCGAGAGCTGGGCCGCGCCGGGGTACGAAAGATGCTGCAGCGCACCGGAATCATCGAGGAATCGGTGACGCCGTTGCCGACCGATCCGTCCGAGGTGGTCCAGCTGCTGGACGCGTCGTGGTATGAGGAGCGACTGCAGAAGCTCGCGGCCGAACTCGGGCGCGACCCCGAAAGCGTGCGCGCCGAGGCCGCGGGCTACCTGCGCGAGATGGCGGCCTCGTTTGACGAGCGGGCTGTGGAAGCCTGGCGCGGATTCAGCCGCTGGCTCATGCGGGCCTACGACGTGCTCGTCGACGAGGACCAGATCGCCGCGCTGCGCAAGCTGGACCGCAAAGCGACGTTGGCGTTCGCCTTTTCGCATCGTTCCTACCTGGATGGCACGCTGCTGCCCGAGGTGATTGGGACCAATCGGCTCACGTCCGCGCTCACCTTCGGCGGCTCGAACCTGAACTTCTTCCCGATGGGCGCATGGGCCAAGCACACCGGGACGATCTTCATCCGTCGCCAGACCAAAGACATTCCCGTCTACCGGTTCGCGTTGCGCGCTTACACCGCGCAGTTGGTGCAAAACCACGCCAACCTGACCTGGTCGATCGAGGGGGGCCGGACCAGGACCGGCAAGTTGCGGCCTCCGGTGTTCGGGATCCTGCGCTACATCGCTGACGCCGTCGACGAAATCGACGGTCCCGAAGTGTATTTGGTGCCGACTTCCATCGTGTACGACCAGCTGCACGAGGTGGAGGCGATGACCACCGAGGCCTACGGTGGCGTGAAACGGCCCGAAGACCTCCGCTTCCTGGTCCGGCTCGCGCGACAGCAAGGCGAGCGGCTCGGCCGCGCGTACCTGGACTTCGGCGAACCGCTGCCGCTGCGCAAACGCCTGGAGGAGTTGCGCGCCTTGGATACCTCGACTTCGGGCACCGGGACCGAAATCGAGCGCATCGCCCTGGACGTGGAGCACCGGATCAACCGCGCGACGCCCGTCACCCCTACCGCGGTGGTGAATCTCGCGCTGCTGGGTGCCGACCGCTGGTTGTCGATTGGCGAGGTGCTGGCCACGGTGCGACCGCTGGCGAGTTACATCGCGGCGCGGAACTGGGCGGTGGCCGGCGCCGCCGATCTCACGAATCGCTCGACGATCCGGTGGACCCTGCACCAGCTCGTGGACTCCGGCGTGGTGGAGGTCTATGACGCCGGAACCGAAGCGGTCTGGGGCATCTGCGAGGACCAGCATTTGGTTGCGGCGTTTTACCGCAACACCGCGATCCACATCCTGGTCGACCGCGCGGTCGCCGAGACGGCGTTGTTGGCGGCCACTGAAATCTCCGAGACTGCTGAAACGTCGGGGGACGGCTCGGTTTTGCCGACGACCGTGCGAGACGAGGCGCTGAGGCTGCGCGAGTTGCTGAAATTCGAATTCCTGTTCTCGGCACGCGCGCAGTTCGAGAAAGACCTCGCCGACGAGGTACGCCTGATCGGCCACGTCGAAGACACCACCAAGTCCGTCGCTGCCGCCGACGTGCGGGGGCTGCTGGAATCGGCGGATCTGCTGCTGGCACACCTGGTTTTGCGTCCGTTCCTGGACGCCTACCACATCGTGGCCGACCGGTTGGCCAGCTACGAGTACGAGTCGTTCGACGAGGGAACCTTCCTGCAGGAGTGCCTTCAGGTGGGCAAGCAGTGGGAGCTGCAACGCAGAATCGCCAGTGCCGAGTCGAGGTCGATGGAACTGTTCAAGACCGCATTGCGGTTGGCCCGGCATCGTGAGCTGATCGACCGCTTCGACGACCCCGACATTGCCGAGCGACGACGGGAATTCGCCGATGAGATCGCCACCGCCATCCGACGGGTCAACACCATCGCCGAGCTGGCCAGAACGCGGTAACCATACAACCTGTTGGTCTGCGGGCCGGCGAACTATCCGAAGGACGCCGTGTCTCCGTTGGAGGCATCGTCGAAACCGACTGGGCAAGCGCGAGCTTCAGCATGAACTGGAAATTCACCCGCAAGCTGATGCCGGTGCGATTCGAGGTCGACGAGCTGATCTGCATGATCGTCCCGCAGCGCCGGGCGCCGGGCCGACCTTGAAGAGTTCGCCTCCGAACTCAGGCGCATCGAGTCCGACGAAGATCTGCAACGCAAGTATGAGCTCTTCCTTCGCTCACGTGACGAGGAAGGGATGGCCAAGGCGACGGCGGATGTAGCCGCGGGAGAGCGGGTGCAGTGGCAGGGCGACTACACGCGGGGCAGGCACAGGGACGGCGAGGCCGGGGCAGACGATCACCAGACTCGCCGTCATCTGCGTTCATTTCAGCAACACGGTGAGCCATAGGACCGCGGGGGCCGGTCCGCGGTCGTCGTAGAGTGGTTGCTATGCCGCTTTCAGGTGAATACGCACCCAGCACCTCGGACTGGGCTCGTGAACAAGCCGACAAGTACGCGGAATCCGGCGGAACCGACGGCACCGAGTTGAATGGCAGGCCCGTCATCCTGCTGACCACGGTCGGGGCCAAGACCGGCAAGCTTCGCAAGACGCCGCTGATGCGGGTCGAGCACGACGGCGAGTACGCAATCGTCGCCTCGCTCGGCGGGGCACCGAAGAACCCGGTCTGGTACTACAACGTCGCCAAGAACCCGCGGGTCGAGCTGCAGGACGGTACCGTCAACCGCGATTACGACGCCCGCGAGGTTTCCGGTGACGAGAAGGCCGTGTGGTGGGAGCGCGCGGTGGCGGCCTTTCCGCCCTACGCCGAGTACCAAGAAAAGACCGGCCGCGAGATTCCGCTGTTCGTGCTGACTCCGGTGAGCTGAATTGCCTGCTGGGTGGCATGGCACCATTGATCGGTGTCCGCTGAACTGAGCCAGACTGAGTCACCGCTGCCTCCGCTGTGCGCGGCGGACATCGACAGCGCGGCGAAGCGGATCGCTCCGGTGGTCAGGCCGACCCCGCTGCAGCTCAGCGATCGGTTATCGGCGATCACCGGCGCGCAGGTCTACCTCAAACGCGAAGACCTCCAGGTGGTGCGCTCGTACAAGCTGCGCGGCGCCTACAACCTGTTGGTGCAGCTGACCGACGAGGAGACGGCCGCCGGCGTGGTCTGCTCCTCGGCAGGCAACCACGCGCAGGGCTTCGCGTATGCATGCCGGACGCTGGGCGTGCACGGTCGCGTCTATGTGCCCGCCAAAACGCCCAAACAGAAGCGTGACCGGATCCGCTACCACGGCGGGGAGTTCATCGAGCTGATCGTGGGCGGGTCGACCTACGATCTGGCCGCCGAGGCTGCGCTCGAGGACGTCGAGCGCACCGGCGCCACGCTGGTGCCGCCGTATGACGACCCACGCACCATGGCCGGCCAGGGCACCATCGCCGTCGAAGTGCTTGAGCAACTCGACAAGCTTGGTGGGGAGCCCGACCTGGTGGTGGTCCCCGTCGGCGGTGGCGGCTGCATCGCCGGCATCACCACCTACCTGGCCGAGCGGACCGCTAATACCGCGGTGCTGGGTATCGAGCCGGCCGGCGCCGCCGCGATGATGGCCGCGCTGGCCGCCGGCGAGCCGGTGACGCTGGACCATGTCGACCAGTTCGTGGACGGCGCAGCGGTGCGGCGGGCGGGGACGCTGACCTACGCCGCGCTGGCTGCCGCCGGTGACATGGCGTCGATCACCACCGTCGACGAGGGCGCGGTGTGCACCGCGATGCTGGACCTCTACCAGCACGAGGGCATCATCGCGGAGCCGGCGGGTGCGCTCTCGGTGGCCGGGCTGTTGGAAACCGACGTCGAACCCGGGTCGACCGTGGTGTGCCTGATCTCGGGCGGCAACAACGACGTATCGCGCTACGGCGAGGTGCTGGAGCGCTCGCTGATCCATCTGGGCCTCAAGCACTACTTCCTGGTGGACTTCCCGCAGGAGCCGGGCGCGTTGCGCCGGTTCCTCGACGAGGTGCTCGGGCCCAACGACGACGTCACCCTCTTCGAGTACGTCAAGCGCAACAACCGGGAGACCGGTGAGGCGCTGGTGGGGATCGAGCTGGGATCGGCCGCGGATCTCGATGGACTGCTGGCCCGGATGCGGGCGACGGAGATTCACGTCGAGACCCTCGAGCCCGGTTCTCCCGCCTACCGCTACCTGCTGTAACGGGGTGGCTGCGCCGGCGCGAGCGTGCGCAGTTGTACGGGTTTTACGGCGTGTCTCCGTGCAAACACGCCCGCTCGCGACTAACGCGAGTAGGGCGTGAGGTATGACGGCACCGGGGTCGCGGGATCGAGGTCGTCCGATGGCACCGGTGTACCGGCCGTCAGGCTCAGCGGCACCACGCCGGCCCAGTAGGGCAGTGCGATATCTTCCGGCTCATCGGCCGGGCCGCCGGTGCGCACCTTGGCCGAAACCTCGACGAGGTCCAGGGCGAGTACCGCGGTTGCGGCGAGTTCGCGCGCGTTCGGGGCCCTGCAATCGGCGGCGCGCCCCGGCGCGATGTGATCGATAAGCGACCCCAGCGCCCGCAGCTTCTCGGCGGGGTCTTCGACCGGGCGGGCATCGCCGATTACCACCACCGAGCGATAGACCAGCGAATGATGCAGCGCCGCGCGGGCAAACACCAACCCGTCGACCAGGGTGGCGGTGACACAAACGGGCAGGCCAGAGCCAGCCTTGGCGGCGAGCATCGGGCCGCTGCCGGTGGAGCCGTGAAGGTACAGGGTTTCGCCGCGGCGGGCGTGCGTCGTCGGCAACACCACCGGCCTACCAGCGTTGACATAGCCGAGGTGACAGATCAGCGACTCGTCGAGGATGCGATGGACGACCTCGCGGTCGTAGCTGGCGCGTTCCCGGTAGCGGGTGGGCGTGGTTCGTGCTGTGGGTCGGTATGCCCTTGACGTCCTTGCCATGGATTGCCTTTAATATTGTTCTAGTACATAATGATCTGCGTGCCAGTACAATATACGATAGCGGGTGCGGGTGCGGAATCGATAGCAGCCAACGTCGAAGAGGCGATCTCCGGGGGCGCGCTGGCGCCCGGAGACGCGCTGCCACCGATCCGCGAACTGGCCGGTCGGCTCGGGGTGAACGCCAACACCGTCGCCGCGGCCTACCGTCTGCTGCGCGATCGCGGCGCCGTCGAAACCGCCGGGCGGCGCGGCACCCGGGTGCGGCACCGGCCGGCAACCACACCCCGGTCGCTGCTCGGGCTCGACGTGCCCGCGGGGGCGCGCGATCTGTCGACCGGCAACCCGGACCCGGCGTTGCTGCCCATCGCGGACGCCCGCTTCCCGCAGGCCGGCTCCGGCGCACCGCTGCTCTACGGGCAGCCGCCGATGTCGCCCGAGTTGATCGATCACGCCCGCGCAACGCTGGCCGCGGACGGTGTTCCCGCCGAACATCTCGCGGTGACCAGCGGGGCGCTGGATGGCATCGAGCGGGCGCTCAGCGCGCATCTGCGCCCCGGCGACCGAGTGATCGTCGAGGACCCCGGCTGGGCGAACCTGCTGGACCTGCTTGCGGCGCTGGGACTTTCGGCCGAGCCGGTCCGGGTCGACGACGACGGGCCGCTGGTTGCCGATATGGCGCGGGCGCTGGGTCGCGGGGCGCGGGCGCTCATCGTCACCACCCGTGCGCAAAACCCCACCGGCGCCGCGCTATCCGCGGATCGCGCCGGCGCGCTGCGGGGCCTGCTGGCCGGCCGGCCCGATGATCTGCTGCTTGTCGAGGACGACCACTGCGCGGGCATCTCCGGGGCGCCCCTGCACACGTTGGCCGGGTCGACTCGCCATTGGGCCTTTGTGCGATCGGCGTCGAAGGCCTACGGGCCCGACCTGCGGCTCGCCGTCATGGCCGGCGACCGTCGCACCGTCGAGCGGGTGCACGGACGACTGCGGCTGGGACCGGGCTGGGTGAGCCATCTACTGCAAAATCTCGCGGTCGGCTTGTGGTCCGACGACGCCGCCACCCGCCTGATCGGTCAGGCGGAGGAGCAATACACCGGCAATCGCCTGCGGTTGTGTGCCGCGCTGGCCGAGCGCGGGTTGCGGGCCCATGGCCGGTCCGGCCTCAACGTCTGGATCCCGGTGCCCGACGAGACGGTTGCCATCACCCGATTGCTCGGCGCGGGCTGGGCCGCGGCGCCGGGAACGCGGTACCGGATTCGCACCGAGCCCGGGATCCGCATCACCGTCGCCGACCTGACCGGAAACGAGATCGATCCGCTCGCCGACGCGGTCGCAGAGGCGGTGCTCAGCACCGGCCGTCGTTACGTGTGAGCACAATTGGTGTATGTCGCGCACTAACATCGACATCGACGACGAGCTTGCCGCCGAGGTAATGCGCAGGTTCGGCCTCACCACCAAGGAAGCGGCCGTTGACCTGGCGTTGCGACGTTTGGTCGGCCTGCCGTTGACCCGTGAGTTCCTGCTCGGGCTCGAAGGGGTCGGGTGGGAGGGTGAACTCGACGACGTGCGAAGCGAACGGCCCGACTAATTTCGATGATCCTGGTCGACACGTCCGCCTGGATCGAATACTTTCGCGCCACCGGATCAGCCGCTGCAATCGAGGTACGCCGGCTGCTCTCCGACGCAACTGGTCAGATCGCTGTCTGCGAACCCATCGCGGTGGAGATCTTGTGCGGAGCGACCAACGAGCTCACGCGACGCTTGAACGGCTGGTAAACGGCTTGCCCTCGTTGGCCGTTGACAATGCGGTCGACTTTCGAACCGCCGCAGATATCTATCGTGCTGCCCGGCGCGCCGGCAAACAATTCGAAGCATCAACGACTGTCTCATCGCCGCGGTCGCGATCCACCACGGTGCCCGTGTTGTCCACTGCGACAAAGACTTCGATGTCATCGCGCAAATAACCAGTCTGGAGACGGGATCGTTCCGGTGACGTGTGCCTCGCGTCAGGCCGGTTCGATTTGTAGTAGCGATTCGTCGTTGGCCCGAAAGATCGGCTCAAGTGGTACAGCGAATCGTTCGGCCATTTCGGTCAACGATTTTGACCACAGCCGGTCGGCCGGGCAGATCGGGCCCAGCCCAGGTCCGGTCAGCAGCAACGCCACCGTAGTGCCAGATGCCATGTCGTCGAGCAGTACGCGCAGTCCCAACATGAGTTGCTTTAGCATCCGGGCGCGCGGGCGGGGACCGACGGCGAGGTGGCTGAGGGTCTTGGTCAGGCAATGATCCGGCCCGAGAAAGCCGAACCACAGCAGTCTTTCGCCAAATCCCAGCGGTCCCATCAGGGCTCGCCACCGCTGACGCAGGTCGGCGGCTGAATGCACCGGGTCGGTAGCGGTCTCCATGGGCGGGATGGGCAGCAGCTCGGAATGACTCATAAGCGAAGCATCGGCGGTTGGCCGCGATCCCGCTAATCAGGTATCCACAGCACGTTGGTTGCTGCGCGACCGACCAATAGACGGACTCTGCAATGCGGTATCACATACGACATCGCATTTAGAAATTGCCTAATGGGCGGCGGGCGGGTACTGGTGTGGCGCAAGTGATTACTGAGTTCACAGCAACCGCCGATCGTGAATGACTGCGCGGTAGATCGAAATCGAGCCGCTGACCGTCTCGAACACGTGGGTTTCCTCGACACTGGCAAAACCCACATCGGCCATCAGTTCGGGCAGTACGCCCTGCGCGTTGGGCTCGGTGTTCTCGAATCCGTCGCCCTCTTGAACGAGGCGAAACCGCTTGCGCATCTTGGGGGTGCGTTGCAGCCCATAATCGGCGACGTGCAAGCTGCCGCCGGGTTGCAGCGCTTCGTGGATCGCGGCCAGGCCGGCGTGCTTTTCCTCAATCGGCACCTGATGAAACACCAATGACGACAACACCTTCGTGACACCGCGTCCTGCTAACAGATCGGCGGCGTCACGCAGGTATCCGGCCAGCAGCTCCACCGGTGGTGTTACCCCGGCAAGCTTGGCCCGGGCCCGTCGGCGAATCGCCTCGTCCGGATCGATCCCGATCAGCATCGCCACCGGGCATGCGCGCGCCACCAGCCGTAGCTGGGTGCCCGTGCCACACCCGATGTCGGCGATGACGTCGCCGGGCGACGGGGAGATCTGGGCGAGCAGTGCCGGCCGCCAGCGCCGAGCACTTGTCAACAGGAAGCTCAATGCGTCGTAGGTCCACAACTGCGGCGCTGCGGGTACGAAGTCGTTCGCGGGTTGCTCGGCCATGCCACTGGTCACCCTTCCACACCGATGCCGGCGGCGCGGGCGACTTCGCCGTAGGCAGCTGCCAGGCGATCCAACGACGCGTGGGCGTTGCGCCCGCTCGGATTGGGCACTACCCACAGTTCAGAGGCCGGGTAAGGCGACATCTGTTTCCCCGCCTTGGCCAGCGGCTGGCCAAAGGCCTTCCGGTAGGCGGTGATCCCCAAGATGGCAACGATCCGGGGCGAGAACTCCCGCACAACGTTGGCCAGCCGCTGCGATCCATAGACGAGTTCACCAACCGTCAGCTCTTCTGCGCTAGCGGTCGCTCTCTCAACGAGGCCGGTGATGCCGATTCCACGGCGCAATAGGTATTCTCGGTCGGCGGTCGCGAACCCTGACGAGGCGTCGATGAGGTGGTCGGTGATGCCGGCGCGGAAAAGTGCCGGATAGAACCGATTGCCGCGGGGAGCGAAGTGAGCCTGGACCGCGACGCTGCGCAAGCCCGGGTTGATCCCCACAAACAGCAGTCGCACGTCGTGAGATATCAAGTCCGGCAGGGTTTTACCGCTAAAACCCTGCAATTCGACGCGGCTGAACCCAACGGGCATTGCAGCATTTTATCCCGGGACCACCCGGCGACATCCGGCGAGCAGTCCCCCGCAAGCGGGAGGTACCCCCAGCAAAGGCGCCCGACACCGCGGCGTGTCGCGGACTTTTACGTCTGCTCGGGCAGTGAACGCAGTATCGCGAACGAATGTGCGGGCAGCTCGGTGGTGTCGCCATCGACCTTCGGCTCTCCCCAGGCGAGCAGCACATCGCCGGTGACCGGCACGGTCGCCGGTTCGGCACCCAGATTGCACACGATGCGCAATCGGCCGCGGGACAACGTGATCCAGTCCTGCTTCTCGTCGTAGTCCACGACCAGGTGGTTCAGCCAGGGGTCGGCCAGGTCGGGCTCGTTGTGCCGCAGGGCGATCAGATCGCGATAGAGCCGGTGCAGCCGGGCGTGTTCGCCGGCGCCGACCTCCGCCCAGTTCAGCTTGGAGCGCTGGAAGGTTTGCGGATCCTGCGGGTCGGGGATGTCGTTGGCGTCCCAGCCGTGCTCGGCGAACTCGGCTTTGCGTCCCTCGGCAGTGGCGCGGGCCAGCTCCGGCTCGGGGTGCGAGCTGAAGAATTGGAACGGAGTCGACGCCCCCCATTCCTCGCCCATGAAAAGCATTGCGGTATAAGGTGATCCAAGAGCAAGTGCGGCTTTGATCGCCAGTTGCCCCCCGGTGAGATTCTGCGAGGGGCGGTCCCCGAGGGCGCGATTGCCGACCTGGTCATGGGTGCAGGTGTAGGCAAGCAGCCTGGTGGCCGGGATCCGTGCTGTGTCCAACGGCCTGCCGTGGCGGCGCCGCCGGAACGACGAGTAGGTGCCGGCGTGAAAGAAGCCGTGCCGCAGCGTCTGGGCCAGCGTGGCCAGCGAGCCGAAGTCCGCGTAGTAGCCTTGCCGCTCACCGGACACGGCGGTGTGGATGGCGTGATGGATGTCGTCGTCCCACTGCGCGGTAAGCCCATAGCCGCCTTGATCGCGCGGGCTGATCAGCCGCGCGTCGTTGAGGTCACTTTCGGCGATCAGCGACAACGGGCGGCCCAACTGTGTTGACAGCCAGTCGGTCTCGGTGGCCAGTTCCTCGAGGATATGGACGGCGGTGGTGTCCACCAGTGCATGCACGGCGTCCAAGCGCAGGCCGTCGGCGTGGAAGTCGCGCATCCAGCGCAGCGCGCATCCGATGATGTAGCGCCGCACCTCGTCGGAGTCGGCGTCGGCGATGTTGATGCCTTCACCCCAGGGGTTGCTCGCCGAGGACAGGTACGGGCCGAAACGTGGCAGATAATTGCCGGACGGTCCGAAGTGGTTGAATACCGCGTCGATCACCACACCCAGCCCGCGGGCGTGGCACGCGTCGACGAGCCGCACCAGTCCGTCGGGGCCGCCGTAGGGTTCGTGCACGCTGTACCACAGCACGCCGTCATAGCCCCAACCGTGTGTGCCGGAGAAGGAATTGACCGGCATCAGTTCGACGAAGTCGATCCCGAGATCGACCAGATAGTACAGCTTTTCGATGGCGGAGTCGAACGTGCCCGCGGGGGTAAAGGTGCCGATGTGCAGCTCGTAGATCACCGCGCCCTCGACCGAACGCCCGGTCCAACCCGCGTCGGTCCAGGCGGCTGAAGTGGCCGAGCCGGCATCCCAGAGTTGCGAGCGCTCGTGCACGCCGTCGGGCTGGCGGGCCGACCGTGGGTCGGGCAGCACCGTGGGGTCGTCGTCGAGCAGGTATCCGTAGCGGGCGTCGGGTGGCGTGTCGACGGTCGCGTGCCACCAGCCGTCATCCGAACGGCTCATCGCGTGCACCGCACCGTCTGTGCCGTCTAGGTCGAGCCGCACCAGCTCGGGTTTGGGTGCCCACAACCGGAATTCACTCATGACCGCGCACCAACAGCACGACCGGCAGCTCGGCGAACAACTCGGCGGCCGACGTCGGCCCGCTGGCCATGGCGCCGGTGAGCGTGTCGGTCCAGGAGCCGTCGGGTAGCGGCACCACCGTGTTACCCCAGCCGGTGTCGGCCAGCCGGACCGTCCAGCGGGTCACCGCGACCAGGATGTCCTCACCGCGGCGAAACGCTACTACGTGATCTCCCGCCGAGCCGGTGGCGAGTACCGGGAGATACTCGCCGTGCAGAAAGCTCTCGGGATGGGAGCGGCGCAGCCGAAGCGCTGTGGTGACGACCCGGATCTTCGGATGCTGCAGCTCTTCCAGGGCGGCTCGGCGGGCGCCATAGCCCACCGGGCGGCGGTTGTCCGGGTCGACCAGGCTGTCGTCCCACAGCTCGGTGCCCTGGTAGACATCGGGTATACCGGGCACGGTCAACGCGAGTAGCTTCTGGCCCAGCGCGTCGCTTGCTGCATGCGGATTGAGTTGGGCGACAAGTTCGGTCAGCCCTCGAGCCACCGGACCGTCAAGCACGGTATCCAGCCAACGGTGCACCGCATCTTCGAACGCGGCGTCCGGATCATTCCATGAGGTGTGCCAGGCGGCCTCCCGGATGGCCTTTTCGGTGTACGCGTGCAGCCGCTCGCGCAGCCCGGCGGTGACCTCACCGCTGACCGGCCACACCCCGAAGATGTTCTGCCACAAGAATTGTCCGGTCGCGACATCGGGGGAGGGGGCTTCGATTTCCCAGCGGGCGACGAATTCGGTCCACAGCGACGGCACCTGCGACAGCACGCCGATGCGGGCGCGCACGTCTTCGCCGCGTTTGGTGTCGTGGGTGGTCAGCGTCGTCATCGCCTGCGGCCACATCCGGGCGCGGGTGGCGGCGCGGTGATGAAATTCCGCGACGCCGACGCCGAAGCGGTGTGGTTCCCCGCCAACCTCGTTGAGCGACACCAGCCGGGCATCGCGGTAGAAGAGGCAGTCCTCGACGGCCTTGGCGGTCACCGCACCGCACAGTTGCTGCAGCCGCGTGGAGGGTTCGCCGCCACGGGCCAACGCCGCGGCGATCACCTGCAGCGCGGGCCCGAATTCCGGTGCCGCCGCCTGGGTTTCGGCCAGCGCGCCGGGCAGGATCGCGGACAGGCCCGGGTAATCGCTGCGGTATACTCCGATATGGCTCAGCAATGCGGCCACCGCCTCGGGCAGCAGCGGATGGTCGGTGCCCGCGGCCACCACGATACTGCGCCGCAGCCTGCGCAGTTCGCTGGCCAGCGTGTCGGTGGCCACGCGGATCTTGAGCTCTGCCAGCATCGCCGACATGGCGTGATAGTCGTGACATTCCATACCGGCGGATTCCACGAGCGCCGTGAGCGCTGGCTCTCCGTTCGGATCGACGAAAACTCCGCCCACTTCCCGCAGCGCGTCGTAGCCGGTGGTTCCGGCGACCGGCAGGCTGGGGTCCAGCGCCTCGTCGACGGCCAGGATCTTCTCGATCACGATCCAGGCGTCCGGGCCGAGCAATTCGCGCAGCCACGCCAAATAGCCACCGGGATCGGATAATCCGTCCGGGTGGTCGATGCGCACGCCGTCGACGAGGCCCTCGGTGAACCAGCGGGCGACTTCGGCGTGGCTGGCGTCGAACACCACGCGCTCCTCCTGACGCAGCCCGGCCAGCGAGGTGATCGCAAAGAAACGGCGATACCCGCAGACCCCGTTCCGCCAGCCCACCAACCGGTAGTGCTGGCGGTCGTGCACCTGCGCACCGGCGCCGCCTGAAGTACCGGGGGCGATCGGCAGCGCCAGGTCCCCCAGCCGCAGCAGGTCTCCGTCGACTTTCAGGTCGGCGACATCGTCGTCGGAACCCAACAGCGGCAGCACGATTCGGCCCTGCGGGTCAAGGTCCCAGTCGATATCGAAGAATGCCGCGTAGGCCGACGAGCGGCCGTGCCGCAGCACGTCGAACCACCACGGGTTCTGCTCGGGCTTGTCGATGCGCACGTGGTTGGGCACGATGTCGACCACCAGGCCCATGCCACGCGCCCGGGCCGCCGCCGACAGCCGCGCCAGGCCATCGGGGCCGCCCAGTTCCGCCGATACCGTCGTCGGGTCGGTGACGTCATATCCGTGGGTCGACCCGGCGGCCGCGGTCATGATCGGGGACAGGTACAGATGCGAGACCCCGAGCTCGTCGAGGTAGTCCAGCAGGTTTTCGGCATCGGCGAAGGTGAACCCGAATCCGCTCAGCGGGCCACGCAGCTGTAACCGGTAGGTGGACAGCACCGGAAAAGTCATGTGTCAGGCGGTCTTACGCAGGATCAGCAGGGACCGCCCAGGAACTCGTACCGCCGTTCCGGCCGCTATCACCAGGTCGGTGTCGCCGACGGGATCGTTGGTATCCAGCTCCGCCGTCCACTCTTGCGCATATTCGTCGTCCGGCGTGACGAACTCCACCTCTTCGTGGTGCGCGTTGAAGCACAGCAAGAACGAGTCGTCGACCACGCGCTCGCCACGGGCATCCGGTGCGGCGATGGCGTCGCCATTGAGAAACACCGCCACACATTTGTGATGGAAGCTCTTGCCCCAATCCTCGTTAGTCATCTCCCGGCCGCTCGGCGCCAACCAGGCGATATCGTGAACTTCTTCGCCACTTCGGATCGGCTCGCCCTCGAAGAACCTGCGCCGGCGAAACACCGGATGGTCCCTGCGCAACCTGGTCGCCTTGCGGGCAAAGGCCAAAAGACCGGCGTTCTTGTCGACCAATGACCAATCCATCCAAGCTAATTCGGAGTCCTGGCAGTAGACGTTGTTGTTGCCGTTCTGGGTGCGCCCTATTTCGTCGCCGTGGATGATCATCGGCGTGCCCTGGCTGATCATCAGGGTGGCCCAGAAGTTGCGCATCTGGCGGCACCGCAGCGCGACGATGTCGGGGTCGTCGGTCGGGCCTTCGACGCCGCAGTTCCACGACCGATTGTGGCTTTCCCCGTCGCGGTTGTCCTCGCCGTTGGCTTCGTTGTGTTTCTCGTTGTAGGACACCAGGTCGTTGAGCGTGAATCCGTCGTGGGCGGTGACGAAGTTGATGCTGGCGCTGGGACGCCGACTGCTCACCTCATAGAGGTCCGACGACCCGGTCAGCCGGGAAGCGAACTCGCCAAGGGTTGCGGGCTCGCCCCGCCAGTAGTCGCGCACAGTGTCGCGGTATTTCCCGTTCCACTCGGTCCACAAACCTGGAAAGTTGCCGACCTGGTAGCCGCCTTCGCCGACGTCCCACGGCTCGGCGATGAGCTTGACCTGGCTGACCACCGGATCCTGTTGCACCAGATCGAAGAACGCGCTCAGCCGGTCGACGTCGTAGAATTCGCGGGCCAGCGTGGAAGCCAGATCGAAGCGGAACCCGTCGACGTGCATCTCAAGCACCCAGTAGCGCAGCGAGTCCATGATCAGCTGCAGGACGTGCGGGTGACGGGCGTTGAGGCTATTGCCGGTGCCGGTGAAGTCCTTGTAGAGCCACAGGTCTTCGTCAACGAGCCGGTAGTAGGCCTGGTTGTCGATGCCGCGGAAGTTGATCGTCGGGCCCAGGTGATTGCCTTCGGCGGTGTGGTTGTAGACCACGTCGAGGATGACCTCGATGCCGGCCTCGTGCAGGCTGCGCACCATCATCTTGAACTCGGCCACCGTGCCGCCGGCCTGCCGGTTCGACGCGTACTGATAATGCGGGGCGAAGAACCCGAATGTGTTGTAGCCCCAGTAGTTTCGCAAGCCCAGATCGAGCAGCCGCTCGTCGTGCAGGAACTGGTGCACGGGCATCAGTTCGAGTGCGGTGACGTTGAGGGCCTTGAGGTGGTCGATGATCGCGGGCTGGGCCAGGCCGGCGTAGGTGCCCCGAAGTCCTTCGGGGACGCCGGGATGCGTCTGCGTGAGCCCCTTGACGTGGGCCTCATAGATGACCGTCTCGTAGTACGGGGTGAGTGGGGCGCGGTCGAAGGCCCAGTCGAAGAAGGGATTGATGACCACGCTGGTCATGGTGTGGCCGAGCGAGTCGACCATCGGGGGAGTTCCGGTGTTCGCCGTGTCGCCCTGGGGGTCGACGGCCTTCAAGTCGTAGGAGAACAGCGCCTGCCCGAACGTGAAGTCGCCGTCGAATGATTTGCCGTACGGGTCGAGCAGCAGCTTGCTCGGGTCACACCGGTGGCCGGCCGCAGGGTCGAACGGCCCGTGGACGCGAAACCCGTAGCGCTGACCCGGGGTGATGTTCGGCAGATAGGCGTGCCAGACATATCCGTCGACCTCGTCGAGGGGGATACGGGACTCGTTGCCGCGCTCGTCGATCAGGCACAAGTCGACGTTCTCCGCGATCTCGGAGAACAACGAAAAGTTCGTGCCCGCACCGTCATAGGTCGCCCCGAGCGGGTAGGCGTTGCCAGGCCAGACAGTGGGCAGAGGAGGCAGTGTGGGCTGGGTCACGTCGGCGCCAGATGCCGTGGCGCCTCCCGACGGCGCGGTTGGGTTGTTCGTCGACATCATTCGACCTTAACGGTGCTTATAGTGCCCGGATGTGTCGGCGGCGCTTACCACCAACCGGTGCTCGCCGCGATCTGGACTCCGAGCTCCGGAGCCATGGATCTCACATAGGTGGGAGACAGGTGATGAGCGCCGTGGTAGATCAGCACATTTCCCTCCACCGGACGGCAGTAGTCGGCGCGGCATATTGCGTCGGACATATCAAGCGGCTTGAGCAGCGGGAACTGCCCGACGAAATCCAGGGTTTGATTGTGATCGGCCAGCACGTCGGAACGTTTGATCTCGCACGATTGCGCCGTGCCGCCCTTGGCCAGGCAATCCGCGGGATCGAACGGCTTGTTGTTTTTGACCAGCCACGGGGTGTCGCGCATGGCGAGGATGGGAATGTTGTTGTCCGACAGCGTTTGCCAGATCCCGATGTAGGTTGCCGGCATCACATCGCCGGTTTTGATGTTCCACGGCCGAGTCGATGTGGTGAACACGTAGTCGGGGCGGTCGGTGATCAACTTGGCCATCGTCCGTTGCACCCATTCGCGGCACTGCGGGTACGGGGCGTTGTTGCCCATGATCAGCGGTACCTGTTCGGTGGACAACGGGCAGCCCATTTTGAGGTAGGTCACCACTTTGAAGTGGTGCAGCTGCCCGAGCAGTTGCAGCGCGGGCAGCCAGTGTTCGGCGTGCGACCCGCCGGCCAACGCGATGGTCCGGGTGGCGGCCACATCGCCGTATGTGCAATTGACCACGGCCGGGTTGACGAAGTCACTGATGCAGCCGTCCCTGGTGGAGTCCGGGATGTCGTCCTTGACTTCCAACACGGTCGGCCGCATCGGCAGCGTGGGCACCCGCACATGTGCGGTCAGGGCGCGGGCCCCGGGATAGTCCTGGGCACTGAGTCCGCTGAGCTCCTTGCCTGCCGCGCGCAAGACGATGACGTGCTGACGCCAGGTGAACGACGTGGCGGTCAGCGCGACGCCGAGCAGCACCACCGTCGAACCGAGCACGATCGTCGGCCGACGCAGCCGCAACTGCCAGGGGACCGAGGGCACGGGCGACGGCGATGCTGTTTCCCCAGAGGCGCCGGAGGCCCGGGACCGCAGCGGGTCCTCGACCAGCCGCACGGTCAGGTGCGCCAGCACCCCGGAAACCAGCAGGATTGCCGTGCCCTCGACAAAGTTGGCGTGCGTGTGTCCGGTGTAGGACAGCCAGAAGATGAGCAGCGGCCAGTGCCACAGGTACAGCGAGTACGCCAACGCACCCAGCGCCACCAGCGGTGCCGTCGCCAACAGCCGATTCGGCAGCGGCAATCCGCCGGTGCTGCCCGCACGCGCCTGCAGGTTGGCCCCGGCCAGGATCATCAGCAGGGTGGCGCCCACGGGTACCAGCGCCCACGGGCCGGGGAATTCGGCGACACCGTCGATGAAGACCCCGCAGGACAGGATCGCGGCCAGTGCGACGGTGGCCGCGACGGTGCGCAGCCACCTCGGCCAGCGGACGGAGGGCACCAGCGCACCGACAAGCGCTCCCAGCAGCAGCTCCCACGCACGCGCGAAGCTGTTGTAGTACGCCGTCGTCTGGTCGGCCTGCGCAGCGATGATCGCGTAGATGAACGACGCGAGGGTCAAAACGCTCAGCAGGACGACGAACGCGCAGCGCAGGTTGTCTCGCAGCGGACGCCGTAGGGCATAGGCGAACCCGGCGACCAGCAGCAGGACGGCGATATAGAACTGGCCCTGCACCGACATGGACCAGATGTGCTGCAACGGGGTGACGGCTTCACCCGCGCGCACGTAGTTGGACGCGGTGCTGGCCAGCTCCCAGTTCTGGTAATAGCCCAGGCTGGCCAGGCTCTGGTCGGCGAACGTCTCCCACCGGGTCTGCGGCTGCACCAGGAAGGTGAGCAGCGCACACGCGGCGAGAACGACGACCAGAGCGGGAACCAGGCGCCGGACCAGCCGGATCACTTCAGCGACCGGTGACAGCGACGCGGCCGGGTCGAGGGCGGCCCGAAGGATCTTGCCGCCGAAGAAGAATCCAGACAGCGCCAGGAACACGTCCACGCCGCCGGAAACCCGGCCGAACCAGACGTGGAACATGGCCACCAGCGCGATCGCGATACCGCGCAGGCCGTCGAGATCGTAGCGATAGAACCCCCCGGTACGCGACCCCATAGTCACCGGTGTCGCCGTGGCGACCGGTGGACGAGGCGGTGCGGGGTTTCCCATGATCAACCGCCAATTTACCCAAACCCGCCACCTGCTCCTTCCCGCTCGCGTTGCGGCGGAGGAGCAGATGGCGGGTGTTTGGGGGCCGAGAAGGCGCCGGGAGGGTTACTGCGTGGTGCCGGCAGGTGCCGGCTGCACGGGGACCTGCTGCACCGGTGCCTGCTGCGTGGGCAACTGCAACGGCATCTGCTGCAACGGCGCCTGCTGGACCGGCGCCTGCTGGACCGGCGCCTGCTGGACCGGTGCCTGCTGGACCGGTGCCTGCTGCAACGGCGCTTGCTGGACTGGTGCCTGCTGCGCAGGTGCCTGCTGCAACGGAGCCTGCTGCGCAGGTGCTTGCTGCAACGGAGCCTGCTGAGGCGTCTGCTGGGTTCCGAGCACCCGGACCAGGTAGGGGGTCATGCCGTTGGCGCGGACCGGCGACACCTGGACGACGTCGCCCACCTCCAGCATCTGGTTGTTCCCGAGGTACATCGCGACGCTTTGCGTGCCGTCAGGGCCGTAAAAGATCAGGTCGCCGCGGCGTGCTTGCTGCGGCAGGATCTTCTGACCCACCCGGTACAACTCGCCCGAGGAACGCGGCAGCTTGATCCCGGCGCCGGCGTAGGCGTACTGCATCAGGCCCGAGGCGTCGAACCCGACGGTGGTCATACCCGTACCCTTGCCGAGACTCGGGCCGTTGACACCGCCGCCGGCCCAGGAAAACGGCACGCCGCGCTGCGAAAGACCACGCATGATGACGACGTCGGTGGCCTGCTGGTAATCCATCGCATGAGTGCCGGGATCAGCGGTCGCCAGCGCCGGATTGACCAGCACCGGTGCCATCACTAGTAGGGCCAGACCGATCACGAAGCCGCAGATGCGCTTCATTTCGATTCCTCTTCTCTTGGGTCTCTTTGGTTCCGGGAGCCTCAGTCGCGGTCACTTCGCGCATCCGCCCCGTTTTATGACTCACGCGATAGCCTCTGCGCCGAGGCCGCCAATTCACACCAGTCACTACAGAAACTTTTGCAACATAAGTTGCCGGCGGCAAGGGACCTAAGGCCCTACGAGGGATTCTTTGTCTTAACGTGACCCGATGGTGACTGCTGTGCTCAAACTTGGGTGCGCAGTTGTGATTTCGGTCTCACAACGGCCGCGTGCCCGTCAGAGCCAATAACGCGCGCTGAACGTCGTCAAGATGGAGCCGGCCACCGAGCTGACCATCAGGATGGCGAGGGACACGACCGGCCAGAAGGACATATACCAGCCCTTCAAGAGGGATACGAACGGCCCGATTCCGGCCGCGGCCAACGCCGCACCGATGCCTCCCCAGGTCACAGGGTAGATGTACATATCGACTCCGAAAGGTACCGGCCCGCAGGTTTCCCCCACGCAGACGTCCTTGAGGAACCCGAAGAGCCTGGTTGGCCACGCTGTGGCCGTGGCCAGGTAGAGGAGCAGCGCTATCAGCACGATGGTGCAGATCAGGTCCCAGGCGGCCACCCGCAGCCGTAGCGTCGGCGGTGGCCCGTCGTCGGGGTCGCCGGAGACGTCGGGGCCACCGGCATCGTCGAAGTCGAGTGTCTCGTCGGCGTCCGGTGGGTAGTCGATCTCCTCGCCCGCGAGGGGATGTTGGGACTGCTGCTCCGGGGCCACGTCGACCAATGCTGCCCGATGGCCGCGGTTTCTGCGACCCGCGGCTAATGTCGAACTCCGTGGCTGAGTTGACGCCCGAGCAGATCAGCGCGATCGACGCCGCCCACGTATGGCATCCCTACAGCACCATCGGCTCTGAAGCGGTGGCTCCCGTCGTCGCGGTCGCCGCCCACGGCGCGTGGCTGACGCTGGTTCGCGACGGCAAGCCGATCGAGGTGCTCGACGCGATGAGCTCCTGGTGGACCGCGATCCACGGCCACAGCCACCCGGTGCTGGACGCGGCGCTGACGGCCCAGTTGGGCGTGATGAATCACGTCATGTTCGGCGGGCTGACCCACGAGCCCGCCGCCCGGCTGGCGCGGCTGCTGGTGGAGATCACTCCGGAGGGTTTGGAGACGGTTTTCTTCAGCGACTCCGGCTCGGTGTCGGTGGAGGTCGCGGTGAAGATGGCGCTGCAGTACTGGCGCAGCCGCGGCCGGCCCGGGAAGCACCGGCGGATGACCTGGCGCGGCGGCTACCACGGGGACACCTTCACTCCGATGAGCATCTGCGACCCCGACGGCGGCATGCACTCGTTGTGGACCGACATCCTGGCGCGGCAGGAGTTCGCGCCGCAGGTGCCACGGGACTACGACCCTGCCTACAGCGCCGTGTTCGAGGCTCAGCTGGCGCAGCATGCCGCCGAGCTGGCCGCCGTGGTCGTGGAGCCCGTGGTGCAGGGCGCGGGCGGGATGCGCTTCCACGACCCGCGTTATCTGAGTGACCTGCGCGAAGCCTGCCGGCGCCACGACGTGTTGCTGATCTTCGATGAGATCGCCACCGGCTTCGGCCGCACGGGTGAGCTATTCGCCGCCGAACATGCCGGGGTGAGCCCGGACATCATGTGTGTCGGCAAGGCGCTGACCGGCGGATACCTAAGTTTGGCTGCCACCTTATGTACGACCGATATTGCGCACACCATCAGCGCCGGCGAGGCGGGCGCGCTGATGCACGGGCCGACGTTCATGGCCAATCCGCTGGCGTGCGCGGTCTCGGTGGCCAGCGTCGAGCTGCTGCTCGGGCAGGATTGGCGGTCGCGCGTCGCCGACATCGCCGCCGGGCTGTCGGCCGGCCTCGAACCCGCCCGGGCGCTGCCCGGCGTGACCGATGTCCGGGTGTGCGGCGCCATCGGCGTCATTGAATGCGACCGGCCGGTCGACCTGGCCGTCGTCACCCCGGCGGCGCTGGACCGAGGGGTCTGGCTGCGCCCCTTCCGCAATCTGGTCTACGCGATGCCGCCCTATATTTGCCCGGCCCCCGAGATCGCCCGGATCGCCTCCGCGATGGTTGATGTCGCACGGCTCGTCGGCTGAAACCGCAGAACCTTAAGGCGAACTGCTTCCGCTGATACCGCGCGACACACGCCACTGGCCTGACCTCGAGGGCAGCCTAGAGGGACAGCTTCGGGAGTTCGGTTGTGGCCGCATCGTCGTCGCGGTGCTCCTTCGGTAGCAGCAGCGACCGTACTAACGGACGCGGTCCCAAAGACCGAAGCATGTAACTGGCCGGGCGCGGGCGCACTATTTGCGGCCACCAGAACCAGCGTCCGAGCAGCGCGGCGATAGACGGTGTCATGAACGAGCGCACGACCAAGGTGTCGAACATCAGGCCTAGGCCGATGGTGGTACCGACCTGACCGATAATCCGCAAATCGCTGAACATCATCGAGGCCATAGTGAAAGCGAACACGAGCCCCGCGTTCGTCACGACCTTACCGGTGCCGCCCATTGCGCGGATGATACCGGTGTTTATACCGGCGGCTATTTCCTCTTTCATCCGGGATACCAACAGCAAATTGTAGTCCGACCCCACCGCCAAAAGAACGATTACGGACATCGGGAGCACCATCCAGTGCAACTTGATGCCCAGGAGATACTGCCAGACCAGCACCGACAGCCCAAACGATGCGCCCAATGAAAGCCCTACCGTGCCGACGATAACCAGTGCGGCCACAAAACTTCGCGTGATGATAACCATGATGATGAAAATAAGGCAGAGCGAACCAATTCCTGCGATCAATAGATCGTATTGAGAGCCGCCTTGGAAATCTTTGAAGGTCGATGCGGTGCCGGCCATATAGATCTTTGCGTCCTGCAGGGGTGTCGTCTTGAGCGCCTCCTCGGCCGCCGTCCTTATCTGATCGATACGCGCTATGCCCTCAGGCGTCGCGGGGTCACCTTTATGGGAAATGATGAATCGAGCCGCCTTCCCGTCGGGAGACAGGAAGGAACTCATCGCGCGCTGGAAGTCCGGATTCTGGAAAACCTCCGGAGGCAGATAGAAGGAATCGTCGTTCTTGGCGGCGTCGAACGCCTGCCCCATGGCGGTGGCGTCCTGGTTCGTTTCGTCCATCTGGCCTAAGGTTCCAGACATGGTGCTGTACATCGTCAGCAGCATGGTCCGCATGGTCTCCATGCTCGCGATTATCGGCGGGAGCTGCTCAAGTATTTGCGGCAGCAACTCGTCCATCTTGTTCAGATCTTTCACGAGCTCATGCATTTTATCGCTGAGCTCATAGACACCGTCGATTGAATCGAATATCGACTTCAACGACAAGCATATCGGGATATCATAGCAGTGCTTTTCCCAGTAGAAATAACTGCGAATTGGCCTCCAGAAATCTTCAAAATCCGCAGCGTGATCTCTTAACTCATCCACAACGGAAGCCATGTCATTTGCCACGACGATCGAGTGGTGAGTAATGGCGGTGACCTGCTTCTGTAATTCGTACATCCGCTTCGTCAGATTGATTTGTCTGGCCAACAAGTCTGCCTGCTTAGGCATGTCATTTATTCGGGCCTTCATATACCTCATCATTTGTTCCTGGCCTGCGTTTTGCATGCTGATCAGGAAAGGTATTGAAGTGTGTTCAATCGGCGTTCCCTCGGGCCGGGTTATGCCCTGCACACGCGAAATTCCTGGAACTCGGAAAATCCCCTTGGCCAGTCTGTGCAGCACGAGAAAATCCGCCGAATTTCGCATATCATGATTAGATTCGACCATGAGAATATCGGGCTGCATTCGCGATTGCGAGAAATGACGATCAGCTGCCGCATATCCCAAATTAGCTGGAATGCCTTTGGGTATATAGAGCCGATCGTTATAGCTCGTTTTGTAGCCCGGCAGTGTCACCAGACCTATCAGCGCGACTGCTAATGTCGTGACGAGAATGGGCGCCGGCCAGCGGACTATCGCGGTGCCGACCCGGCGCCATCGACGGACCCTGATCGTACGCCGGGGGTCGAATAGCCCAAAGCGACTTCCGACGGCCAGAACTGCCGGAACCAGCGTGAGCGCGACCGTGACCGCGATGAGCATGCCCACGGCGCACGGCGCACCCATGGTCTGGAAGATGGGCATCCGGGTGAAGCTCAGGCATAGCATCGCTCCGGCGATCGTCAAACCGGAACCCAAGACAACGGGACTGACCCCGCGGTAGGTGGTGTAGTAGGCGGTTTCCAGGTCTTCGCCGGCCTGACGCGCCTCCTGATAGCGACCGGCGAAGAATATCGCGTAATCGGTTCCGGCTGCCATCGCGAGCGCCACTAGCAGATTAGAGGCAAACGGCGAGAGCACCACAAAATTGTTGTCGCCGAGAAATGCGATGATTCCCCGGGCCGCAAATAATTCGATCCCAACCGTGAGCAATAACGGAACCACGGTGGTGAGCGAACGGTAGACAAGAAGCAGGACCGTGGAGATGATCACGGCGCCTATCACGGTCATTTTCAGAATGGATTCGTCACTACTGCGCTGCATATCCGCAACGAGCGCTGACGGGCCGGTGACATGGACCTGGACACCGGGGGGCGGCGGCGTCCGCTCGACGATATTGCGGACCGCCGCCACGGATTCCTGCCCCGGGGTAGTGCCTTGGTTGCCGGCCAGATTCAATTGCACATATACGGCCTTACCATCGGGGCTCTGCGCGCCCGCCGCCGTGAGTCGATCTCCCCATAAATCCTGGACATGCTCGACATGCCGCGGGTCGTTTCTTAACGCACGAACCAATCCGTCATAGTATGTGTGAGCATCGTCCCCGAGCCGCTGCTGCCCCTCCAGCACGATCATCGCGAAACTGTCCGAATCGGATTCTTTGAACACCCTGCCCATACGCGTCATGGCTTGCACCGACGGCGCGTCTTGAGGAGCCAGCGGTACGGAATGCTCTCGTCCCACCTGCTCCAACGATGGAACTGCAAAAGTCACAATCAGTGTCAGCGCCACCCAGGCCAGAATGATGAACAATGAAAGCCTGCGGATCGTCCGCGCTATGAAGTGGGTCTGAGGGCCTGCGGTGCTCATGCGGACTTCACCAGGCGGACGGGACAGGCGTCCGCATCATGTGAATTCGTCTCGGCTTTGCCCGCACCGTTTACTACGAAGCGGCAGCCAATGCTGTCGCTACTGCCCTCTGCCACGATGCTTCCCATGGTTGCCGGCCCTGCCCTGGAAATCCGCCACTTACTGCGATTTCAGCAGCAAGGCACGAACCAACGGACGAGGTCCTGTGGGCCGAAGTAATGCACTGGCGGGGCGGGGGCGCACCTGCTGCGGCCACCAGAACCAGCGCCCCAGCAGCGCGGCGATGGACGGTGTCATGAACGCGCGCACGACCAGGGTGTCGAACAGCAGACCCAGACCGATCGTCGTGCCCATCTGACCGATAGCGCGCAGGTCGCTGACCAGCATGGACCCCATGGTGAACGCGAATACCAGCCCCGCGTTCGTCACGACCTTGCCGCTACCGCCCATCGCGCGGATGATGCCAGTGTTTATGCCGGCGCCTATTTCCTCTTTCATCCGGGCCACCAGCAGCAAATTGTAGTCAGACCCCACGGCCAAAAGGATGATCACAGACGTGACGAGCACTGCCCAGTGTATTTGTATGCCGAGGAAATTCTGCCAGACCAATACGGACAGCCCGAAGGACGCGCCCAACGAAAGCAATACCGTACCTACGATAACCAGGGCGGCAACAAAACTTCGCGTGATGGTCAGCATGATGATGAAAACAAGGCAGAGCGCAGCGACTACCGCGATCATGAGATCGTATTTGGAGCCCACCACGAGGTCTTTCGTCATTGCTGCGGTGCCGGTGAGGTAGATCTTCGCGTCTTCTAGCGGAGTTCCCTTGAGCGCCTCCTCGGCCGCGCTTTTTATCGGGCCGACCCGCGAGAGGCCGTCGGGTGACGCGGGATCGCCCTTTTGCGAAACGAACATACGGACGGCCTTCCCGTCCGGCGACAAGAATATCTTCATGACTCGTTTGAAGTCCGCGTTCTTGAAAACGTCTGGCGGCAGATAGAAAGAATCATCGTCTTTGGCGGTGTCGAACGCCTTACCCATGGCAGTCGAATTACTGTTGCTGTCGTCCATCTGGCCGTAGACCCCGGACATGCTGCTGTGCATGGTCAGCATCATGGTCCGCATGCTCTGCATGATCTCGATCATCTCCGGGAACTGGCTGACCAGTTGCGGCAAGAGCACGTCTAACCGATCGAGGTCTACTACCAGATCGTGTAGCTTATCGGTAATAGCATCAACACCGTCAAGTAAATCAAATACGCTTCTCAGCGAAAAGCAAATAGGAATATCGTAGCAGTGCTGTTCCCAGTAGAAGTAACTGCGGACCGGCCTCCAGAAATCCTCGAAATCTGAAATGTGATCCCGCAACTCGTTCGTGATTTGGTGCATTTCATGCGTTTTGCCGACCATGTCATGCGTCGTGGCGACCATCTGCTGCAATAGGCCATACATGTGCTGCATGATATTAATCATTTCCGACATGACTTCGGCCTGCTTGAGCATGTCGTTCATGCGCTCTTTCTGAAAGTGCATGAATTGTTGCTGGCCGGCTTGTTGCATGCTGAGCATATACGGTATCGTGGTGTGCGCGATCGGGGTTCCCTCAGGCCGAGTTACGGCCTGCACCTTGGAAATGCCCGGAACAGCGAGGACGGCCTTGGCCAGTTTGTTCAATACCAGAAAATCTGCCGGATTGCGCAGATCGTGATCGGCCTCAACCAACAGGATCTCGGGCGTCATCATTGCCGACTCGGGAAAATGTCGCGCTGCGGCCGCATAGCCCAGATTGGCGGGAATATCTGTGGGGATATACTTCTGATCGTTGTAGCTGGGTTTGTATCCCGGCAGCGTCAATAGCCCGACGATCGCGACTGCTAATGTCGCGACGAGAATGGGCGCGGGCCACCGAACGATCGCTGTGCCTACCCGTCGCCATCCGCGAACCCTGATTTTCCGCTTGGGCTCGAACAGACCGAAACGGCTTCCGACGATGATAACTGCCGGAACCAGCGTGAGCGCGACCGCAACCGCGACCAATATGCCCACTGCACAAGGGAGGGCCAGGGCTTGGAAAAAGGGCAGCCGGGTAAAGCGCAGGCAGAAAACCGCTCCGGCGATCGTTAAACCGGAGGCCAAGACAACCTTGGCTACCCCGCGATATGTGGTGTAGAAAGCCGCTTCCCGACTTTCGCCAGCCTGACGTGCCTCCTGATAGCGCCCGATGAAAAATATCCCGTAGTCCGTTCCAGTCGCGATGCATATAGACACCAGCAAATTAACGGCGAAGGTAGTAAGACCAATAATCCCGTGATCGCCAAGGAATGCGACGATTGTTCGGGCCACCTGCAATTCTATCGCGACCATCAGCAGCAAAAGAATGACGGTGATAACCGAACGGTAGACAAAAAGCAACGTAAGAAAGATCACCCCGACCGTTACCGCCGTCATTATGGTGAGCGTCCTGTCGCCACTGCGGCTCATATCCGCGACGATCGCCGCAGGGCCGGTGACATACGCCTTGACCCCCGGCGGCGCTGGCGTCCGCGCGACGATGTGCTGGATGGCTTCGACCGATTCGTTCCCCAAGGCCTCGCCCTGGTTACCGGCGAGATCCAATTGAACGTATGCGGCCTTAGCATCGGGGCTTTGCGCGGCGCCCCTTGTGAGTTCATCACCCCAGAAATTCTGGATGCGCTGCACATGCTTGCGATCGTCTTGCAACTGAAGAATCAAACGGTCGTAGTACCCGTGCGCATCGTCGCCGAGGGGTTGCTGACCCTCCAATACGATCATCGCGGTACTGCCGGAATCAGACTGCTTGAAGTCCTCATTTACGCGCTTTGCTGCCTTGAAGGACGGCGCGTCTGTGGGACTCAGTGATACTGAATGCTCTTTCTCTACCTGCTCTAGCGAGGGGACACCCAAACTCAGGATGACCATGACCGCCAACCACGCCAAGATGATGGGCACCGAAAATCGATGGATCGTCCGTGCTACCAATGGCTGACTGTCGTGCAGCTGATGGTTGCTCATGCGGCCTTCAGTAGGCAGGAAGTAAAGGCGCTCACTTCGTGCGTGATCTTCTCGTCCTTGACGACGCCGTCCACCATGATGCGGCAGCCGATACTGTCACTGTTGCCCTGCGCCGCGATACTTCCGATGCCCGTGGCCGTGGTGATCGGGAAATCCAACGACCACGGCAGGCTTACTCCGTCCACATGCTCTGGGTCACCATTGCCGCCGAAATAGCTGATGTCGGCCACCGTCCCGGGTGGTCCGAAGATCTCATACCGTATGTGCTTGGGGTTGAAAGGTTTGGTGTCGTCGACTCTGGTATCTGCATACGAGAGGCGATTCTCAGAACCGAACATGCCGTGCAGCCGCGACACAGTGAATCCCCCAGCGCCGATAACGGCCAGTACGACCAGCGGAATCCACAGCCGCCTCAGAACTCTGAAGATCACAGACCCCGGATTTCGGCGACTCTTTTTAGGTGCAACTTGTGCTCGAGGTGCGGGTGAAGGCTGGCGAGCACGTCGCAGAAGAATAGGTCGGCGGCCAGACCGTTGGCTAACGTCTTGGCTGCCCGCGATAACGACATCGGACCATGCTCGCTCACCATCGCGCACGCTGCCTTCTACCACCGCACCACCCTAGCCGACATCAGTGCAACAACGGTTCCAAACCGTACTAAAGGCCAGCGGGTTCCGTCCGGGATTTCGACAAAAGCTGCCGGTGCTGTTTGCTGCGGCAAGAGTTTGGCTTTGTGGCGTTTCGCTGGTGAGCAGGCGCGGACGTCGAAGCGACGATGAAATTTTCGGTGGTTGTTAGCGTCGCAAGCAACTACCACCTCGCTGTCACGACACGGATCAGCGGGGTCGGGCCGGGAGCAGCGGCGAGAAAGCTCGGGAAGCAGCGTAGACGACATGCTAGCGATCAAAGTGCGGGCGGCGAACTTTAGCGAGGAGCTACCGTTCCTCTGCATCGATAGCCATCCTGACTTCTTGCGCGCGATCCACCTGCTGCGCGGTGTAGCCGATGAGCAGCGCCGCTCCACCGATGAGGATAACCACCCCGCCCAGCCACATCCAGCCGTAGGCGTAGCCGTAGTCCAGCGCGTGCAATTCCAGTGATTATGTGCCCGCTCTTGCGTCGTTGAGATCCGCCTTAGCGGAGTTTCTTCCAAACCGCCTAGCCGACACGAGTGCAATAACGGTCTAAACCATAGTGGAGGGCCAACAGCGTCCGTCCGGGTATCGATTAAGTTCCCGGTGTGGCCCCTGAAGCAATCTCGGTAATTGGTCTGCGACGTTGGTGACTTCCGGCGCTATGTGCCCTGCAGCAATGGGTTTGGTTTTTGCGGCGTCTCGCTACGGGGCAGAGGCGGGCCGGGAGCAGCGGCGGGAAAGCCCCAGGGAAGGAGCGGAGAAGACGACCGCCGACACTCGACCAGGCCCTACGGCCGGACGTTCGCTGGCGTTGTCGCGCGTTCAGGCCGCACGGGGACGACTTCGTCAGTCGACCTGGCCAGTCAGGCCGAACTCAGCCAGCGTGCGCGCAGCCAGCTCACGCAAAACGGGCCAAACAGCGGTATCGCGGCATTCGTTCGACCACAGGCTGCCAGGACTGGCCGCTATATTCCCCGCCGTGAAGGAAGGCGATAGCGGGCGCCCCGACCGGACCGGATTCGCGCACAAACAAATCCACGAAAGCGATCCTATGTGCTGGTAACGAAGACGCCGGACCGATTGAGAGATGTCACTGCGGCCGGAGGTTCGTCTGTCCGAGCGACCCAGGTCAACTGCTAGCATCCCGCCCATGGCTGAAAGCGACGTCCCGGTGCGGATCGGCATCCTGGGGGCTTCACGCTTCGCACCGATGATCCTCATCAAACCGGCCCGGGAAAACGACGAGGTCGTGGTGGCCGCGGTGGCAGACCGAGACGTGTCCCAGGCTCGAGCCTTTGCCGCCAAGCACGGCATCGCCCAGGTGCATGAAAGTTACGATGCGCTGATCGCGGATCCGGACCTGGATGCCGTCTACATCGTGCTGCCGAACAGCTTGCACGGCAGGTGGACCCGGGCTGCGCTTGCCGCGGGCAAGCACGTGCTGTGCGAGAAGCCGTTCATGGCCAATGCCGCCGAGGCCCGCGAGATCGCCGAACTGGCCGCCACATCAGACCGGGTTGTGATGGAGGCAATCCAATACCGCTACCATCCGTTGACTTTGCGCGTTGAACAGATCGTCGCCTCCGGGGAGCTGGGCAAACTGGAGCGGGTGGACGTCGCTTTGTGCTTATTGCTGCCGAAGCGCTCCAACGCCAACGTCTACGACTACTCCCTTGCCGGTGGCGCGCTAATGGATGCCGGAATCTACGCGGTCGACATGTTGCGCACGTTCGGCGGTTCCACCCCGGAAGTCGTTTCGGCAAGCGCGAAGCTGAGCGGTCCTGAGGTGGACCGGGCCATTACGGCCGAGTTGCGGTTTACCAGTTGGCTCACGGGCCGGGTCCGCTGCGCGCTGTGGTCATCGGATCTGTTTCGGGCGAGCGCCAAGCTGGTTGGCGACCGCGGCGAGTTGCGTGTGCTCAGTCCAGCGGCGCCCCACCTTTTACATCGGCTCTCGGTCCGATCAGCCGACAGCAAGCGTGTAGAGCGCTTCCCAGGGCGCAGCTCCTTTGAGTATCAGCTTGCCGCTTTCGCCGCGGCGGTGCTGCGCGGGGAACCGGTGAAGACGACGCCGGAAGACGCGGTCGAGAACATGAGCGTCATCGATGCGATCTACCGCGCTGCGGGCCTTTCGCTCCGCGAGCCGGCCTGAACGCTAATCCGTTCGCGCGGTTGATACTTCATCGGCGGAGGCGATTGATCGATCAGGTCGCGAAATGGGCTTGGTTGACGTGTGCTGCCACCCGTAAGGCGTTGGCCGCCACCGTCAAACTGGGGTTCAAACCGGTGCTGGAAGGGAAGAACGAGGTGTCCACCACGTAGAGGTTATCCACTTCGTGCGCTCGGTTTTGTGGGTCCAGCACGCTTGTTTTGGGATCGGTACCGAAGCGGCATGTGCCGCAGACGTGGCCCAGCGCCGCGTTGTCTTTGCCGCCCCCTAGGGGCATTTTGCGAAACGGGTCGAGCACCTCTTTTACCTGCGACGAAAACACCGCGTGGCGCTCGATCTCACTGGCGTGCAAACGATACTGAATCCGCAGCTGCTGGCGGCCGTCGACACTAGGCCGATCGTATGGCAGCACGCGGTTGTCCAGGTAGGGCAGGTCTTCCATGATCGTGGTCAGCAGCAGTCCGCCGGTGAAGAAGCGTTCGTAGATCCGGCGCACGGCCGGGCTCATCAGCCGCAGCGCCTTCGGCCCCCAGCCGGGGCGGTTGGTCAGCCACTCCATGGGCGGTATCTCGCCGAATGATTGCACGGTGCCGTATTTCTGCCCCTCCCAGAAATAAAAGTCGTTGAATCCGATCTCCTTGTTTGCGGCCGTGGC
>NZ_JBKQQD010000184.1:0-18540 GCF_052144515.1 Mycobacterium sp. | reverse complement strand
TGCGGTCATAACTGTGAGCGGGTATAACGTCCGTCGATTTCGCTTCGTCCAGACGGCGCATGGAGACACGCAGGCGCCCGTTGGAACCCTTGTACTTGAGAATCGCCGCGCCGTTCCGGGTCAGGTTCTCCAGGGCCTCCCGGTGATTGGGAACGTTGAATTGCTGGAGGTGCTGACCGTCAGCGTCAAGCTTCTGCAAGAAGACGAACAGATCCATGTCGTCCCAGCCTTCGGATTCGACCCAGAGCCGCACCTTCGGATAGCCGACGAGTTCGGTTTCGGTCTCGAAACGGACGACGAACGACACCCCCTCTCGATCCGACTCCGCATCGTAGCTCGTCGCCACAGCACCTGCAGGTGCGTCATCGGCCAGAGCCTGGGACTCACCGTCGAGGTAGTACTTGACGTAGCCGACGTCGTCTGGCGGGAATTCGGTCGCAGGGATGTCGACGAGGTCGTTGCCCTCGAGATCCAGCAGGGCATAACGCACCCGGGGCGTGTCTACCCATCCGTTGTCCTGGCCCTTCAGGTAATGGTCGAAGAAGCGAAGAAGATCGCGCTTGCTCGCCTCATCATTGAAGTCGGGCCATTCCATGGTCCGATGGATACGCAGCCACTTCTCGCGCGAACTAATCTCCCGCCATCCGCGGAACGTCCCAGGTGTGTGGATCAAGTTCGAGTAGCTGGCGACGATGTAAGCCGGCGCCTTGATTTGCTCCAAACGGGCGATCTTGGACTTCCAGAGGTCGTTCATAAGGGGATAGTGCTCAGCCTCCGCGACGAGGTCCTCCCGTTTGTTCTTCCCGACGTATGAGGTCGCCCACATCGCGGGAAAGGCGAAATCGGGCATTCCCCCGCGCATGATCAAGTCGCGATAGATGTCGCTCATGCCTTCCCACGGGGCAATGGCGGTCAAGTGCGGCGGTTGCTCAGCCGCAGTAAACCACTGCGAGATCGCGAGGTAGGAATTTCCGGCCATGGCCACCTTGCCGGTGCACCAGTCCTGGATGGCGAGCCATTCGATGAGATCGTGACAGTCCTGGCCATCTTGCTGCCCGGGGAAGATACTGTCGCCATCGGAGTGGTACACCCCGCGCGCGTCCGGATTGCAAATGGCGTAACCATTTGCGCACCAGAACGCGGGGTCCGGACCCTCGAATTTCCCCAGACCTGAAAGCTGGCTCTGGTCGCTTCCCAGAACATTGAACATATTCCAGTTTCTCGGGTGCGTGCCGCCGTTCTTGCCGTAGGGGCTCCAGGCGACGATGACCGGCACCTTCTCGATCCCGGCCGGGCGGAAGACGTCGACGTAGATCATCGATCCGTCGCGGAGTGCGACAGCAGTGTCCTTCTCGAACACGATGTCGACAGGGATTGCGTAGAACTGCGGCGTCGTCTGAAAACCCGCCGGTAGCACTTTGGTGCCCGGATCGAACTTGGCGAACACGGTTGGCTCGTTCGCTTCGTCGTATCCAAACGCCGGCAGGAAGACTGCTTCTTCGTTGCGCATTATCGACGCCTCTCACTCCAGTCTCAGCGGATGCCCGCAGCCCGGGCCTTGCCCAAGGCGTGGTAGGCCTCGGCCGGGGATGTGTTCGACGTTATTCGACATTGCCGGCAAGCTCGCGGCCAGAACAGCTATCCGGCGGGGAGGGTCCACATCCGGGTGACGGGATCGCATTGGAGCAGGTAGCCGTCGTTCGAAGTGGACATGGCGAACACCGAGGTGCCCGGGCGGTCGCACGAGCTACCGGCGGTGTGCACTCCCGCCGTGATGGGCGCCTTGGCCCAGCTGTTGCCCTCACACACGACCTGCTCGTTGTTGGTCGGGTCGTAGCCGAGTTTGCCGACATCGCCGCACAACGCGCCGAGCACGGGCGGCGACGGGGCGGCCGGCGTGGTCGTGGCGTTGACCACCTGAGCGGGGTCAGCCAAGTTCACGCCCGCAGGCACGTCACCGACTCGGGTGGCCACCACGGGTGTGCGCACCACGGCTCCTTGTGCGCCGCACTCATTGCTGAGAACGGTCTCGGTCTCGGTGCCGCGCAGCGTGCCGTCAGCCTGCGGCGCCAGCGACCACGCGACCGTCTCCTGCTGGGTGGCGTTGACCTGGCCGTTCGGCTGGGTGCAGCCCAACCGCTCCTGCTGCGGAGTGCCCTGCCAATATCCGCCGACGAAACGCAGACTGTCGGTCTGGCCGCCATCGGTAGTGCTGGCCACCTGGTGGTTGGTGTCGTCAAGTTGAGTCCCCGTGGCCGCACATCCGTTGGACGTGCACGCAGAGTGGAAGGCCCACCAATCGGTGGCGGGGCCGTCGTGCCGGATCTGGACGCCGTTGCCGGTCCGCTTGGTCTGGTCGTAGGTCAATTGATAGGTTCCGTCGAGTCCCTGGCCGCCGGGGGTAGCCGGAGCAGCGGCGGGTGCAGGCGCCGACGGTCTCGAAGCGAGCGCCGGGTTGGGCTGGGCGCTGTCGGGCTGGAACGAATATAGGATCGACCACGTCGCCGCCATCGCGATCAGCATCGCGCAGACCAAGGCGGTTGCCCACCGGGTCCGTGACGAAAACTTGTGGGTCATCACCGCCAAAACGCGGCGAGGAGAACGCAACTCGGCAAACGTGGGTTTGGGCTGCCTGGGGCGCCAATCGCTGATCTGGTCGTCGACGCCTTCGAGCGCTTCAAAAGCAGACGAAAACGCGCGGCACCGCTCGAACCTGTCCTCCGGATTCTTGGCAAGCGCCGTGAAGAACACGTCGTCGAGATGCGCCAAATCCGGGCGGTGATCGCTGAGCCGGGGCGGGTCCTCGTGCAGGTGCTGGCTGATCACCGCGATCGGGTTCTCGTGCTGGAACGGCGGCGCACCGGTGAGCAGATGAAACGCCGTGGCGGCCAACGCATATTGGTCCGCCCGCCCATCGATGTTGGAGCCGGTCAACTGTTCGGGCGCGGCATAAGCGACCGTGCCCACCGCGACATTGGTCTCAGTGATCCCGCTGATGTCGCCGAGGTGGCGGGCTACACCGAAGTCCGCCAACAGGATTCGGCGTTCCCCTTGGTCAGGAGGGTCGGGATGGGTGAGCAGGATGTTGGCGGGTTTGACGTCGCGGTGCAGCAGCCCGCGGTCGTGAGCGTAATCGAGCGCACCCGCGACGGCGCGGACGATGTCGCACACCTCGTCGACGGGCATGCCGTCCGGGTAACGCTCTTTCACCAGCCGGCTGGCATCGGTGCCCTCGACATAATCCATGGAAATCCAGAGCTGACCGTTGAATTCGCCGCGGTCGTGGACTCCGACGATGTGCGGATGCCACAGCGTTGCGGCCAGATCGGCTTCCCGGTTGAACCTGTCGCGGAATTCGCGATCCGCGGTGATCGCCTCGGCGAGGACCTTGATCACATCGCGCCGCGGCAACCTGGGGTGCAACGCCAGATACACCTCGGCCATACCGCCGGCGCCGAGCGGCCGCAAGATGGTGTAGCCGGCAAACGGCGCACCGCTCGCGAGACGCGAGCCCCTTATCTCGTCCCGGCCCTCATCCCGACGCTCGGCCGCGAAATTCGCGGGCTGCGCGTTCGGGCTCGAGTTGACCGGTGGAACGCGGCGCAAGAAGTGTGCGACCGTCGCCGAAGGAAGAGATTGAAAGCCCGCGCGCATCGCCGCACGGCCTAGGCGCGGGTTGCTCAGCAGCCCCCGCCCGGCGTCTGGGCGTCTGGCCCTCCGCTTCATCTCGTCCATCCGTGAGTGCCCCCTCGTTTCTCGGCATTAACTGCGGGTATCGCCGCAACTTGATGCGCGGCGAAATACCCTGGGCGTCTGCACCGGGATGGGGTCCGTTGCTTCGTCGCGGCACCCCACACCGCTCCGGACCGCGATCCGGAATTCACTTTGTTCCCACCCATCACGTTCGAATCATGCCGGAGACGCATGGGCAACGGGCCAACGCAGGCTATGAGGCAGCTATGAGTGGCCAAATTGAGACAAAGCCAAGTCACAGGCGAGTCCAATGGAGAGCACTCGGGTCACGGACCGATACTTGTGTAGTGAGTCGACCAGCCCCGCCTGTACTGACGATCCGGCACAACGGATCCCAACAGTCCTTCGCACCGGGCCATGAGGTGGTCGTCGGGCGTGATTTGTATGCCGACCTGCGCATCGCGGATCCGCGGATATCCCGCGCGCACCTGATTTTGCGGTTTGATCAGGGCCGATGGATGGCGATCGACAACGGATCGCTGAACGGAACGTACCTCAACGGCTACCGCATGCCGGTGATCGACATCCACGACGGCCAAAGCATCAACGTGGGGAATCCGCAGGGGCCCCGGTTGACCTTCCAGATCGGGTCCCAGCAGCCGACCGTCCGGCCATCCCAGATGAGGTCGACGCACGACTCCGGGCCGCCCACCCTTGCCTGGTCGGTGAACCCGCGGCGGGTGGAGCCCCCGCAGCGGCCCGCGCCGCCTCGACAGACCAGGGACCAGACCCCGCGCCCTGCTCGCGGGCGCACCGGCCCCGCACCGGCACCACCCAAGCCGCCGGGGCCGCCCAAGCCACCCGAGCCGCCGCGGCATCCGCGTCCCTACCAGCACAAGGTGACACCGCCGCCAGTAGCACCGGCACCGCCGCCCCGGCCACCGTCACCAGCACAGCCACCGCCCAATCCGCCGCCGGAAGAGCTGACCGTCGTCAACGCCGGGTCGGCCCCGCCGCAACCGGCCGAGTTCACCGTCATCGACGCCAAGCCCGGCGACGTGTCGAACCTCGCGACGAGATTCGTCAAGTTTCTCTCGCAACGCACGTCCGGAACCGCCGGGCCGGCAAGAGCGGCCGACACGGCCGGCACCGTCACAATCGGCCGCGCCAACGACAACGACATCGTCATCCCCGACGTCCTGGCCTCCCGCGAGCACGCGACGCTGACGTTGACGCCGCTCGGCACCGAAATTCGGGACCGCAGCATAAACGGGACGTTCGTCAACGGCATCCGGGTGGGGTCGGCGATCCTGACCGAGGGCGACGTCGTCACCATCGGCAACGTCGACCTGGTGTTCAGCAACAGCACCCTGCTCCCCCGCAAGGAAGCGGAGACACGCACCGGGGGCCTGGAGGTGCACGGCGTCAAATACACCGTCGGCGATGGCAAGCAAGGCAAACAACTCCTGGACGACATCTCGCTGATCGCCAGGCCCGGCACCCTGACCGCCATCATCGGCGGGTCCGGCGCGGGCAAGACCACGCTCGCCCGGTTGATCGCCGGCTACGCCCGGCCCACTTCCGGCTCGGTCACCTTCCAGGGCCACGACATTCACGCCGAATACGCGTCCCTGCGCAGCAGGATCGGCATGGTCCCGCAGGATGACGTGGTGCACCGCCAGCTGACGGTGAACCAGGCGTTGGGCTACGCCGCCGAACTGCGGCTGCCTCCCGACACCAACAAAGCCGACCGTGCCCAGGTCGTCACGCAGGTGCTCGAAGAGCTCGATCTGACCAAACACGCCGACACCCGGGTGGACAAGCTGTCCGGCGGTCAACGCAAACGCGCCTCGGTGGCGCTCGAGCTTCTCACCGGGCCATCGCTGCTGATCCTCGATGAACCGACGTCGGGTCTGGACCCCGCGCTGGATCACCAAGTCATGATGATGCTGCGCCAGTTGGCCGACGCCGGCCGCGTGGTGATCGTGGTGACGCACATGTTGTCCTACCTGGACATTTGCGACCAGCTGCTGCTGGTGGCGCCCGGCGGAAAGACGGCGTTCTGCGGCCCGCCGGGCGACATCGGCGACGCGATGGGCACCACGAACTGGGCCAAGATCTTCTCGAAAGTGGGCGCCGATCCCGACGAAGCCAACCGACGCTTCCGGGCCCAGAACCAGACGCCGGGCAAGCGCCCGGTTCCTGAGACCGAGCCGGCCGAGCTGGGCAAGCCGGTGCATACCAGTCTGCGGCGCCAGATCTCGACGGTCGCCCGGCGGCAGGTCCGGCTGGTGGTCGCCGATCGCGCCTACTTCGTGTTCTTGGCGCTGTTGCCATTCATCCTCGGTTCGTTGTCGCTGACGGTTCCCGGTTCGAGCGGATTTCACATTCCCGCGGAGCACGCCGGCACGCCTGACGAGTCCGCGCAGATCCTGAGCCTGCTGCTACCCGCCGCGGCGTTCATGGGAATCGCGCTGACGATCCGCGACCTGGTCGGCGAGCGTGCCATCTTTCAGCGCGAGCAGGCGGTCGGCTTGTCGACCAGCGCCTATCTGGTTGCCAAGACGGCCGTGTTCTGCGGCTTTGCCATCCTGCAAGCGGCGATCATCACCGCGATAGTGGTGCTGGGCAAGGGCGCGCCGACCCGCGGGGCGGTGGTGATGGGCCATGGCACTGTCGCGGCCACCGTCGAGCTGTTTACGACGGTCGCGGCGACCTGCGTGGCCTCGGCCGTCCTCGGACTGGCGATCTCGGCACTGGTCCGCTCGACCGAGCAGGTCATGCCGTTGTTCGTGGTGGCGGTGATGGCGCAGCTGGTGTTGTGCGGCGGGATGGTGCCGGTGACCGGCCGGCTCGGGCTGGACCAGCTGTCGTTTGCGATGCCGACCCGGTGGGGGTACGCCGCCGCGGCGTCGACGGTCGATGTGCGGACGCTGGTGCCTGGTTCGGTGCTGCCCCAGGACCGTTTCTGGGAGCACGCCTCAAAGATCTGGTTGTTCGACATGGCGATGCTGGGCGCGCTGTCGCTGCTCTATTTCTGCTTTGTCCGCTGGAAGATCCGGCTGCGTCGTTAAGAGGTGACATCATTCACCCACCGAAGCGCGAGACGTTCGACCTGGTTGCTCGCACCAACACCGATCCCAAGGGCATCGTGCGGGCCGTCGACGAATACACGGTGCAGCCGTGGGGGCTCTACCTGGCCCGACCCACTCCTGGCCGCGCCCAATTTCATTACCTCGAATCGTGGCTGCTGCCGTCGCTGGGCTTGCGCGCCACGGTCTTCCACTTCAACCCGGGCCACGAACGCGACCATGACTACTACCTCGACGTTGGTGAATACACGCCCGGTCCGGCCGTGTGGCGCTCCGAAGACCACTACCTCGACATCGAGGTGCGTACTGGGACGGGGGCGGCGCTGGCCGACATCGACGAACTGCTGGAAGCCGTCCGCCACGGCCTGCTGACTGCGGAGGTCGCCGAGCAGGCGGTGCGGCGCGCCGTGTCCGCCGTGGACGGACTGGCCCGCAATGGCTATGACCTGCAGCGCTGGCTGGCCGGCTATGGCATGCAGCTCAGCTGGCGCGGGGCGAGACCGTTTTCAGGCGCCAACCCGTGAAAAGCCAGCCCGAATCCGTGCTCACCGGACGCACGTTGGACGACTTGTCGTGACGGATCTTGCCAGCCTGCCCGAGTCCGTCCGCGCTGCGCTGCGCGACGAACCGGTGCCCGACTGGCGAGCACCGACGCTGGCCACCCTGACCGAGAAACGCTTTTCCGACCCGAATTGGATCTTCGAGCGCAAGTTCGACGGAATGCGCTGCCTGGCGTTCCGCGACGGCGACCGCATGCGGCTGCTGTCGCGGAACCGTCAGCCGCTCAACGGAACCTATCCGGAGCTGGTTGACGCACTTGCCGCGCAGCACACCTCCCGGTTCGTCGTGGACGGCGAGGTCGTGGCGTTCGAGGGACGGCGCACCAGCTTTGCCCGGCTGCAGGGGCGTCTGGGCATCACGGATCCTAACGTGGCGCGCGCGTCGCGGGTCCGCGTCTTCTACTACGTCTTTGACCTGTTGCACCTCGACGGCAAGTCCACCGTCGACGTGCCGCTGATCTGGCGTAAACGATTGCTGCGCAGTGCGATTGAGTTCGGCGGTCCGGTGCGGTACACACCGCACCGCGTCGAGGCCGGCATTGCCGCCTACCGAACCGCCTGTGAGCGCGGCGACGAGGGCGTGATCGCCAAGCTGGCCGACTCGAAGTACGACGGGCGCCGCTCGCCGAATTGGCTGAAGTTCAAGTGCGTCCGCGATCAGGAATTCGTCGTCGGGGGCTACACCATCCCCAAAGGCAGCCGAATCGAGCTGGGCGCGTTGCTGATCGGCTACTACGAGGACGGCGACCTGATCTACGCCGGCAAAGTGGGCACCGGCTTCGACGAGGCCACGCTGCGCAGCCTGCACGAACGGTTGTCCGGAATCGAGCGGGACGCACCGCCGTTCACCCGTGGGCTGGTGCGCGAGCGCGAGGCGCGATGGGTACGCCCCGAGTTGGTGGCTCAAATCGGATTCACCGAGTGGACGCGCGACGGCAAGCTGCGTCACCCGCGCTACCAGGGCCTGCGCACCGACAAGGAGCCCGGCGACGTCGTGCGGGAGACACGCTGATGCCCCGCATTGAGGTTGAGGTCACCCACGGGGACCGGGTGTTGTTTCCCGCTGACGGGATCACCAAGCGCGATCTGGTCGACTACTACTGCGCGGTGGCCGACACGATGCTGCCGCACCTCAAGGGGCGGCCGCTCAACGTGCAGAGGTTCCCACGCGGCATCGGCGAAGAAGGTTTCCTGCAACAAGATTTCGCCGATTCGCTGCCGGACTGGATAAGCGGTGTCGAGGTCGACAAAGAAGGCGGCACCCTGGTGCATGCGGTAGCCGAACGCCCAGAAGCGCTGGGATGGCTGGCCAACCAGAACTGCATCACGTTGCACATCTGGCAATCACGGCGAGGCCGGCTGCACACCCCCGACCGACTCGTCTTCGATCTGGACCCGTCGGACAGCGACTTCGCGGTGGTGCGTGCGGCGGCCCGCGCGACAGCCGCGGTGCTCGACGACCTCGGCCTGGCGCGTTACGTGCAGACCACCGGCTCGCGCGGGCTGCACGTCGTGGTACCGCTGCGCGGCGACGCCGACTTCGACACCGCGCGCCAGTTCGCACGCGACGTCGCCGAGGTGGTGGTGGCCGACGATCCCGCGCACCGCACCCTGGAAGCCCGCAAGGACAACCGCGGCAACCGCGTGTATCTCGACATAATGCGCAACGCTTACGCGCAGACGGCGGTTGCACCGTATTCGGTACGCGCCCGCCCCGGTGCGCCGGTAGCCACCCCGCTGGAATGGGATGAACTGGGCGCACGCGGGTTGCGGGCCGATCGATTCACCATCCGCGACATACCCAAACGCCTGGCCGGGCAACGCGATCCGTGGGCCGACATGTCGCGGCACGCCCGCACACTGACCGGCCCCCTGCGGCGCCTGGCGAAGCTTCATGCCTGAGCTGTCACCTGCCAGGCTTAACGGCTTGGTCCTCCGATCACGCTGGGCGTAATCTCAGCAGCTATGAGCTGCACCGGGTGCAGACGGGTGCCAATCGCTGCCGTAACGCTGATTGCTGCCGGTTCCCAGTTGATTCCTGCGATTTCCGCCAGGGCGCGGGCGGACCTGCATAACATCACCTACCGTGCCCGGATCGACGCGCTGACGACGGGTAGCCAGGCCACCTTCGTGATCAACGGCGGTCAGACCAACACCACCGGCCTTCCCTCCATGCCCGGCAACGTGTTCGAGGCAAACACGGTGCTGCCCGATCCGGGGCAGGCCGGTATGCGCATTGTGCTGCACTTTCCCTACTCGGCCAACGTGCACTGCGAGATCGATGTGGACGACAACGTTTTCACCCAGGTAGACCAGATGGTCAGGCCGGCGCCCGGCAGCAGCGACCCGCTGAACGGTGCGCTGCAGTGCGGCGCACCGCTGCCCTAGGGCCGCCACCCGGTGGAGTTGGCCCATTCCCACGCCCGCCGGTAGGCATCGAGAAACCACGGCTCCCTGGCTTCTGCATAGTGGGCATAGCTTGTGACACCGCTTTCGGCCGCCCGCTTAACGGTCAGGTAGTCATCGCGCACACCCGGGTTGGCCAGAAGCCAGTCGACGAAGAGCAGGGCGAACTGCTGATTGGGCCAACCGTCCACCCGGATGTGCACGTTTGTCGGCCGGCCGGGATCCGCCGAAGCGTGAATCCGCTTGTGCCACAACGACGGATCGCCGGCGTGATCATAGCGGCCGACGGTGCTGCGGGCTTGGGACTTGGGGGCCTTGGCGACGTCGGCGGTGATGTGCTGGATGCGGGGGTAGCCCGCGGACAACAACGGCTCGGCGAGTTCGTCTGCCACGGCAAGGGATTCGACGGTGATCTGGATGTCGATGACGTCCTTGGCGTCGTAGTCGGGCACGGCGGTCGACCCGATGTGGTCGACGCGCAACGCCCTGTGACCGCAGGCCGTCTTCAACCGGTTGACGATGCGCCGCGCCTGCTCCGGCCAGGTCGCATCGGCCCGGACCAGATGCGCCGGTGCACGGACGATCTGACGTTGCGTGAGGTTGTGGGCAAAAGGCAGGATGCGGTTGTTCCACACATCGCGGGCCCGCTCGACCAAATCCTCTTGCGTGCCCGAGTTGTCCAGCCACACGTCGGCGACGGCACGACGTTGCTCGTCGTCGGCCTGCGCCGCGATTCTCGCACGGGCGTCCTCTTCGGGCATACCGCGTTGCTCGACCAGACGTCGCAGCCGCACCTCGACGTCGGCGTGCACGATGACCACCAGCGGGAACAGCGGCGCCATTCCCGATTCCACCAGCAGCGGAATGTCTTCGACGACAACTGCATCGTCGTGCACCGCCGCGATGATCTCCGCGCGGCGCTTGCCTACCAGCGGGTGAACGATCCCGTTGAGCCGCTGGCGAGCCTCGTCGTCGCGAAAAGCCTTGGCGGCCAGGGCCGGACGGTCCAGGGCCCCGTCTGGGAGCAGGATGTCGTGACCGAACGCGTCGACCAGCGACGCCAGTCCCTCGGTGCCGGGCTCGACAACCTCGCGCGCGATGACGTCCCCGTCGACGATGATCCCGCCGCATTGCGCGAAGGTGGCGGACAGCACCGATTTCCCGGCGCCGATGCCGCCGGTCAGCCCGATGCGCAGCATTACGCGATAGCTATCAGAAAAGGTTAGGCGTTGCCGGCGAGCTTTTCCCGCAGAGCGGCCAGTTGGGCGTCGCTGGCAAGCGACCCACCCGCGGCCTTCTCCTGCGGCGCGCTGGTGGACGGCGATTGGTCGCCGCCGCCATGTCCGGCCGCCTCGCCGGCAGCGAACTTCTCCATCTGCGCGGTGTGCATCTTGTGCCGGCGCTCGGCCTCCGCGTAGCGGGCTTCCCATTCGGTGCGCTGGGGGTCGAATCCGTCGAGCCATTCGTTGGTTTCGGGGTCGAAGCCCTCGGGGAAGATGTAGTTGCCCTGGTCGTCGTAGCTGTCGGCCATGCCGTACTTCGCCGGGTCGAACTCTTCGGTGTAGTCCTCGTTGGCTTGCTTGAGCGACAACGAAATCCGGCGGCGCTCCAGGTCGATGTCGATGACCTTGACCATCGCGTCGTCGCCGACGGCAACCACCTGGTCGGGCACCTCGACATGGCGCTCGGCCAGCTCGGAGATGTGCACCAAGCCTTCGATGCCCTCCTCGACGCGGACGAACGCGCCGAACGGAACGAGCTTGGTGACCTTGCCCGGCACGATCTGACCGATGGCGTGGGTGCGGGCGAAGTGCCGCCACGGGTCTTCCTGAGTCGCCTTGAGCGACAACGAAACCCGCTCGCGGTCCATGTCGACGTCGAGCACCTCGACGGTGACCTCGTCGCCCACCTGGACCACCTCGGACGGGTGGTCGATGTGCTTCCAGGACAGCTCGGAGACGTGCACCAGACCGTCGACACCACCGAGGTCGACGAACGCGCCGAAGTTGACGATCGACGAGACCACACCCTTGCGGATGGTGCCCTTCTGCAGCTGGTTGAGGAATTCGCTGCGCACCTCGGACTGGGTTTGTTCCAGCCAGGCGCGGCGGGACAGGACCACGTTGTTGCGGTTCTTGTCCAGCTCGATGATCTTGGCTTCGATCTCCTTGCCGATGTACGGCTGGAGATCGCGCACGCGCCGCATCTCGACCAGCGAGGCGGGCAGGAAGCCGCGCAGCCCGATGTCGAGGATCAGGCCACCCTTGACCACCTCGATGACGGTGCCCTTGACGGCCTCGTCCTTCTCCTTGAGCGCCTCGATGGTGCCCCAGGCGCGCTCGTACTGTGCGCGCTTCTTGGACAGGATCAGGCGGCCCTCTTTGTCCTCCTTGGTGAGGACGAGGGCCTCGACCTCATCGCCGACGGTTACGACCTCGTTGGGGTCGACGTCGTGCTTGATGGAGAGCTCGCGGGCGGGGATGACCCCTTCGGTCTTGTAGCCGATGTCGAGGAGCACCTCGTCCCGGTCCACTTTGACGATGGTGCCTTCGACGATGTCGCCATCGTTGAAGTACTTGATCGTTTTGTCTATTGCGGCGAGAAAGTCCTCGCTGGTGCCTATGTCGTTGACGGCTACTTGCGGCGAGGTGACGGTGGGACTCGGCATATTGTTGGGTTGCTCCGGACAGGGTGCGGTCGTAGGGACAAAAATGGGGTTTACCCATCGAGGCTACTCGACAGGGCACACGCTGGACAAACCGCACCACCCGTCGCGTGCGTAACGCCACGGCGAATTCCGGCGAGATTTTCAGCCGCCACGGGACACTCGGCGGCCAATATGCCGCTAATGCGCAGCAGAGTCCCAGCTGCGGCCGTAACCCACCGACACCTCCAGCGGCACATCGAGTGGGTAGGCGCCGCCCATCTTGTCGCGCACCAGCGCCTCTACCTGCTCGCGCTCACCGGTCGCGATTTCGATCAACAGCTCGTCGTGTACCTGCAGCAGCATGCGTGACGCCAGCGCGGCCTCTTTGAGGGCCTTGTCCACCTCGATCATCGCCACCTTGATGATGTCGGCCGCACTGCCCTGGATCGGCGCGTTGAGCGCCGCCCGTTCGGCGGCCTCGCGCACCTGACGATTGCTGCTGTCGAGTTCCGGCAGGTAGCGCCGGCGGCCCAGCACAGTCGAGGTGTAGCCGTCCTTGCGCGCCTGTTCGACGACGTCCATCAAGTAGTCGCGCACCCCGCCGAACCGGGCGAAATACTGGTCCATCTGGACCTTGGCCTCCTCGGTGGAGATTTTCAGCTGCGCGGCCAATCCGTAGGCGCTCAGCCCGTAGGCCAGCCCGTACGACATCGCCTTGACCCGGCGCCGCAGCTCGGCGGTGACCTCGTCGATCGGCACCCCGAATGCGCGCGACGCCACAAACGAGTGCAGGTCCTCACCCGTATTGAAGGCTTCAATGAGCCCTTCGTCACGGGACAGGTGCGCCATGATCCGCATCTCGATCTGGCTGTAGTCGGCGGTCATCAGCTCGCTGTAGCCGTTCCCCACCACGAAGGCGTCCCTAATCTGGCGGCCGGCGTCGGTGCGGATCGGGATGTTCTGCAGGTTGGGCTCGGTCGAGGAGAGCCGGCCGGTCGCCGCGATCGTCTGGTTGAACGTGGTGTGGATCCGGCCGTCGGTCGCCACCGAGTTCAGCAACCCATCGACGGTGACCTTGAGCCGGGTGACGTCGCGGTGGGCCAGCAGATGCTGCAGGAACGGGTGCCCGGTCTTGTCGAACAGCGACTGCAGGGCGTCGGCGTCGGTGGTGTAGCCGGTCTTGGTGCGCTTGGTCTTCGGCATTGCCAGCTCGTCGAACAGCACCACCTGCAGCTGCTTGGGTGAGCCCAGGTTGATCTGCTTGCCGATCACCGCGTACGCGGCCTCGGCGGCGTCGCGGATCTGGTCGCCGAACTGGCTCTGCAATTCGCTCAGCAGCCGCAAATCGACGGCGATACCCGCGGCCTCCATGTCGGCCAGCACCTGCTGCACCGGCAGTTCCATCTCACCCAGCAACGCGGTGGAGTCGATGCGGTCCAACTCGGCGTCCAGCGCGTCGGCCAGGTCCGCCACGGCCCGGGCCCGCAGGATCGCGGTCTGGACAGCTTGCTCGTCGGTTCCGTCGATGTCGTCGAGCAGCGAAAGTTGTTGCTGCTCAGTGGTTTCCGCGCGCAACTCGCGCCGCAGGTAACGCAGCGAGAGGTCGTCCAGGGTGAAGCTGCGCTGCCCGGGCCGCACCAGGTAGGCCGCCAGGGCGGTGTCGGAGGTGACGCCGTTGAGGGTCCAGCCACGGCCCACGAGGTCGTGGATGGCCAGCTTCGCCTCGTGCAGGGCTTTGGGTTTCGCGGCATCGGCCAACCAGGCCGCCAGTGCGGCCTCGTCGTCGGGAGTCAACGTCGCGGTCTCGATGTAGCCGCCGTCCCCGTCGGCGGTGGCGATGGCCAGTGCGGTGGCGTCGCCGTCGTACGGCAGGTGGGTGCCCACGACGGCCAGCCCAGACCGGTGTCCGTCGCCGGCGTGCTGGGCCAGCCACTGCGCCACCGTGCCGGGCTCCAGCCCGGCGCCGCGCACGTCGAAGCCTTCCTCGACCTCGGGCTCGACAGCGGCCAGGGTATCGAACAACCGGTCGCGCAGCACTCGGAACTCCAGGTCGTCGAAGAGCCGGTGGATCTGGTCGCGATCCCACGGCTGCAGCCGCAACGTGTCGGGGGTTTGCGCCAGCGGCACGTCCTTGACCAGGTCGGTCAGCTCCCGGTTGCGCACCACGCTGGCCAGGTTGGCCCGCAGCGCGTCGCCCACCTTGCCGCGGACCGAGTCGACGTTGTCGACCAGTTCCTGCAGCGAGCCGTATTCGGAGATCCACTTGGACGCGGTCTTCTCCCCTACGCCGGGAATGCCGGGCAGGTTGTCGCTGGGATCGCCGCGCAACGCGGCGAAGTCCGGGTACTGCTGGGGAGTGAGTCCGTATTTTTCGACGACGGCCTCGGGCGTGAAGCGGGTGAGTTCGCTGACTCCTTTGCGCGGGTAGAGCACCGTCACGTCGTCGCTGACCAACTGCAGCGAGTCACGGTCACCGCTGACCACCAAGACCCGGTAGCCCTCGTTCTCGGCCTGGGTGGCCAGCGTCGCGATGAGGTCGTCGGCCTCGAATCCCGCCTCGGCGAGCACCGTAATGCCCAGTGCGCCAAGGACTTCCTTGGTGATGTCGATCTGGCCGTGGAACTCGTCGGGGGTCGAGGACCGGTTGGCCTTGTATTCCGGGTAGCGCTCTGAGCGGAAGGTCTGCCGGGACACGTCGAATGCCGCGGCGATGTGTGTGGGGGCCTCGTCGCGCAGCAGGTTGATCAGCATCGCGGTGAAGCCGTACACCGCGTTGGTGGTCAGCCCACCGCGGGTCTTGAAGTTCTCCACCGGCAGCGCGTAGAACGCCCGGAACGCCAGCGAATTGCCGTCCAGCAGCATCAGCGTCGGCTTAGGCGAGTCCTCGCTGGTGTTAAAAGGCGGAGCAGGCACGCTCTTACTCTAGGCATCCGGTATGACGCCGACCGCGCCCGCCGGAACTGCAACACGTTTCAGTTTTGTTGTTTCGCTCGGTACGCTGGCCCGGTGCCAGAGGTCATCCGCCAAGAGCCGGCGATCGACGGGTGGTTCGCCACCAATGACGCCGGCAGCCCGCATCTGATCGGCAGCAAGTGCCCCCGGTGCAGCACCTATGTGTTTCCGCCGCGAGAAAACAACTGCCCCAACCCGGGATGTGACAGCGACACACTAGAGCCCGTCGCGCTCTCGACCCGGGGAACACTGTGGAGCTACACCGAGAACCGCTACCCCCCGCCGCCGCCGTACCCCGCCCCGGATCCGTTTGAGCCGTTCGCCATCGCCGCGGTGCAGTTGGCCGACGAGGGGCTGATCGTATTGGGCAAGGTTGTCGAGGGCACGCTGGCGGCCGACTTGAAGGTGGGCATCGAGATGGAGCTGACCACCATGCCGCTGTTCACCGACGTCGACGGCGTCGAGCGCATCGTGTACGCGTGGAGGGTCGCATGAGCACGCCTGAACCCCTGTACATCCTCGGCGCCGGGATGCATCCCTGGGGCAAATGGGGCAGGGACTTCACCGAATACGGTGTGGTCGCCGCGCGCTCCGCTCTGGCCGAGGCCGGCCTGGACTGGCGGCAGATCCAGCTTGTCGCCGGGGCGGACACCATCCGCAACGGGTATCCGGGCTTCATCGCCGGGTCGACCTTCGCGCAGAAACTCGGCTGGAACGGCGTTCCGGTGAGCTCCAGTTACGCCGCCTGCGCCAGCGGTTCGCAGGCGCTGCAGAGCGCCCGCGCGCAGATTCTCGCCGGCTTCTGCGATGTCGCGCTGGTGATCGGCGCCGACACCACCCCGAAGGGCGCGTTCGCGCCGGTCGGCGGGGAACGCAAGAACGACCCCGACTGGCAGCGGTTCCACCTCATCGGCGCCATGAACCCGGTGTATTTCGCGCTGCTGGCGCGGCGCCGGATGGACCTCTACGGCGCGACATCCGAGGACTTCGCCCAGGTGAAGGTCAAGAACTCCCGGCATGGCCTGCAGAACCCGCATGCCCGCTACCGCAAGGAATCCTCCGTCGAGGACGTGCTGGCCAGCCCGGTGGTGGCCGACCCGTTGCGACAGCTCGACATCTGCGCCACCTCCGACGGCGCGGCGGCGCTGATTGTGGCCAACGCTGATTTCGCGCGCAAGCACCTCGGCTCGCTCGATGGCGTTCCGTCGGTGCGTGCGGTCAGCACGGTGACCCCCCGTTATCCGCAGCATCTGCCCGAATTGCCGGACATCGCAACGGATTCCACCGCCGCGGTGCCCGCGCCGGACCGGGTGTTCAAGGATCAGATCCTCGACGCGGCCTACGCCGAGGCGGGCATCGGGCCCGAGGACGTGAGCCTGGCCGAGGTTTACGACCTGTCCACCGCGCTGGAACTCGACTGGTATGAGCACCTGGGCCTGTGCGCCAAGGGTGACGCCGAGGCGTTGTTGCGCAGCGGTGCGACCACGATCGGCGGCAAGGTCCCGGTCAACCCGTCGGGCGGGCTGGCGTGCTTCGGCGAGGCGATCCCCGCCCAGGCGATCGCCCAGGTCTGCGAGCTGACCTGGCAACTGCGCGGGCAGGCCACCGGCCGGCAGGTGGAGAACGCGAAGGTCGGCGTCACTGCCAATCAGGGCCTGTTCGGCCATGGCTCGTCGGTGATCGTCGCGCGCTAGCGCACCAAGCAGCCAGTTATTCCGCGTCCGTGGGAGCGTCGAGTGTGCAACCAGGGCGGGAAAACGGCCAATTCCGCGCCCTGAACGCACACTCGAAACCGTCACCGCACACTCGATGCAAGGGCGGCTACCCAGACTCCTCCTTCGGCGCGTCCCCGAGGGTTTCTAGCACGACTTCAGCCACCCGCTTCATGGTGGTCCGCCGGTCCATGGCGGCACGCTGAATCCACTTGAACGCCTCGGGCTCAGTCATCCCCTGTTTGGCCTGCAGCAGGCCTTTGGCGCGCTCGACGATCTTGCGGGTCTCCAGCCGGTCCGACAACGTCGCCACTTCGCGTTCCAGCTCGGTGATCTCGCTGAAGCGGCTGACGGCCAGTTCAATCGCCGGGATCAGGTCGCTGACAGTGAAGGGCTTTACCAGATACGCCATCGCCCCGGCATCGCGTGCCCGTTCAACCAGGTCGCGCTGGCTGAACGCGGTCAGCACCACGATCGGCGCGATGCGTTTGCTGGCGATCTCCGACGCGGCGTCGATCCCGTCGCGGCGCGGCATCTTCACATCCATGATTACCAGGTCGGGTTTGTGCTGCTCGGCCAGTTCGACGGCCTCCTGGCCGTCGCCGGCCTCTCCGACGACGTCGTAACCCTCATCTCGCAGCATCTCGGCCAGGTCCATCCGGATGAGCGCTTCGTCTTCGGCGATCAGGACCCGGCGCGCTGGTGCGGCGTCGGTGTCGGTCGTGGGGCCTGTCATGACTGACATTGTGTCGTGGGCGGCTGTGACCAGGAACCTCGGGGCGTCAGAAGCGACGACCTAGACCCATCCTCTATGGTGGGAGGCTGCTCTAAGGTTGGGTGGCCGCATCTCAACCGCGAATGCCCTCGTATCCCAACTGGCAGAGGAAACGGACTCAAAACCCGTCCAGTGTGGGTTCGAATCCCACCGAGGGCACTCAAACTGTGGAAGCGTTTGTGCAGGTAGATGGCGTTTTCATGTTTTCTGGGTCGCCGTATCACCCCTCGTGCCCACATTTTGCCCACTTGCGGGTAGGTCAATTCCGCCTTTTCCAGCTCCTCTGGGCGTAGTCGTTCGCGCTCCGCGTGCTCCTCCCTAGCGTTCTCGAATTTCTTCTTCGTCTCGGCCAGCAATTGCGTGCTGTCAGCGGAGTTGGTCCAAACCGGAGGTAGGGATTCCTCTAGCACAGGCTTAGGCTCCGGAATCTTTGGCTAGATAATGGATTCGGAGCTAGCGTCTGGTGGGCTTTATCGGTGAGCACTGGACGGGCTTCGCCGCGGGGCCAACGAGTTGGTGGATGATCTACAAGGGCTGAGGTGTAAGGCCGTGCCCCGCGAACCCGCGCCGGAATGAACTAGTGGTCTGTCTCGTCATTGGTTGACCGCTTGGAGCGCGACGCGCCCGCGGGCGACTTTGGCGAGGATGTCTTCGGCGGTGGCGGTCCATACGAATGGTTTGGGGTCGTTGTTGTGCGCGGCGA
>NZ_JBKQQD010000183.1:0-7586 GCF_052144515.1 Mycobacterium sp. | reverse complement strand
CTCACCGCAACGTCACCCAACTGATCGAGTCGTTGCATGCGCATCTGCCGCCGGCGGGCGTGTGGTCGCAGTGGCATTCCCTGGCCTTCGACGTCTCGGTCTGGGAGATCTGGGGTGCGTTGCTCGGTGGTGGGCGGCTCGTGGTGGCCCCCGAGTCGGTGGCCGGCTCGCCGGAAGACTTTCACGCATTGCTGGTTGCTGAGTGCGTGAGTGTCTTGAGCCAGACGCCGTCCGCGGCGGGGGTGCTTTCACCTGAGGGGTTGGGGTCGGCGGCGTTGGTGGTGGCCGGTGAGGCCTGCCCGGCCGAGCTGGTAAACCGGTGGGCGCCCGGGCGGGTGATGATCAACGCCTACGGCCCGACCGAGACGTGGTACGCGGCGATGAGTTCGCCCTTAACGCCCGGGTCGAGTGCGGTGCCGATCGGCTCGCCGGTGTCGGGTGCGGCGTTGTTCGTGCTAGATGGGTGGTTGCGGCCGGTGCCGGCCGGGGTGGTGGGGGAGTTGTATGTGGCCGGTGCTGGGGTGGGTGTCGGGTACTGGCGTCGGTCCGGACTCACGGCGTCGCGGTTTGTGGCCTGTCCTTTCGGGGCGCCCGGTGCGCGCATGTATCGCACCGGGGACCTGGTGTGTTGGGGTACCGATGGGCAGCTGCGCTATCTGGGCCGCGCCGACGAGCAGGTCAAGATCCGCGGATATCGCGTCGAGCTGGGCGAGGTGCGCGCGGTCTTGGCCGGGCTGGACGGGGTGGAGCAGGCGGTGGTGATAGCCCGCGAGGACCGTCCCGGGGACAAGCGTCTCGTTGGTTATGTCACCGGGACAGCAGAACCGTCCGAGATTCGCGCCCAGCTGGCCGAGCGGCTACCGGCGTATATGGTCCCGGCGGCGGTGGTGGTATCGGAGGCGCTGCCGTTGACATCCAACGGCAAAATCGACATCCGCGCCCTGCCGCCACCGGAATACCAGGACGTCGGTCGTTACCGCGCTCCGGCTAGCCCGGTCGAGGAGATCCTGGCGGGCATCTACGCGCAGGTATTCGGGCTTGAGCGGGTCGGGACCAATGAGTCGTTTTTCGATTTGGGTGGCGATTCGTTGCTGGCGATGCGCCTGATCGCCGCGGCCAATAAGGCACTGGATGCCGGCCTTGCCGTGCGCACCGTATTCGAGGCGCCCACGGTTGCCCAGTTGGTCCGCCGCATCAATTGCGATCCCGGTCGGCTGGAGCCGTTGGTGACGGGGGAGCGGCCCGCGGTGATTCCGTTGTCGTTTGCGCAGAGCCGGCTGTGGTTCCTCGCCCAGTTGTACGGGCCCTCACCGGTTTACAACATGACGGTGGCGTTGCGGTTGTGCGGTCAGGTTGACACCGACGCCGTGGGCGCGGCCCTGGCCGACGTGGTCGCGCGCCATGAAAGCCTGCGGACGCTGTTTGTGGCCCCCGAGGGGATACCGCGGCAGCTCGTCGTTTGCGACGACCGGGCCGATGTCGGCTGGGAGGTCGTCGATGCGACCGGATGGCCGGCGGCCCGGATCGCGAAGGCCATCGATGAGGTGACGCGCCACAGTTTTGATCTGTCTACCGAGATCCCTTTGCGGGCAATGCTTTTGCGCGTCGGCGACGACGAACACGTGTTGGTGGCTGTGGTGCACCACATCGCCGCCGACGGCTGGTCGGTCGGCGTGCTAGCCAGCGATCTGGGTGCTGCCTACGCCTGCCGCTGTGAGGGGCGGCCGCCGGCCTGGGCGCAATTGCCGGTGCAGTATGTCGATTACACGCTGTGGCAGCGGGAAAGCCTCGGTGATCTCGCGGACCCCAACAGCCGCCTCGCCGCGCAGTTGGCTTATTGGGAGCAGGCGCTGGCGGGGATGCCCCATTGCCTGGAGCTGCCCACCGATCGGCCGTATCCGTTGGTGGCTGATTACCGCGGGGACACCGTGGTGGTGGAGTGGCCGGCGACGCTGCAGCGACGGGTGGCTTCCCTTGCGCGCGAGCACAATTCGACTAGCTTCATGGTGTGCAGGCCGCCCTGGCGATGCTGCTGGCAAAGCTGAGCGCCAGCACCGACGTGGCGGTGGGATTCCCGATCGCCGGTCGCGGTGATCCTGCCCTCGATGGCCTGGTGGGTTTTTTCGTCAACACCCTGGTGCTGCGGGTCGACCTCGCGGGTGATCCTACTTTCGCCGAGTTGCTCGCCCAGGTGCGACAGCGCAGCCTGGCCGCCTACGAGCACCAGGACGTGCCGTTCGAGGTGCTGGTTGATCGACTCCAACCGCCCCGATCGCAGACCCATCACCCGCTGATCCAGGTGTTGCTGGCCTGGCAGAACAACGCCCCCGCCGAGCTGAGTCTGGGTGACGCGCAGGTCACGGCGTTGCCGGTGGAAACCCACGCCGCCGTTATGGATTTGGCGCTTTCCCTGGCCGAACGCTTCACCGACGCGGGTGAACCGGCCGGGATTGCTGGGGCCGTGGAGTTTCGCACCGACGTGTTCGAGGCCGCCAGCATCGAGGCGGTGATCGGGCGGTTGGAGAAGGTGTTGGTGGCGATGACGGCCGATCCCACCGCGCGGCTGTCGTCGATCGATCTGCTCGACGAGGGTGAGCACACAACGCTGGACCGGTGGGGCAACCGGGCGGTGTTGACCCGGCCCGCGCCCGCCTCGGTGTCGATCCCGGCGCTGTGGGCCGCGCAGGCGGCCCGTACGCCCGCGGCGGTCGCGCTGGTGTCCGGCGAGCGGTCGTGGACCTACCGGGAGGTCGACGAAGCCGCCAACCGGCTGGCGCACCTGCTGGCCGGCCATGGCGCGAGCCCGGGATCGACTGTGGCGCTGCTAATTTCGAGGTCGCCCGAGGTTATCGTCGCGATCCTGGCGGTGTTGAAAACCGGAGCCGCGTATCTGCCGATCGACCCCGCGCAACCCGCGGCGCGGTTGGAGTTCATGCTTGCCGACGCCACCCCGGTGACAGCCGTCACGACCGCCGAGCTGCGCCCGCGGCTCGACGGGTACGACCTCCTGGTGGTTGATATCGAGGATCCGGCGATCGACTACCCGTGCACGGCGCTACCGCCACCGGCCGGTGACGACATCTCCTACGTCATCTACACCTCGGGCACCACCGGTGTGCCCAAGGGGGTGGCGATCACCCACAACAACGTCATCCAGCTGGTGGAATCGCTGGGTGCGGCCCTGCCGCGCGCGGGCGTGTGGGCGCAGTGCCATTCGTATGCCTTCGACGTCTCGGCGTGGGAGATGTGGGGCGCGCTGCTGGGAGGGGGTCGGCTGGTGGTGGTACCCGAATCGGTGGCGAGCTCGCCCGGCGACTTCCACGACTTGCTGGTCGGCCAGCGCGTCGACGTGCTCACCCAGAGCCCGTCTGCGGTGGCGATGCTCTCGCCGGAGGGTCTGGATTCGATGGCCTTGGTGGTGGGCGCCGAGGCCTGTCCCGCAGAGTTGGTGGACCGGTGGGCGTGCGGGCGGTTGATGATCAACGCCTACGGCCCGACCGAGACGACGGTGGACGCATCGATGAGCGCACCACTGGCGGCGGGTTCCGGTGCGCCGCCGATCGGCTCGCCGGTGGCAGGGGCGGCGTTGTTTGTGCTGGACGCGTGGCTCCGGCCGGTGCCGCCGGGTGCGGTGGGTGAGTTGTACGTGGCCGGTGCCGGCGTGGGCGTCGGGTATGTGCGCCGGGCGGCTTTGACGGCGTCGCGGTTTGTCGCCTGCCCGTTCGCGGCGGGCCAGCGCATGTACCGCACAGGCGACCTGGTGAGCTGGCGCGGCGACGGCCAATTGGATTACCTCGGGCGCGCCGACGAACAGGTCAAGATCCGCGGGTACCGCATCGAACCCGGCGAGGTGGCCGCGGCATTGACCGAACTGCCCGGTGTGGACCAGGCGGCGGTCGTCGTCCGCGAGGACCGCCCCGGCGACAAACGTCTGGTGGCCTATGTCACCGGCACGGCAGACCCGTCCGGGGCACGCACGCAACTCGCCGAGCGGCTGCCCTCCTACCTGGCGCCGGCCGCGGTGGTGGTGCTCGACGCGCTACCGCTGACCGTCAACGGCAAACTCGACACCCGCGCCCTGCCGGCACCGGAATACCGGGACGGTGATCGCTACCGCGCACCATCCACCCCGATCGAGGAGATCCTGGCCGCCATCTATGCCCGCATACTGGGCACCGACAGTGTCGGCAGTGTCGGCATAGACGACTCATTCTTCGACCTCGGCGGGGACTCGCTGTCGGCGATGCGGGTGGTCGCGGCCGTCAACGCAGCCCTCGACGCCCAGCTCAAGGTGGCCACCCTGTTCGATGCGCCGTCCGTCAGGGCCTTGAGTCGGCGGTTGGGCGGAGCAGACGTCGCCCCGGCTAACGAAATGCGCTTAGCCGCCGTGCACGGGCGCGGCACCAGCGAACTGAAAGCAGCCGACCTCACGCTGGACAAGTTCATCGACACCATGACTCTGGCCGCGGCCCCGACACTGCCCGGCCCGAGCGCCGAGGTGCGGACGGTCCTGCTGACCGGGGCGACCGGCTTCGTCGGGCGTTATCTGGCCCTGGAATTGCTCGAGCAGTTGGAGCTCATCGGCGGCAGGTTGATCTGTCTGGTGCGCGGCGAGTCCGACGAGGACGCGCAGCGCCGCCTGGAGAAGACCTTCGGCGCCGACGACCCGAAAGGCGACCCGCAACTGCTGTACCGCTTCAGGGAACTCGCCGCCGATCACTTGGAGGTCATCGCCGGTGACAAGGGCGAAGAAAACCTGGGCCTGGATCAGCAGACCTGGGAGCGGCTGGCCGACACCGTCGACCTGATCGTCGATTCCGCGGCCGTGGTCAGCGCGATCCTGCCCTACAGCGAGCTGTTCGGTTCGAACGTCGTCGGCACCGCCGAGCTGATCCGCATCGCGCTCAGCACGAAACTCAAGGCCTACAGCTACGTCTCGACCGCCGACGTGGGCGCCCAGGTCGAGCCGTCGGCGTTCACCGAGGATGCCGACATCCGGGTCATCAGCCCGACCCGCGCCGTCGACGGCAGGCCGGCCAACGGCTACGGCAACAGCAAGTGGGCCGGCGAGGTATTGCTGCGCGAGGCGAACGACCTGTGCGGGCTGCCGGTCTCGGTGTTCCGTTGCGGCATGGTCCTGGCCGACCCCGCGCATGCGGGCCAGCTCAACGTTTCGGACACGGTCACCCGGATGGCGTTGAGCCTGTTGGCCACCGGGATCGCGCCCGGCTCGTTCTACGCGCTCGACGGCGACGGCAACCGGCAGCCCGCGCACTTCGACGGGCTGCCCGTCGGATTCGTCGCCGAAGCGATCGCCGCGCTGCGCCCCCAGGTGGTTGGCTCGTCTTCAGGGGGGTTCCGGACCTACCACGTGATGAACCCGCACGACGACGGCATCGGGCTCGATGAGTACGTGGAATGGCTGATCGAGGCCGGTTACCCGATCCAGCGCATCGACGACTTTGACGAGTGGCTGCGGCGGTTCGAGGCGGGCCTGCGTGCCCTACCGGATCGGCAGCGCCGGCACTCGGTGCTGCAGATGTTGTTGCTCGCGCGCAATTCCCGGCGTTTGCAGCCCTTTGAGCCGAGCCGCGGGTCCGATGCGCCGACCGAGCGATTCCGCGCCGCGGTCCAAGAAGCCAAACTCGGCCCCGACAAGAAGAATCCGGACATCCCGCAAATCTCGGCGCCGATCGTGATCAAATACGCCACCGACTTGCAGCTACTCGGACTGCTCTGATCCCATGCTCAATTTGCTTCGCGCGCACTGGAAGTCGATGACGACGAGCATGTTGCTGCTCGGCATCGCGACCGTGCTCACTCTGCTGCAGCCGCTACTGGCCGGCCGCCTCGTCGACCGTGCGGCGGCGGGCGCACCGATTCTCACGTTGGCCATCGTGCTGGTGACCATGCTCGCCGGACAGTTCCTGCTGGACGCGCTAGGACATTTTCGGCTGGAACGAACCGGCGAGAAGATCGTGTTGGAGTTGCGGGCCGACTTCACCAATCACGTTGTGCGCCTGCCCATCGGCGTATTGGACCGGGGCCGCACCGGAGAGCTGTTGGCGCGCGGAACGAGCGACGCCGGCCTGTTGCGGGAGATGCCACGCGCCGTCGCCGACATTGTGTTCGGAGCCCTGACCTTGCTCGGCGCCAGCATCCTCATGCTCTCCATAGACCCGGCCACCGTTGGTGTCGTGATCGCCGTCATGGCGGTCGCGTTCGCTGCCGGCGCTCCGTTTCTGTCGCGGATCCAACGGGCTTCGGTGGACCGCCAAGTCGCGCTGGGCGATTACACGGCTGGGCTGGAGCGAGCCCTGGGCGCCGCGCGCACCATAAAACTATTCGGCGCCGAAGACCGTGAAGTGAAATCGATCGGCGTCAGCGCGCACGCCGCCTACCGGTCCGGTGTCCGCATCGCGTTAGCCACCGCCACCGACATGTCGATCATCCGGATGGGCGTCACCGGCTCATTTCTGGCGATCATGATCATCGATGGGCGCCGCGTCGCCCACGGCGGCCTACCCGTCGGCCAGTTCGTCAGCCTGTTCGCCTTCGCGATGTACGCGGTCTTTCCCGTCACCGCCGGCATCACCGCACTCAACCACCTGCGCACCTCAGCCGGCGCGTATCAACACCTCACCATCACTCTGCGCGAACTTCCGGAAGGCGACCCCCCAAGACTCGCCGTCGCCACGAAAATCGACAGCCGGCCGCCAGGCCAAAACACCACGCCGCTAGTCGAATTCGACCACGTCTCCTTTACCTATGGTTCCCGCGGCGAGACGCCCGTCCTCGACGACGTCTCCTTCACGCTCGGCCGAGGTCAAATCACCGCGCTGGTCGGGCCGTCTGGCTCCGGCAAGTCAACCATCCTGGCGCTGCTGTGCCGCTTCCACGACCCGCGCGCCGGCACGGTGCGCTGGGATGGTGACGATATCCGCGGCATCCCACTCGACGATCTCCGCGGCCGGCTCGGGCTGCTGGAACAGGACGCGCCCGTGCTCAACGGCACCATCCGCGACAACCTGCGCATCGCCGATCCGGACGCCGGCGACGACGACCTCTGGCTCGTCCTCCAGCAGGCGAACATCGCCGACGAAATCGCCTGTCTCCCAGAACAACTGGACACCCCCGTGCTCGAGCGTGGGCGCGGCCTTTCCGGTGGGCAACGCCAGCGGCTGGCCCTGGCCCGCGCATTTCTGTCGCGGTCGCAGCTCATCCTGATGGACGAACCAACCGCGCATCTCGACCGCGCCAACGAAGGCGACGTCATGGCCAACCTGCTTGGGGCCCGCGGCCCGCGCAGCCTGCTCGTGGTGACCCACAGGCTGCCCACCGTCACCCACGCCGACCAAATCCTGGTTCTTCAGCACGGCCGGATCCAGGCCACCGGCACTCACGCCGAACTGTTACGCACGCCCATCTACCGCGAATTGATCGAGCACCAACTTGCCTCTCGCTAGTGCTCCGTCTGTTAAATAATGCGGTAGTTTGTAGTATGCCTGTTATGACTGCCGCGGCGATGCCGGTCACCGATGAGCAGCGCGCGCAGTTGGAGCGGATGGCGTCGTCGACGTCGTTGC
>NZ_JBKQQD010000182.1:0-19475 GCF_052144515.1 Mycobacterium sp. | reverse complement strand
CCCCCCCCCCCCCCCCCCCGAGGAGGTCGGCGCCGGCGCAGAGGTTGCGGACGTGCGGGTCCGCAACGTTTCCAACGACCGATCGTTTCCCGGCGTTGAGGTATGAGAACATCGCGCCGTCCGCACCGTGCAGATCGGTGCCGGATGCCGTCCAACGCCGATAGTCGTCGCCGTGCCGCGGCTCGACCTTGACCACGTCGGCGCCAGCGTCGACGAGAAGCTTGGTGGCATACGGCCCCGCGACGCCCGTAGTGAAGTCGATTACCCGGAAATCGCGTAGCAGAGAAGGGACTCGAGGCGGCATGCTGGCGTGGCTATCTGGTCACCGCACCGGCGCGTTCGACGGCGTGGCGGCGTCGGCGTGCCCGGGCGACTGTGCGGCGGGATGGACCGGAACCCCACCCTGGCGCACGAGGTTTTCGGCAACTTCCCGCTCCCAATACTCGTTGGGGCGATCGGTTTCGATCTCGAATTCAAAGCGGTCGGTCATCTCCGGCGTCACGTCGTCCACGTCGACGTAAAACTGCTCGTACCACCGACGCAGTTGATAGACCGGACCGTCTTCTTCGGTCAGCAGCGGATTGTCGATGCGCGCCTTGTGCTTCCAGATCTCCACGTCCTGCAGAAAGCCAATCTCCACGCCCTTGGCGGTGCCTTCGGCGATCTTCTGGGTCAGCTCTGGGGAGTTACCCGGTTGCTTCTTGACGATCACGCCGAACTGCAGGACGAAACTGGTCGGAGTGACCGGATAGTGGCAATTGATCAGCACCGACTCACTGTCTGCCTTGCCGTGCGAGCCGTGCAGCCAGTTGATCATGTAGGCAGGGCCGTAATAAGTGGCGTCGGAGCGGTTCATCTGCTGCCTATCGCCGGCAGCCTTGGTGTAGTTGGATCGCAATGAGATGTCGTCGCGAGCCGTCGACCTCATGAACTGGCTTGCCGTATGGCCCTCGAAGACGTTCTTGAAGTACGTCGGGAACGAGTAATGCACGTAGTAGAAGTGCGCCATGTCGACGATGTTGTCGACGATTTCGCGGCAGTTCGCACCCTCGATGAGGATCGAATTCCACGTCCAGTCCGTCCATTCGTCGGAGAAGGCGGCGTCGATCCGCGGGATGGTCACCCCGGGCGGCGGCGGATTGCCTTGCGGGTCGTTGTAGACGAACAGCTGCTTGTTCTCCTCGAGCACCGGCCACGACTTGGTTCTCGCCAGCCGCGGTACCCGCCGGGCGTACGGGATCTGCACACACCGCCCCGACCCCGACCAGCGCCAGTCGTGGAACGGGCAGGCCACTTCGTCGCCTTTGATAGTGCCCATCGACAGGTCACCACCCATGTGTCGGCAGTATCCGTCGAGTACGTGCAGTGCCCCGGAGCTGTCGGCGAACACCACGAGCTTTGTCCCGAAGACCTGAACCGTATGCGGCATGCCATCACGGAAGTGCTCGGCAAGTCCAATACAGTGCCACCCTCGGGCGTAGCGGTCGGGCAGTGCTTCAGCCTCTATCGCCCGAACGGCCGATTCCACTGACGCCATCACCCCTCCGATGTTCGTCGTCGAGCAAGAATGGCAGCGGCTTGCGCCGCCCTGCAGTCATCCTGGTAAGTGCCCCCGCATTGCGACATGCGCACTTCCATTCAGCGGAAGCCGACGGCGGCGGCGGGGTGCACCGGGCGGTTGCGCATGCGAGGCATGCCAGAAAAGCCGTGCCAAATGTCGGCGGCTCCGGTTCTCACGGCGGCGACCAACGCATCGGTACGAACGGATTGCGTTGGGCCACAAAGCGATAAGGCGACAGGGCCGCGGTCGTCGTGGACCTCGACAGCCGCGGCAACCACTGTGACGCCGAGCGCACAGCCCTGCGAGTCGACCGCGACGCCGCCACGGTCGCGGACCCGCTGAAGTTCACGCTCCAGCTGTGCACGCGAGCGCACGCTGTAGCAGGTGGGGGCGGTTGCGAAGGTCAACTCCGGCCACTCGTCCACGGCAATCGCTGCCAGCAGGGCACGGCCCGGCGCGGTCAATTCGACGGGCTGTCGCGCCCCCACACCCCACGAGGGGCCGGCTTTCGGCCACAGGCCGGTGCGATCCAGATGCAGGATTTCCGAGCCGACCAGCGTGCTGAGATAGGCCGTACACCCGGTCTGCCGATTCAGCCGCGTCATCACCGGAAGTGCGGCGTCATGCACGCCGCGCTGCCGCACCACGTGTGCACCCAGTTCGAACATCCTTATGCCCAGCCCGTATTCGAAGCCAGACCGCTCGACCCAGCCGAGCTCCACCAGCCGCTGCAGGATTCGATGGGTCGACGACGGCGGCAAATTCGATCGTCGCGCCACCTCGACGAGGGTGAGGGGCCGTTGGCCCATGAAGGCGTCCAACACCGTAGAAACCCGATCGATCATCGCGGCGGGCGCCTCTTGAATCTGCATCGCTGCCATACGTACCTCCGGGACTCAGAGTTGTCAGATGATGCCTTCATGTCATAATCTGACACAGGAGTCTAAGCACGCTGTTGCGGCTGTGTAAAGCGGAGACACGGGTTCAGCACAGAAGCCCACACCGGAAGTCGGCCCGCGCGAAAGAAGGGTTGCCCGGTTAATGTTGAGTGCGGCTAAGGAAGTGAGGGGCCCGTGACCAGATCGGCCAAGCCGTCGTTGACCGAGCGACGCGCCGAGGAACTCCGGCTCGAGATCGCACTGACGGCACGAGATCTTTTCGTCGCCGGCGGGGACACGTCGGCCACCGTGGAACGGATCTGCGAGATCGTAGGCATTGCGCCGCGGACCTTCCACCGGCACTTCCCGGTCAAAGAAGACGTCATCATGCCGCTGCTGCGCAGCTTTGGAGAAGTCAGCCTGCAAGTCTTAGAGCAGTCCGGCCCCAACGCGGACCCCGTCGACACGCTGGTCCATGCCTTCACCACCGAAGTGGCCGAACGCCACGTCGAGGAATTCGACCGCAAGTTCATGACGCTCATCGTCAAAGACGCCCAATACCGCCTGCGCTGGCTCGACTGGGGCGAGGATCTCAGCGAGCCGATCACCGAGTTCCTCGCCCGTCATTTCCATCTCGGCGAAGATCCCTTTCTGCGCACGCTGCCGGCTCACCTGATCATCGAGACCGCCCGCCAGGTATACATCCAATGGATCGATTCGGGGGACTTCGCCCAACTGGAAGCGTCGCACCGCGCGGCGATGCAGATGATCCTGTCTACCTTGCGACGACGCGGATAGGCAGTCAACGCCACCCAGCCCTGGCGATCAACCACATCTTCGGCCGATATCCCAGTAGCTGAAACCCGACATTGTGCGACGCATGACGACGTCGTAGCGTCCCGACGTGTCCTCTACCGCCGAGTCCAGCACCCGTTCATCCGACGTGCACCCCGAGAGAGCCGAGCGCGTCGCGCGCTGGGACAAGCAGGCAGACGTCGTCGTCGCGGGGTACGGCATCGCGGGTGTCTGTGCCGCGATCGAAGCGGCCCGGGCCGGCGCTGAGGTCCTCATCCTCGAACGCACTGGTGGATGGGGCGGCGCCGCAACACTGTCCGGAGGGATCATCTACCTCGGCGGCGGCACGCCGCTGCAGACGGCCCTGGGCTTCCATGACTCGGCGGAAAACATGGAGGCATTCTTGCTCGCAGCCGTGGGCCCGGGCGCAGACCGCGCCAAGATCGGCGAGTACTGCCGCGGCAGCGTCGAACATTTCACTTGGCTCGTCGACTGCGGCGTACCCTTCCGGGCGGCGTTCTGGGGAGAGCCGGGCTGGGAGCCACCGCACGACGAGGGCCTGATGTACTCCGGCGGGGAAAACGCGGCGCCGTTCGACACGATCGCCACCCCGGCACCTCGCGGGCATCTGCCGCAGATGGAACACAAGCGCACCGGCGAGAAGGGCGGCGGATTCATGCTGATGAAGCCGCTAGCCGGGACTGCCGAAACCCTCGGTGTCCGAGTCGAATACGACACCCGGTTACGGCGATTGATCATCGACGAGGACGGCCGAGTGGTCGGTGTCATCGCAACGCAATACGGCGAAGAGCTCGCAATACGCGCCACGCGGGGCGTGGTCTTGGCCACCGGGAGTTTCGCGCACAACGACAGCATGGTTCGGGCGCACGCTCCGCGCTTGATCGGCCGGCCCGCGGCAGCCATCGAGGAGCACGACGGCATCGGCATCAGGGTGGCCCAGGCGCTCGGGGCCGACACCGCCCACATGGACGCTACAGAAGTCGCGTTCTTGGCCGATCCGCAGCTGGTGGTCCGCGGCATTCTGGTCAACGGCCGTGCGCAACGCTACATCACCGAGGACACCTATCCAGGCCGTATGGGTCAGGCCACACTGATCCAGCAGGACAATGAGGCCTACCTGATCATCGACGAGGAGTCGCTGGAACAGGCCTTGGACAGCAAGACCGCCGTGCCGATCCGTCGGCCGCCGACATGGGCGGCGGAGTCCGTCGAGGAGCTCGAGGCTGAAATCGGCCTGCCCTCAGGTGCGCTGCGAGCGACAGTGGCCGTTTACAACCGGCATGCCTCGTACGGCTCGGATCCGCTGCTCGGCAAGAAACCCGAATGGGTGAAGCCGATTAGGACACCGCTTGCCGGCTACGACTTATGCGGTTGCACAGCCGGTTTCACGCTCGGTGGGCTGAAAACAGATGTCGACTCGCGGGTGATGCATGTCTCGGGGAATCCGATTCCCGGACTATATGCAGCGGGCCGCTGCACGTCGGGCATCTGTGCGGGCGGTTATGTCAGTGGAGCTTCACTGGGTGACGGCAGCTTCTTCGGCCGCCGCGCCGGTATTGCGGCCGCAAAGGACTGAACCGGCTGCGCCGCTTGTCAATCGGGCTCGCCGGCGATGGTGATGAACAGTGCTTCTGCCTCTGCGACGAGATCGTCGTCGGCGCGAATCCGCCCTACTGCGCGGACCTTTCGGCCCTCGACCGCTTCGACCGTGCCCCGCAGGTGAAGTTGCGTGCCCGTCGCGACCGCTCGCCGGAACCGAACATCGAGCCGCACGGTGACTGCCCGAATATCCTGCGCCTGAACGAGAGTGCTCAGCAGCGCGTCTAGCATCGCCGCGACGAATCCGCCATGGACTATCCCCGGCGGACCCTCGAACAGCGCGGTGGTCATCACGGTTGCCGTCGCCTCGGTTTCGGAGGCGCTGATCCGCAGGGGTATGCCCATGGGATTGTGGGTGAACACTTCCCACGGTTCACCACCGCGCAACCGTGCGATGGCGCTGCGATCCAGGTGCTCTCGCCGACCCCTGGCCAATACCCGTGCAGCTAGCATCTCGTGCGCGCAACTGACCAGCTGAGTCGCTTTGTGCATCGTCGGTGCGTCCACGTCGGTGATGGACGCGACCACCATGAGTCCTCGGACTGCGGTGACCAATTCTCTTGCAGCCGAGAACACCTCACGCATGCCGGCACCACCCATCGGTTACGCCCTGAACCGCTTGAGGTATGAAAGCAATCGGTAGGCTGGTACGGCTTTCGGCCAGTCACGAGCTCTGAAATAGGCGTCCGATCCGCCATCGACGAAGACAATGCTGCCGCAGAGGAAGTCCGCAGAATCGGAGAGCATGAAGATGGCCCAGTCGGCAAGCTGCCCGGCGTCGCCGTAGCCGCCGATGGGGACTGGAAACGATCGAACAGCCTTCGCCTCCCTCGGGTTCGACAGCTGCTCTTCTAGAAGAGGCGTCAAGATCGCACCCGGGGCCAGAGCGTTCAGGCGGATACCCGAACCCGCCCACAGCGGCGTCACCGCAGTCAGCCTGACCCAATGGCTCACGGCGATCTTTGACGCGGCATACATTAGCGCCGGAGCGATCCGGCCGAGAAAGCGTACGGAGCGCACCGCTTTTTCGGCGTCGTGTGCGAGCAACGCACGAACGGTACGCCGCGGAACTGCCGGTGTGGTCGTCGTGGAATTGCTCGAGAAAACGACGACCTTAGCCTTGGGAGTTGCCGCCAAAGCCGGCTGCCATGCCTCGAGCAAATCTACGACACCGAAGTAGTTGACCTGGGCGATTCTCCGCGAACGATCGGGTTGCGCGGCGGGGCCGAGACCGGCTGCCAGCACGGCACCGTCCAGTGCCGCATTCGCGGCATTCAGGACGCGATCGGCGGCTTCTTTCCGCCCCTCGGGCGTCGACAAGTCGGCGACGACGTCAGCGGACTTGATGTCTACGCCGATCACGGTGTGTCCGGCGTCGCGCAACTTCTGCGCGGCCGCGTGTCCCATTCCCGAGGCTGCTCCGGTGACGGCATAGGTGCCCACGGCGATCTCCTTGCGACGGGTTGTGTGCAGGACGGGTGGTCAAGTCGACGCCACGATCGTGCCACCATCGACCGCTGCAGGGAGATCTGCGACCGATGGGTGGAACACGAGGCGCCACCAGACGGCCATGCGACGACTACGAGGGGTCAGCGTGCCTGAAGGCCAAGGCCGTGCCAGCCCGGGGAAGCGATTGGGTGTGGTCGCGGCGGGCCGCCTTCATCTGCTCACCCGGGTACCGCCGTTCGTTAATTTCAATCCCGCCGTAGTGATCGGGAATCACTTGTCATCGCCGGCACCTCGCCTGGCAACTGTGCGACCCGATCTCAGTCCGATCGATGGTGTGCTGGCCAGGGCGATGGTCAAAGAACCAGTGCACCGGTTCGCGACCTGTCGCGCGTTCGCCGCAGCCATGAGCGAAGCGGGCGCGAAACGGAAGAGCACCACCGACGCGACGCAAGCGGCGGCCACCATTGAGACACCGTCGCGCGAGGACACACGTTCCCAGCACCCCAATCACATTGGAGCAGCAGCTCCATGGCTAAGCTGCGAGCGGCGTTAATCGACGCCGGTGTGGTGGCCCTAATCAGCCCCTTCGTCGACCATCACACCTTTTGCACTCAGGTCTCGGAACCGCAACATTTCGTCATGACGTTTAGACTGGCGAGTGTGAACGCCCCAACAACAGAGGCTGCTTGCCCCCGTTGTGGGTTGCCGGTCGGCGGCCCTCTACCCGGCGATGGGCCCCGCCGGGGGCGACGAAGAATCTGGTGCTCGACCGCTTGCCGGCGGGCGGCACATGCGGAGCGAGTTGCCGCCGAACGGACCGGAGTCGCCGTCCGGGTTGTCGAAGTTCCACGGTGCTCCCCTGCCGTACTGCAGCCCGTTTTCGTGGCTCGTCCGCCGACGGCCGACGACATCGAAAAGCATCTCCTCAACGATCCAGGAAGCTGTGCCCGCCTAATTACTGAGCTCACTGCCCGCGCCCGCAGGAAAGAGCTCGACAAGCGCGTGCTGCAGGCGGCACGCGAACTTGCGCGGGTTCTACTGCCGAATGCCTCGCGCTACTAGCCAAACACCGTCTTGCCGTGCTGGCAGATCCGAGTGCTGTTGAAAGGTGTGCAGTCGCCACCACGACGGGGATTGCCTAAAAGCAATCCAGTTCGCCGGGCCTAATCTGGCGACGGCGTGCCGGTTCTACACGAAGCGACCCATGACATTTAGCCGGCTTGTGACCGATGTCTTTCACCGCGCGATAGTGCATTTCGACATTACCGATTCGATCCAACCAATCGCCGCGTCGACAGACTGACGTAGAGCCTGTGGACCACATCGACCAGTTTGCTTCCGTGGCTGATTAATTCAGCTACACGCGAAGAACTCGGGAGGTTTGGGAGTTCGCCAGCCCCGTGTCGGCGCCCACGAAATGCCCCCTCCAAGCTGGCCGTGCGCGTTGACGAACTCCCCGCGTGTTCTCCATGTCGTCCAACATCAACGCCGTCAAATCCGTGCCAGTTGCGAACCCTCTGACGACCGGTTCGGATCATCCTCGGGCGGCCATTTGTACGCGACCTGCTAACCCCTGGGATCGGCCTCGTCGACGAATTCAACAGGTCGAACGTGCTGACCGCGGACCTTGGCGATCTCATCTCTGGAGCCAACATCAGGGAAGCAAACAGATATGTGTGGGCCGAGGCGAGCCGGCCAAAGTCGCCTCGTATGCTGGCCCGTTTTTCCAAGAATGCGGGCGTTGTTTAAGCCCCGCTGAAGGAATGTTGGTTCGTCTGATCACCGGTTTCCGGCGGCCTCGTCGCCAGCGTAGGTGGACACTGGAGCGCAGACGGCGTGAGCCAGGGTCCGGTCGTCGCCACCTTGGCACGGGGCGGGGCGCGGCACCCGACGTGCCACGCGGCAAACGGGCGTGAATGACCCGTCTAAGCACCTAATAGGCTGTCTCGGAGATTGGGCTCCTGGGTGCAGCCGTAACGCTTTTCGCGGCCGACACGTGGCAGGCCGCCAGCTCGAATCGGTCCGAGATAATCACGTATGGCACTTCGCGCTGAGCATCTGCGTATTGCCTGTGCGACTCCATAAATCGAACCGTGCCGCTCTGAACATCGATGCGTACGGCGAGCTTGTGCAGCAGGCGAACCTGGCTGCGAGCTGATCGCATCTCGATAGATCGCCCCACCCCTAACACGACCGGTTGGACCGTTAGGCACCAGTCGCGACGAGGTCTCCCGAGCCCGCCCGACACGGACTGCCGGTGGTACCAATCGGCAGCCTCGGCGACGGCCTTGCAGACATTTTGCCGCACATCGCCAAACGGGTTCGGGTGGTTTGTGACGCTTCGACTATTCCGTACGAATCAAGTTTCAGGTGATCTGCCTGACGCCGATTCCTGCAATCGTTTTAGGTTGCGCCACAGAGCGTGCGCATCGTCAGCATCGATCACGAACTGCTCGTTGATGCCGGCGGCAGAGAGGTAGACGTCCTCCAGGTCGCCCGCCCGAACCGGGTTTCTCTGGCGGTGTTCGAACTCAGCCAACTTCGCCAGCGCGATCCGGTACCTGGCGAGGTGACACACAATGTCGGTCAATAGCACGGCCCTCTTGCGGGCAGCCTCGATGAAGGTCGGCTGTGACGGAACCGAGCTCAGTTGACTGTGCGGAAGCAGAGGACCTGTACGTCTCGCCATCGCTCGACGATAAGGGCTGAGTCGCCAGCTATGCCACAGCCCACGGCGATTTTCGTCCTGTATGACGGCTTAAGACTTCTCGCGAAGTAGCACTTCGTCGAGAAGCAGCGGGAACTTCTGCGGTGCAGTAGGTTTCGTCATTCAACAACGCGCCGCGACAAACACCAACGAATTTCTCGTGACCGTCGCGCTGCAGGGTCGGGCCCTCGTATATTTGAGCGATGATCACGTCCGGTACAGACCACGGTCCAGTCGAACACCCGGTTCCGAAGGCGAGCACCCAACTCCTCACGGTCAAGGACGTCGTCGATGCGTTGCGAATCAGTCGCTCGTCGGTGTACCGGCTGTTCGACAGTGGTGAACTTACATGGGTCCAGATTGGGAGTAGCCGCAGAGTTAGATCAGAGGATCTCACGCTGTTCATCGAACAGCACCGGCGTCTTGCATCCTGATCGTCAGTTCCCCACCGCAACCGAGGTCCGATTATGGCCGAACGTCGCCAGCTTCCACCACAAATACGTCGCATAGAGGTCAAACAGCGCGGCAGCAACAAGACTGCGGTGCGCTACCAACTCACCGTGGACACGGGGTATGTCGATGGGAAACGCAAGCAGCTCCGCCGCCGCTTCAACACGGAACAGGAGGCACGTAAAGCCCTCGCGGAGGTGCAGGGCAAAGTCGCCTCGGGAACCTACGTTCAACCAACAACACTGACTGTTGAGCAAGCCTGCGCCGAATGGCTCGCGTCGCGTCACAAAATCAAACCGACGAGTGCGGCGGGCTACGAGTATGTGCTGCAACCGATACGAAGTGAGCTCGGCGGCATCCCGGTCCAGAAGCTGACTCGGCGCCACATGGATGACGTGATCGTCAAGCTGCGGGCAGGCGGTCTCGAACGATCGAACGGTCGCTTCCGCAAGGCTTGGAGTGCGAGATCGTGCAACTACATGCTGACCGCGCTTCGCCAAGTCCTGGACCAGCTGGTCGCCGAGGGCCTACTTGTTCGTAACGTCGCCACTCTTGTGGACCGCGTATCGGGCAAAGCCCGAGGCGCACAAACCTTTACCGCCGACCAGATCGCAGTTGTGCTGAATGAGTTCGCTGAAGACCGCAACCGCCACGCCTGGCATATGGCCCTGGCCGGCATGCGGCGTGGTGAAATCGCCGGACAGCGCTGGGAAGACATCGATCTGGAAAACAAGGTCATCCGGATCGGCCGAACTCGCCTCGACATCAAGGGCAAAGCCGTCGAGTCCGATGAGGCGAAGTCCGAATCCTCCAACCGCACGCTCCCTCTCCTTGCTCCGCTACTGGCTGAGCTCAAGGCGGCGAAGGCACGTCAGGCAGCCGAAAAGCTCTATCTCGGAAGCGCTTATAGCGACTTGGGATATGTCGTGTGCAATGAGGCTGGCGAGCCTTATCATCCGTCGACGCTATCGAAGTTGTGGGCCGCCGCAATCGCCGATCTCGATGTCCCTCAACTTCGCCTGCACGACGCCCGCCACACCTGTGCGACATTGATGACCCTTCAGAAAGTGCCAATTGTGTTGGTGGCAGCGTGGTTAGGGCACGCCGATGTCTCGTTCACAATGCGCACGTACGTCCATTCGCAGCCTGATGCGCTGAAGGAAGCTGCAGAGAGCTTCAATCGGCGGACCACCCGGGCGTGAAGACCCTAATCTGGGCAAACCGGTCAAGGTCTGCGCACGATAGGTATGATGATCTTGGCGAGAGGTTGAGTCGGGCAAGAACGACCGCGTCGCCACAAATCGGGCAGACGGGTGGGCTCCCGTCTGCGCAGGAATTCTTTGACGCTCAGGACTCGATCGCTTGTATTCCGACGAAAGCGGCAAGCTCGCTGGCGTCTCGGTGAACGTCGAAGGCACGGAGCAGTTCGATGTAGCGCTGCTTTTCGACGTTCCAGTCGTACTGCCACTCTGTGGGGTCCTGGGTGGCGGCAAACACCAGATCGGCGAGAAGCCTTGTGGTGCGTCCATTTCCATCCGTGAATGGATGGATCCGGACGGTCTCGGCGTGCACGGTGATTCCGAGTTCGCGGGCAGTCCAATCGTCCGTGTGTTCCCATCGGTAGGCGATGTTTTCGATTGCGTTACGCAGTTCGACGGCGATCCGTTCGGGTGCGACACCGATGTTGACTTCGGTTCTTCTCCACCGGCCGCCCCATACCCAGACAGCGCCGTAGAGCCGGGTATGAAGATCACGCACGAAACGGTCGCTGAGCAGCTCATCGAGCGGTAGAGAGCCCTCGATCGCCGCAGGCATCAGTTCATCGGACACCTGGTTCTGGAAGCCCTGTTCGAGGTCGTAGACCGCGGCCCGGGTGATGGGTTCGTCAAGGATCTGGACGGCCTCGTCAAGGAGAAGGCTGAGTTCATCATGCGGAAGTGGAGTTTCGCCGTAGCCCGGCGCCAGGGGCATTAGCGCTTGGGCGTTTGCCGTGAGGCGATATAGCTCGCGACCGCAGCGGGGCGGACGTAGCCGGCGGGAACCTCGCGGTTCTCGAGCTTGGCGGATGCCTTGGTGGCCCGGGCGACGGCCTTCTTGACGGCCGCCTTCCTGACGACGACCTTCTTGGCAGCTGTCTTCGACGTTTGGCGCTCCACGTTCCACCTCCTCGGCAAGTAATGCTACCGGCGCACGGAACGCCCGACCACGGCGTATTGCGAGAAACGGGTCATTAGAGTCATCGACGGTCAGTTCCCCCGGTATCAAGCGCCGTTAGGCCGTGACTTAGAGGGCAGTCATCTATGGTCGGAGCCATCTCGCGGAGCGCTGTACACGAGATGGACGACAGCGCATCACGGAGTTAAGGCGGTTCCTCGAAGCGAGGAGTTTCGCAACAGTTGTGACAACCCGTGACAATCTAGGGGCTGATCGAACACGCGTGCACATCAGCCGAAGAGCGAACTACCAGCTTAGAGCATATTTCTTTAGTCGGGCTGACAGGATTTGAACCTGCGACCACTTGACCCCCAGTCAACTTAGGTGTGTGCGCCACTGTGCGGATATGTCCAGAAAGCGCAGGTCAGCGCGGGTCGAATGTCCAGACTGTGCCGTATTGTTCGGTCCTGTTCGTGCCTGTCTTGGCCCACTGCTGGCCCACTGGACAAGGCCGCCGACACAACCGCTCCCGAGCCGTGCTGCGGTGCTGCCGTGAAATCGTGACCACCGTACATCACTCGTTAGACCGCCTAACCGATTCGGCGTTGCCGACATGCCCCGGAATGCACCGCCGCTCGATAAGCTGGACCCGTCCTCTCGGGGACACGTTTGGTTCGCGGTGAATATGGTGATGTGAATGTCAGGGCCGCCCCGTGCCGGTGTTCTCCCACTGGCCGGGGCGTTCTGGCGTGTAAGGGCCGCCGAAAGGCCGCCTGAGATCGACGGATGCCACCGCCGGGAGATCCTCACGCTGCGGGCTTGGGACCTCGACCGGGCGGCGTCCCGGCCGGAGGGTGTGCCAACCCACCGACCGGAGATCCTTGGGGCCGTCTAGCCGACCGGTCGCACGATGGTGAAACTGTTCGGCGCTGACCCTGCCAGGATCGCCGAGCGCCACGGACCGTTGTCGGCGACCGGGATTGACAACGCCTTGCACACGTCGGCGTGGCCGACGCAACCGCCGTCAAATAACTGCCTAGCAATCGTCGCAACCGCTGGCCAGCATCGCAGTAGCAGCGGCACCACGTCGGCACCGGCGGCACGTTCGCCGCTGGCGCACAGTTGATCTTGATCGACACGTCCAGCGCCGTCGAATGCCGCGTGCAGCTCGCGCAGGTTCGGCCGCCGTTTCGCGACGCCACGGGCCTGCGCATAAGGTCCCGAATACGCGATCTGCGCTGCGTGACCTTCGGGCAAGTCGTCGAAGCTGGTCTCACCGGTCGGGTGGCTGAACCCGTCACCGACGCGGTCGCCATCGGTGATCACCGCATCGCACAACGTGGCTCCGTGCAGCACGCCGACTACTGCATGACCAGATTCGTGATATGCCAAGGCAATTCGTTGATGTTCGTGCTTGATCAAATTCTGTAGCACTGACATGGGCACGTCCTTGTTCTTGAAGGTCAACGCTGCGAGGCGGTCGACGGCGCTGCGCTGTGTGCTGGTCATCATGCCGACTCACCTGCGATTGATACCGCCGCGATGACTTTCTCGACACCGATCACGAGCGATCTTTCGGCGATGACCGCGAACACCTCGGAGTCCTCTGCGGTCAACGGGACTTCGCGCAACACGACCTGATCCCGCCAGCCGTACACCGGACTGGTGGCCACCAGCACATCGGACAAACCTTTGACATACCCGCCACCGAAACACCAGGCATGGCGCGCTGGCGTTTTGGGTGCCGAGCCGCTGCCGACCAACAGCATGGCCTGTGCTGCGGGTGATGTCCATTGCGCCGAGGCATGAATCACGCCGAGCGAATTGGTTTCGGCGAGAGCGCCTTCCAAGTAGCCGAGGGCGGCGGTCAAATCCGGTGCGCTTGCGATCACGTCAGCACGGGCCAGCAGTGTCGCGGAGAACGACCGCTCGGCCATGATCGGCTCACGCATCCGATGGATCTGCTGCACCCTTGTCCGTACCTCGTCGCGCGTCGCGGGCTCTGGCGAGCAGGAATCGAACGCCCACGTCGTGATCGCTTGGAATGGAACGGTATTCGGGTCCTCACGCACGCCGGTCTTCAGATCGAACTCGTCGCTGCCAGGGTCGACACACCACGGCGAAGACCACACACCGGACGCCAGGTCATCGGAATAGTTACCTACCGGGCGAATCTGTAGACCGCTCTCCAAAAACCTTGAGGGGCCAGTGTTCTCGAACCACGTCGTGCAGCCCCACAGCCCAGGGCTGGACGGCGAGATCAGCGGTGCCCAAAATCGCTGAGGCGCAAGGGTATTCGACGGCCAGGCTACCTCGTCGGCGTTCACGGTTTCGACGGTCATACTCGCACTCCCATTCGTTGCAATTCAGCGACCGCGTCGGTCTTGCGGGACCGGGTCCCACGACGGCGCGCCTGCGCCTGCTCCTCGCGGATCTGCTCGGCGCGGTCGAGGTGGCGTTGCAGGGACAGCGCGGCGGTATCCAGCTCGTGCAGCGAATTGACCAAACGCTGATTCACAGACAGAGCACCGCGCATCTGGTCCTCCGGGCGGGCGTTCTGCAAAAGGTCGCTCAACCTGCCCGACACCGTTCCGACGTGAGATGTCAACGCGGCCAGCCAGTCACCGGTCGTGAGCGTGTCGTCGACGAGCACGGGCGGTTGTGGGCGCTCAGGTAGCTCACAGAGCAGTTTCACTGCGCGGCCCCGGTCGCGTTCCGGTAAGTGTTTGGCCGCTTTCTGGCTGTCCGACAACGTGACCATGGCGAAAACCTCGGCGACCAACCCATGTGTAGCTGCCGCAACCGCTCGCACATCCTCGCGATAAACGGTCGGCACCGGCTCGGCAGCGATGCGACGGGCGATAGGGTCTAAGACATCGAAAACCTCTGCCATGGCGTCAAACTCAGCTCCGTAGACCACTTTCATTCGTTGGTGTCGGCGCTGTCTTTGGTCGGCACGAGCGGCGGCTCGCTGCTCGTCGATCTCGGCTTCGTCGCGGCGGCGTCTCATAAGGTCACCCTCGGGTCGCGACCAGCCGCGTGGTCAAAACGTTTGCGGGACCGGCTCATTCGGTCACGTCTAACGAGTCGGGATACTTGATGACCGCTGCGAGAATTGCATCGGCAAATCCTCGGTCAAACAGACCGTTCTTGACCTCTGCGTCAACCGTTCTTTTGAAACGCCACCAGGAGAGCGCCTGCCGTGCCTGGATCATGCGTGGGTCGTCATCAGAGACGCCTCGGCTACGCAGGGCCGCGACAGAAGACCCCCAACTGCCCGGTGAGCGGCTGGCGGGATCGAAAATTGGAGCTGCTGCTGTGCTCGGTGTCATGTTGAAGGACACTATCCTTTCGGGGTGATGCAGGGCAGCCATGCTCTCAGGCCGCCGTGTCGGCCAGCGCCGCCAGCGCCGCCGCGATGGATTCCAACGCGGTCGCGCTCCGCGACGCGGACTCGGCCTGGCTCAACGCGGCCAGCGCGCTGGTGAACGCGATCCGCTCGCGGCAGCTCAGCAGGTCGTCGGTGGCTTCCAAGGTCTTGGCGTGCGCCGTCGCGAGCTGTAGAGCACTGCGCGGCTCACGGGCAATCGGCTTCAAGGTGTACGGGTCGACCTCGCACTCGGCAGCGACGCGGCACCGTTGCCGCTCGGCGGCCTGCGCCCAGAACGGCGTCGACCTGCGGTCGCGCGGCCTCTCGGTCGTCGTCTCGGTCATGGTCATTTCTCCGGTCTCTGGTCTGCGTCGCCACCGGCCCATCCCGTCCGAGTGAGCGAGCCCGGCGGCGACGGTTTCAGTATGCCGAGCAGGGGTGCAGAGCAGCCGTGCAGAAACCGCAGGGACGGATCTAACACGGCCCGCCCCGGTGTGACGGGAACGGGTCTAGTCCCGCTCAATCGGGCGCAGGTCCACCGCCAGCGCCTCGGCGAGCGCGCCGGGCAGCCGAGGCGACAGAGAGCCGCCGCCGTCGAGCCGCTGTGCCCACAGAGCTATCCGGCGCTGCTGCGCGATCAACTTCGCCTCGGCCGCCTCGACCGCCTCGGCCTCGGGTGTCGCATCGGGATCGGTGCCCGCCGCCTCGGCGCGCTTGCGGGCCTTGGCCTGCGCGACCAGCATCTCTACCGCTTTGCGGCGTCCGAACATCATGTGTCCGATCTCCTATCCGATCTTTTGGCTTAACCAGTCCCGCAGATACCCGACCTGTTTCGGGTCGGTCGCGTCATATGGCACGCCGAGCGAGCACTGTCGGCCCTTGCTGTGTTCGAGAACGTCATGCGCCACGATTGCCGCGCTGAGCGAGTCCGGGCAGTGGTCGCCAGCCTCCCAAGATGTCGCCGCGTCCTCGAAGTCCGGCAGAAAGCCCGCGACTTTGACGGTCCCGGTCTCCAAACCGACCAGCAACGCGGCGGCGCGGTCAACGTCGCTGCCCTTACCGCGCCCGCTGCCCACGGGCGGCCAACCGCTGACCCTGATCGCGTGCGGTAGTTGGTAGCGCGACATGGCGTCCTTGACGATCTGGACGTACGTCTGCCTCGCGGCGAACGCCTCTATTGCGATCTCGGACGCCTGGCAGTCTATCGCCAATTCTATTGCCACCCTTGCCCATTGCGCCGAGGTGAACTGCCCGGACTTGTCCGCGATGATCGCGACCGTGCCGTCTGTGGTCATCGAGCACGCCACGATACCGGTATCGTCGCCTCCGCGACCGCCGCCCTCGGCCGGATCGACACCGACGACGGTCATTCTCGGATTGCTTGGCGCGCAAGGCAATCGGGTCGCCTCGATCCATACCAGTTTGCAGAGACCGCCCTCGGGTGTCGACGGCATTCCTTGATAGAGGGCATAGAACCGGCGCGAGCCGAGCGAGCGCCGGATCTCGGCGAACCCGGTCGAGGTCTGGCCCAGCGCCGAGGTCATCGCCTGGCCCTGCGGTCTGCCCAGCGCGTCGGGAATACCGTTCTGCGGTTCGGCCAGAGCCGGGACGTTCACGTAGCGCCAGCGGTCAGACTCCTCGGCCAGTAGCGTTCCGATCAGGTCGAACGGTGACCAGCGCGTGCCGAGCACGATGCACGCTCCGCCCGCGTGGACACGGCTCAAGACAGTTGATCGGAACTCGTCGAGCGTGCGCTTGCGGACCGGCTCGCTCGACGCCTCGGCCGCATTCTTAGTGATGTCGTCGAGGATCAAGCAATCAGCGCCGAACCCGTACAGACCTGACATCAGCCCGGCCGCGAGCAGACCTCCCGCATGGTCAGCCACTCGCCACCGTCCCACCGCTGCCCGATCCTGCGAGAGCGAAAACCCAAGCGTCGCATGGTGTTCGGAGACCAGTTTGCGAGCGTCGTGGCTGGACTCGTGCGGAAGTTTGTCCGCGTAGGAGGTCAGGATCACCCGGCAGTCGGGATCACGTTGCAACGCCCATACCGTGCCAGCAATCGCGGCGGTAAGAGTCTTGCTCTCCCTCGGCGGCGCGCAGAGGATCAGCCTGCCGTTGGGCGTGCGGATCGCTTTCGCCACTTCGTAGCCGATCAGCGCCGAGGTCGGCGTAATCCGATAGTCGCGGATGATCCGCCGCGCCAGACCGGCGGGCGTCTGCGGTCGCTGGCGTTTCAAGGCAACCGATAACGCGCTGAGGTCGATCAGCCGTTGCGACCAGTTCGGTGCTGGTGTCTGTGTCGCGGTCATGTCCCTATCCTCGCGTTTCGGTCGCCGCACTTGAGTCGGCGTCAAGTGGTCACAGCCTGTTGACCTGCGACGATGCGCCGCCACGCGGTGCCAGTGGGCCGAGGTTGGGCCAGCGAACGGGACGGGATCGCCTCAATTGTCACTTGCGTTCACTTCTGTAACAGAGTCGGGCGGTTGGTTATCGGCAGCCTCGGGGTCCTCGAAACGCAAGCGCGGCGGATGCCCTCCGGCGTCGATCTCGCGGCGGAATTGGCAGGCGTACCACTCGATCTGCTCGGCGCAGGACACACCGCCATCGGCCAAGTGCTGACGGGTGATGTCGCCGTGCAATTCCCACAACGGGCTATCAGGTCCGACGCCCGCGACACAGATCAGCTCGCGTGCGGCGTCGAGGGCACGCCGTTGCACCTCGGCGGCCGACAGGGAACCGCTCGTAATCTGCTCGATCATGTCGGCCGCCGCGTTGATCGCGTCGGCGTCGGTGACGATGACCTGATCGCTCACTCGACCACCTCCGCGTCAATCGTGGGCATCGCCGGTATGGACTTGTCCGCTCGGGCCGCCACGATCTCCAATGCCTTGGCGCGGATGGACGGCACGTCGAGGCTGGCCGTCAAGGCGACCTCGGCGCGCTCGGGCGCGTAGGCACCTTGCAGCCGGGCGAGCTGGTCGCGAACCCGTGTCTTGGTCGTGGCGTACCGCTGGACGTTCTCGTCGTCGCCCGCCGCAGCGGCCCGGCGCAGACCCTCGGTCAGCTCCCACATGTCACCCTTGGCAGACTCGACCAGCATCCGCCTATCGGTCGCCGGGTCGTCCGGGTGCGCGAGCCGCTCGTGCCATCGCTTGAACGCGCGCTCGGCGGCACCGCGTGAGGAGAACCCGAGCGCCGAGGCGCATTCACTCCACGAGTAGCCGTCGCCGCGCATCCGCACGACCTCGCGGGCGCGCTGTCGGGACTCGTGCAGCCGCATCGTGTGCATGTCCTCATCCTGTCCGCAGTGGGTGCAGCCGGAAATTTTGACTATGGCGTCAATTACCAGCGGGCAGGCGGTGATCCTGCCACCGCTTCCCCCAGCCAGTGTTTGCCTCGACGGTCTGCGAACCGTGGGCAATATCTGAATCGTGGGCAACCGTGGAAACGTGGGCAGCATTTCGGCGTTACGCGAGAGAATCGAACAGTCGTTCGATAATCTGCCTATAAATACTGATAGAGATAGATATTTGAGGTATCGCACATATGCGCGTGCGCGAGGCGTTCGCGTAACGGGATAGACCTGCCCACGATTGCCCACGTTTCCACGATTCGCGGACCCGCGTTAGCTGACGGCACAGCGGCCGGTGTCTTGGTTGCTACGGCTGCGGGTCGCTCAGCCGATAGGTCATGTTTCCCTTGCGGTTCTCGCCCGCCTCGACCAGGCCGCCATCGTCGGCGACCAGGGCGGCGAGCACCTCGGCGGCATAACCGCGTTCCTGCCGTCCGAGCACGTCGGCGCACAGGTTTCTCTCGGTGACGGTCGTCCCGCCCGGCTTGTTCCGTAGCCAGCCGAGAACACGATCTGATGCCTTCGCAACCGCTCCGACGTGCGCTGATGCCTTGCTGCCTTCCCTGATCTCGTCGGCGTGCCCGCGTGCGGCGTAGGTCTTGAATCGCTCGGATGACAGCACGCGCCTAACCAGCGCCACAGTGCGGTCGGTCCCAAGCTCAACGACGTGCGCTGGCTGATCGGCGAGGCGCTGCGCCGCCTGCACCAGCGCGCCCAGCTCGACGCCTTGCGCGCCGTCGCCCTGGAGACGGTGGGCTCGAAAGCGTTCGGTCCGCGCTCCGGCCTGCCGGCGAGCGAAGCCGCGCTCTACGCGCGCGACAAGCTCAGGGTGGCCGAGGAGCGCGCCGGCGAGGCCGCCTGGCCGATCCTGACGCGCATCGTCATCGAGGGCGGCGGGGTGCGCGACTGCCGCGCCCTGGCGCCGGAGATCGTCACCCCTTGGCGCGCCGACGCCGTCGTCGTCGACCGCCTGCGCGTCGCGCTCGACCGCCTCGGCGACCTGCTCGGGGTCACGGCGCGGCGGCGGTAGGGGCGCCGCCGCCGGCGCCAGTCAGACCGTAAGGGAAGAAGGCGCGAGATCGCCCCGCGCGTGTTTTTCTTGCGCCTGCGCCGCGGCGAGCGGCCGCCAGGACTTG
>NZ_JBKQQD010000181.1:0-4410 GCF_052144515.1 Mycobacterium sp. | reverse complement strand
GGCTGGGAAACAGCAGCGCGCTACCGGGGGTGGTGACATAGGTGCACCCGGCCGGCGAAGTCAAGATCAGTGTCCCATCGGCCAGCTGTTTCTCCGTCCAGCCCCAGAACGTCTTCACCAAATGATGGCAGCGACTGGCTAAATCACACTTTTAACATAAGCGGGGTCAGCCGTGCATGTCCTGGTTATGCACTCTAGAAAGATGCCCGGTCAGCAGGTTCGAATCCTGCCGGGGGCACCATCTGACCAGTGCAGATGTAACTCCGCGCAAGATTTGCACAACTAAGAGGTTGGGCCACAACGTCGGTGACGGGCCAGGACGACCACGGAGTTCAAATCCAGCCCGCCGAACCCAACTAGCTGAAAAAGCATCAATGCGCCAGCGGGCGCCCTAGCCTCGGCGGTTGTGAGCCTCGAAACCGCAATACTCCTCTGGCTGTTCTGTGCAGCCATCGGGGCGGCAATCGCGAAGTCGAAGAATCGCAACTGGACAGAGGGCTTACTACTTGGCGGGTTGCTGGGCGTGATCGGCGTCATCATCGAGCTTTTCCTGCGTGCCCAATCTCCCGGCCTACCGCTATCCGGCTGGTACCCCGATCCCGCGGGGACCGGCAGCCAGAGATATTGGAATGGCAGGGAATGGAGTGACCTGCCGCCGCGCCCTAATGGAGAGCCGCGGCCCCAAGCAGTCGACGGGCTGGCCGCGGTGCAGGCACAAACCAAGAAGTGCCCGGACTGCGCGGAAACCATCCTCGTCGATGCCAAAATATGCAGGTACTGCGGGCATCACTTCCCCACCACAAACGCCAGGTGCTTTAAGTGCAACCATGTCCAGGCGGTGCTGACAAGCGAAACCGAGTTCACATGCGAGCAGTGCGGTCAGCACCTAAAGCGCCACACCGCACCTCCCGCAGCAGGGAATTAGAGGGCTTAGAACAACGCCGGGTCGGCGAGGATGACGCTGGGCGGCACGTCACCGATGCGTGTCAGAACAATGGGTGAGCCGTCCCGGCATTTCCGGAGACTCTCCCGACTTGGGAGGATTCGAGTTATGGGACGTCGCAGCATCGGCCGGGCGGCGCCCAGTGCTCCAACTGCTGCCGACATGACGACCTGGATCATCGGGGCTCAACTGGCGGTCATCATCACCGATCGGTGATAGGCGCGACCCCCATCGACGCCGCGGGCTATGTCATCCCGTTCGGCCCGGGTACGCCGAGCAGCAGGCCGCCGTTGCCGCCTTGTCCGACGGTGCCGTCGGCGAAGTAGCTGTTACCGCCGGCGCCGCCGTTGCCGATCAGCAGGGCATTGCCGCCATCTCCGCCTTTAGAGTGGTTGGCAGGGACATCGAAGCCAGCAGCCCCGGCGCTCCCGCCGCTCGTATTGGCGACTTGGGGCGAGGGCGCGGCGGTCACCTGGCAGGCCGGTCAGCACCAACCAGATGCTTTGAGCGCAGCGGTGATTGCGTTCGACACGTTGAGCAGCGCCGCCGGGCAGCAGATGGTCATTGCGGCTCCGGTGGGCTGTCTCGGCGATCCCGTCGACCGGGCGGTGATGGGGTCGCTGGCGAGGACGCTGGGCGACCGTGCTGCGGTCACGTCAATGTCGGGTTGCTTGCGGCGACGGCTGGATGGTGGCCGCTCGGCCTAGGACCTCCGGGGAAATCACCGGAAGTTTGAAAGCACGACGCCAGTGCGGCGACGACGAACCATGCCCGGCGGCTCATCGCAGCACCTCTTTACCGACAGGCTGGGCCAGCAGCCACGCGGTGATGGTGGCTCACCACCACCAGCTCCACCAGTGCCACGGATGCCACCAGTCCCCCGGGCCCCAAAAGCCGTCGTCATCGCCCCACCAGGGGTTGTACCACCAGGGGTGGCCCCACCAGGGGTGGCCCCACCAGGGGTGGCCCCACCACCACCACCAGGGGTGGCCCCACCAGCCGTGGCCCCAGCCACCGTGGCCCCAGCCGTGGCCCCAGCCACCATGGCCCCACCAGCCGTGGCCCCAGCCACCATGGCCCCAGCCACCATGGCCCAAACCGCCGCCGCCGTGGCCTCCTCCGCCGTGGCCTCCTCCGCCGTGGCCGCCGCCGCCGTGGCCTCCTCCGCCGTGGCCTCCTCCACCGCCGGGGCGGGTCGGGATCACACCTGGGCCGAGCGGTGCGCCGCCGTGGGGCCCAGCAGTTTCGAAACTTGTGGCGTGAGCGGGCGCGGGGGCGGCCTGTGCACCGGGGATACCGCCGAACAGCATCGCTCCGGCTAGCGCGCCGGTACACACTGCGCCAGCCGCAGCACAGCGGATCGATCGCAGTGAAAACATCATCAGGGAGTCTCCTTCCGAAACCTTGGTGCTGACCACCAAGAACGGGACTCACCGATTAGAAGGCAAACAATAGTTCTAGCACAAGATAATGTGGTGAATTGATCTCAATTCTGTGCTGGCTGTCGGGCGATTCACCTAAATTGCGTCTTTCAGGTGTCTATCTTGCAATTATGTTTATTTACATCTTTTGTTTATTTACGTCTTTCAGGACGTCCGTGGATAGCATGATCAGTATCTCCTGAACCAGAGTAAGCCCAGCTTAAGCGCCATATATTGAGGTACTGACCTACGCACTTCTGCGTTTCAGTACTTCATGATCTGCGCATTTATGTGCCCAAATAATAGAAACAACAGAAACAACCGTCGCGTTACCAATCGTGCGCCCCGGCGTGGCGCTGTTTGGCGCCCTCGCGGGCCCACGCCGAATCGAGCCGCCAATCGTCGACCACCGCGTCGGCGCTCAGCAGGTTGCGCCCGAAGTGGCACGCCTGCTGCGGCGTGAGCCGTATCGGGGCTGCCGAGGTAGGAAATTGCGCCGGTCGGATCGATCCACGCCACGGAAGCGCCCCGCGATTCGACGCGACTCAGCCTATGAGCTGAGCGGCCACCGTCGCGCCGAGGTTCCAGCAACTCTCGACGTCGGCCTTCATCAGTTCGTCGCCACGCCGCCGAGCGCACGGTCCAGAAGAACGGCGAAACCGAAGTACAGGTGGCTCAGCCCGACGATCGAGATCAGGCCGCTGTACTTGTAGTACGCCTCATGGAACGGGTCAGCCAGCAGGTTGTCCAGCTCGTCTCTCGCGTCCCCGAAGTGCAAGGAGTCCCCGTAGTTGAAAGTGCGGATCAGCTCGTCGGGGTTGACGTTTCCATAGCTCACCGGTTTGTCGAGGGTGGCGTTGCTCGCCTTGAGTGCGGTCAGCGTCTGGAGGGTGTGGTTCATCAGCTTGCCCCGCGCAGCTCGCCACTGCAGAACCATCCCCTTGATCGCCGCCTGCTGATCGTCTGCCAACGTCTTCATCGCCTTGAACAACGCATTGTGAGCGTTGGTAAAGCAGGCAGGCTCGCCGTCGTTGTGAAGTTGGCGGAACGCGGCGGATGCACCCAAAAAGCTCTCATCGCTCGGGTAGTCCACCACCCGTACATACCAGTCGTTCGTGGCCGGGTTCTTGCCGACCGACAGTCTGGAGTCGTCGTTGATGATGCTGAACCCGGCAAGCCGCCTGCACATCTCGATATACCTCTCCACTCCTGCGCGGTCTTCCCCTTGCAATGGAATCTGCGGGAATGCGTAGGGGTCGGGCAGGTTGAAAACGTAGTCCAGCTTCTCCCAGTGGTGGCGGAATCCCTTGCCTCCGTCCCAGCCGTACTGCTGCAACGGCGGGTCGAAAGCTAACGGTCGGGGATGGATCATGTCCTCGACCGGTGTCGCCTTGAACTCCACGGTGTTGCAGTCGATGTTCACAATCTTGTCGGTGATCTTCAGCGACAACTGGATCGCTGGGGCGTCTGCGGGTGCGCCCTCTCGGGGCCGCCAATCGACCGATATGTACTCCGAGTCGGACAGCATTTTCGGTGTCAGCGGGCCGTCGGGGCTTTCAGGCTCATGCGGCCCCATCCACTTGGGCTTCCGCTCGGTGGTCTCGCTCTGGCGCTTCGCGGCGGCGTCCGGCTTCGGCTTCAGTTCCCGATTCGGCGGACGGTCTGCCGGACGGCGGCGCTGCGACTCGGCAAGCTGCTTATCTCGTTGCTTGGCGCGCTTTTTGTCGCCCCTCTTACCCACGGACCAGAAGGTACGCCGTACCGCCGACAAGCCGTGGCAACAGACTGGTCGTCGGCGATATTTCTGCACGGTTTTCATACCGCTACATCGTCTTCTGAAAACCTTCTGGGGCTGGCGGGACTGACAACTGCCGGACGGCATCTGAGACACACCCCTTGCCTGTATCCGCTAGGGGCACCTAGGCAATGGCGAGCACGTGATTCCCGGCGATCCAGTCGTCAATATGGCCCATGGTGACTGGTAAAGCCGTCCCCGGGGACCGGTGGGATTTCTCGCGCCGCTCCGACTCGCCGCGGTGATCTGGT
>NZ_JBKQQD010000180.1:0-4747 GCF_052144515.1 Mycobacterium sp. | reverse complement strand
CTCGACGACCCGCTCCCAGAACGGGTCGAACTCGGGCAGCGCGAACGACCGGGGGCCGCGGAAGCCGGGGACCGGAGCCGGGCGGACCAGGATGCAACGCGCACCGCGCTTGACCACCCACTCCAGCTCCTCGATCGCCCTCTCGACGATCGGCAGGGTGATGACCGGGGTGGTGAAGATCCGATTCTGGTAGTTGAAGCCCCAAACCTCATCGAGCCACTGGTTCAGCGCATGGATAAGGACGTGGATGGCGACCGGATCGTCGCGCAGCCGTTCCTCGATCAGGCTGGCCAACGTCGGGAACATCAGGGTGCGGTCCAGGCCTAGCTCGTTCATCTGCTCCAGGCGTGGGCCGGGCTCGAAGAACGCCGGGATCGCGCGCATCGGCTCGCCGAACAGCTCGCGCTTGCTCTTACCGTCCGGGTTGCCGTACTTGAAGTACTCCTCCCAGGCACCCGGCCGGGCGACGACCTCGAAGGTCGGGTTGGGAATGTAGTTGCTGATCTGGCCGCGGATCGCAATCTTGGTGCGCCCGTTGATCTGCACGTACTGGACGTAGTCCTTGTACTCCTTGGGCAGGAACTTGGTCAGCGCCTCCGGCGGCTCGTAGAGATGATTATCCGCGTCGAAGAGCGGGAACGGGACGTCCACCCGATGCGACAATTGCCCCATGAAATCCTCCTTCGCAATTTTTGAGAATACTATTCTCTTCCGCGGCGGGCCGCAACGTGCCCCCACCCAGTGGCTTCCGCAGACCTCAACAGGTGGCACTGATTTTGAACGCGGCGGAAGCCGGTTCATTCGTGTCAGTCTTGTAGCCGTTGGCGGTACCGCTGATCGTGTATTTGTCGCCGCTGAAGCTCATGTTGGCGTCGCCGTTGCCGCCTTGTGAGTACATGCCGGTGAAGCCACCCACATTCTTGATGCGAACCGAGATCGCGGTAACCGGCTGCGCGCGTTCGTCGACAACGGCGGTAACCCCCGCCAAGTCGCCGCCGACGTCAATCGTCCGGTACCACTCCAACTGCGAACACCTAACGATGTGAATCCTGGCGTCGTTTCCGTTGACGGTGACCGATGCGGTACTGGAAGTCGCGGTTTGTGAACCGCAGGCGCCGAGAACAACTATCGCCAGCGCCGTGGCGGCCGCGGCCGCAATTCGGTTGGGCATTTGGCCACCTCGATCCTCGGACGCTGGGACTCCTGGCCCCGCTGCGATGATGCTATTCTCCCCGAATGAGAATGCCAATATCGGCGTTTTCGTCCAAGGAGCAATAGCGCGTGGTGGACCTGGAGTTCGACCAAGAGTCCGAAGGGCTGGCGGTGCTCACCATCGATCGCCCCCACGCGCGCAACGCCATCGCGCTCGACACCATGGCGCAGCTGGAAAAGGCGATAGACGCGGCAGCGGGCGCCCAAGCCTTGGTCATCAAGGGCGCCGGCGATCGCGCTTTCGTCTCGGGCGGTGACCTCAAGGAACTGAGCGCGCTGCGGACCGAAGAGGACGCCGCAGCGATGGCTAAACGGATGCGGTCCATCTGCGATCAGCTCGCAGGCTTCCCGGCTCCGGTGATCGCGGTGCTGAACGGCCATGCGTTCGGTGGCGGCGCGGAAGTCGCGGTGGCCGCCGATATCCGGGTGGCCGCCGACGACATCAAGATCGCCTTCAATCAAGTGACGCTGGAGATCATGCCGGCCTGGGGCGGCGCCGAGCGGTTGGCCGCGCTCGTTGGAAAGAGCAGGGCGCTGCTGCTGGCGGGCAGTGGACGCGCGCTCGACGCCGCCGAGGCCGAGCGGATCGGCCTGGTGGATGTGGTGTTGCCCCGCTCCTCCTTCGAGGACGGGTGGCGATCGGTGGCCAGGTCGCTGGCTCGCCGCCCGGCGGCCGAGATAAAACGAGTAATCAGCGGAGTTTCGCCGGACGAGGCGATAGCATCTTTTGCACGTCTGTGGGTTGCCGACGCCCATTGGCAGGCCGCAGAGCGCGTGATGAAGCGCACCGCCAATTCGCGGCCCGCATCCGGAGGAGCGACATGACCACCGTGCACAAACTGTTGGCCGCAGGCGCAGCGACATCCATCGCAGGGGCCGGCCTGTTGACGACCACCGGAGCTGCGCACGCCGACCCCGTCTGGCATCAGGTCGTGTACATCGTCTCGGCCAGAAACCCGGCCTACGTCGACATCTTCTACCAGGATCAGGACCCGACGCTGTTCTCCGACTACAGCCACAACAACTACACCTTCACCCCGCAGGTCCACGCCGATGTCGCCCCCGGTAAGCCGTGGGTTCAACCCGTGAACCTGATCAACCCCGATCAGTGGGCGATGGTCACCGTCACCACCGGACGCGAACCGGGGACACCCGGTATTCAGTGCGACCTGTCGGTGGACGGCAAAGTAGTGGTGTCCAAGGTCGGCGACAAAGGCGCGCTCTGTTCGCTGCGGACCTGGTGAACCACCCAGGCCGACGGAACCCCCGCGATCGGCTGTGGCTCGCCTTCAAGGCGGCGCAAGTAGCTCTCGACCAACGCGCACGTTTCGGCGTGACCACCAGACACGCCGATCGACTGCTCGAGCACCAGGAAACGCGACAAGCTGGTCATCAGCACCGTCCACACCACCGGCGGCATATCCTGGGTGTCCGCACCGTAGCGCTGCAGCGCAGCCGTCACCGCTTGGCGTTGCTCCTCGCGGAAACGTTCTGCGTAGTAAGCGATTTCGGTTCGCAACTCCTTACGGTGATTCGCCAGCGCCATGAATTCCATCGAAATCCGGGTGAACGCGGGATCGGTGCCGAACCTCCACAGGGCCCACAACGGCTGCGGCGAGTTCAGCGCCGCCGCCTGCACCTGAAGACCGTCGTCGGCGCGCCGACGGAACACCTCCAGGAACAACTCCTCCATGGTGCGGAAGTAGTAGTGCACCAATTGCGGTTTCAACCCCGCCTTGCTGGCGAGGCGCCGGGAAGTCACCGCGGCGTAGCCCTCTTCGAGCATCAATTGCTCGGCCGCGTCGAGCAGCAAGCCGCGGTTCTTCGCCTCGGGCGCCCCGATCCGTCGCGGCGATGTCATGCCCCTGCTCCGTATTCTCTGCGCTTGCGTGCCAACCCATGCCGATCCAAGCCGATCCAAGCCGATCGTAGTCCTGGCCAGCGCGTGACCTTGACCACGACATTACCGCCATGCTAAGCAGATGCTCAGCACTTTCTGATACCGGAAGGGTGGCTGCAGTCTGCCGCTGAGAGACCACCGGTGAATCCAGCTCTGGGAGGGGCCACTGAAGATGACCGACTACGACTCGATCGACTTCTTCACCGACGGGTCCCTGGTGCCCGACCCTCATCCGTACTTCGACTACCTGCGCAGCCAGAACCCGGTGCTGCGCTTGCCGCACTACGGTGTCGTCGCCGTCACCGGCTACGAAGAGGCCACCGAGGTCTACAAGGACCCCGAGACATTCTCGAACATCGTCGCGCTCGGCGGACCGTTCCCGCCGCTGCCCTTCACTCCCGAGGGCGACGACATCAGCGCCCAGATCGACCAGTACCGCAGTCAGTTCCCGATGAACGAGCTCATGGTCACCATGGATCGACCCGACCACACCCGTGCCCGGTCGGTGCTGAGCCGGCTGCTGACGCCGAGCCGGCTGAAGCACAACGAGGAGTTCATGTGGAGCCTCGCCGACCGCCAGCTCGACGAGTTCCTCAGCAATGGTGAGTGTGAGTTCATTGCCGAGTACTCCAAGCCGTTTGCCACCCTGGTGATCGCCGATCTGCTCGGTGTCCCGGAGGAGGACCACAAGGAGTTCCGCAGCGTGTTAGGAGCCGACCGACCCGGCGCGCGGGTTGGAGCACTCGACCACGAGTCGGTCGGCATCAATCCGCTGGAGTGGCTCGACGAGAAGTTCTGTTCCTACATCGAGGATCGCCGCCGCGACCCGCGCGACGACGTGCTGACCTCGCTCGCGACGGCGAAGTATCCGGACGGCTCCACACCCGAGGTCATCGAGATTTCCCGTTCGGCCACCTTCCTTTTCGCCGCCGGACAGGAGACCACGGCCAAGCTGCTCAGCGCCGCGCTGCAGGTGATCGGCGACCGGCCCGACATACAGGAGCAGTTGCGTGACGACCGCAGCCTGATCCCCGGGTTCATCGAGGAGTCACTGCGCATGGACAGCCCGGTCAAGAGCGACTGCCGCTTGGCCCGCAAGGCCGCAACGATCGGTGGAGTCGACATCGCCCCCGGGACCGTGGTGATGGTGCTGCCCGGTGCCGCCAACCGTGATCCACGCCGGTTCGAGAACCCACACGAGTTCGACCTACGCCGCAAAAACGTTCGCGAGCACATGGCCTTCGCTCGCGGCGTGCACTCCTGCCCGGGTGGGCCGCTCGCCCGCGTGGAGGGCCGCGTATCGATCGAGCGCATCCTGGACCGGATGCCGCACATCGAAATCAACGAGGCACATCACGGGCCGGCGACCGAACGCCGCTACACCTACGAACCGACGTACATTTTGCGCGGCCTCAGTCAGCTGCACCTCAGCTTCACGACTGCCGATTCAGTCGCGCCCGTCGGGTAGAAATTCCAATTCCCGACAAAGCCGCTCGGGTACGGTTCTTTCAGTGTCAGTGTGAGGTTGCCGCGTCCTGCGGTGGTTGGATCCTGATCATCTGGTGTCTGGCTCTTACGGTGTTTGCCGCCCTTGGGGTTGGCGTTCATGAGTTTTGTCGGCATCAGGTGTGAAGG
>NZ_JBKQQD010000179.1:0-3472 GCF_052144515.1 Mycobacterium sp. | reverse complement strand
GTCGTCCTCAACCTGCACTACTTTGAAGCGAAAATCTTCGCAATCGTGCGTGTTTCCTATCTACTCGCCAACAGACGGGCGGTGGTCTCCGAGCATAGTGCCGATCCGACATTGGAGCGCGACCTGGAGTCCGGCATCGCGTTCGCGGACTACGACGAACTGGTCGATCGCTGTGTGCAACTCGTCGGCGACGAGCGCGCGCGACGCGAGCTCGCCGAGCGGGGCTACCAGGCTTTCTCCGCTCGCAGCCAGGCCGACATTCTGCACCGCGCGCTGTCGGCAGACCTTGAGGGTGTCCCCCACGAGACCGCTGCGCGGGACGACCCTTGCATCGATGTGCGCCTCGAAGGCAAAGACCACAGCGCAGATCATCAGCTCCGCGAGCGCCAACTGTTCACCCGCAACCTGTTCAAGCATAAGGCTGCGCAGGAGCGCGATTGGTTGCTGGCCAAGGTCGAACGCAATCCCGCGGATGCGCGATCGGTCTTTTTCCTAGCCGAGACCTACTTCCGTATGGAGGATCTCGCCAACGCGCGCAAGTGGTATGCGCAGCGCGTCGAGATGGGCGGCTGCGACGAGGAGGCCTACTACGCGATGTACCGGCTCGCGCAGTCGACTCAGCAACTCGGTGCACCGTGGCCAGACTGTGAAGATGCCTACCTGCGCGCCTGGTATTTTCGACCGACCCGCGCCGAGCCGCTGTATGCCGTCGCCGCTGCGTATCACGCCATGCAGCGCTACCAGGTCGGTTACCTGCTTGCCCAGCGCGCCGCCGAAATCCCATTTCCCGAGGAGGACCTCTTTGTCCCCGGAGAGATTGAACAGGTTTACGCCTGGCGCGCAACCGATGAGCAGGCGACTTGCGCATTCTGGATCGGTAAGCACGCCGAGGCGTTCACGCTGTGCCGGCGCCTGCTGGCCCGCCCCGACATCCCCGACCCTGATCGGCAACGGATTGCGACCAACCGCGACTTTTCGGTGCCGGCCATGATCGAGGCGGCCGCACCGTACCCCGAAGCCCTGGTGCAGTCCCTGGCCAACGGTCCAGGCGCAGCCGAAATCACCGTCAGCCTGATCGCCGGACCGGACCCGCAGACCACCGAGCAGACACTGAACTCGTTTTTGACCTGCTGCCTCGATGTGTCACGGGTTGGGCGCTTCCTGGTGCTCGATACCGGCCTGTCCGCCCCCGACCGCGCGAAGCTGCAGCAGCGCTACGGTTTTCTCGAGTTTGCCCATTCCGTTCCCAGGGGCAAGAGAGCCGCCGTTCCCAGGGACAAGCCCGCCGCCCAGCTGGCGCAGATCCGCGCTCAGATCGACGGACGGTTCTGGCTGCACCTGGGCGCGGGCTGGCGGTTTTTCGCCCCCGAGAACTTCATCACCCGCCTCACCGCGGTGCTCGACGCCGAACCACAGGTGTTTCAGGCGGGCATCAACTTCGCCGATGCGGTCAAACTCACCGGCGCCTGCGCCGCGGAGGAGGCGATACGCCGGGCACCCGACGCCGGCCGCTACCTCCTGACCAAGGCGATGGCCACCGGCCCAGCGATGTTCGACACCGCACGCCTGGATCGGGCCGGCGGCCTGAAGGACACCGACCCCGATCCGCTCGCCAAACGTAGGCGACCGGCCGCCCGCGCCAAGCTGCGCACCGCCAGCCTCGACGAAGTCCTCTGCATCTCAGGTCTGGACCCCGAGTGACAACCGCCCGAAACCACCTCGGTCGCGGATATTCGAGAGTCTCGGTTCGGTGTCTACGCCCGGGCCCAGGTCCTGCGACTACTACAACCCACAACACCTGCAGCCATATGTGGGTGGCGAATCCCAAGCTGGAAGGGTCCGCCGACATGCTCGTCATGGAGGACGTCTGCTCGCGGATCGTCGCGCCCGCGGTCCACGACGACATGGCCGACGACGACGTCGCACGGATCCTTACCACCGCGAGGGAACGGGGCTCGCGGTGAAACCGAAACGGATAGCAAGGAACCGACCCAAGGTGAGCGTGGTCACGACCACCCACAACCAAGAAGCCTACGTCCGCGATGCTTTCGACAGCTTTGTCGCGCAGCAGATCGACTTCCCGATGGAGATCGTCGTCGCCGACGATGCCTCGACCGATTCCACGCCAGCGATCATCCAGGAGCACGCCGATCGGTACCCGCACCTGTTCCGGCCGATCTTCAGGCCCAAGAACCTCGGTCTTAACAGGAACCTAGTCGGCGCCCTGTCTGCTGCTCGCGGCACGTACATCGCACTGTGTGAAGGAGACGACTACTGGATCGATCCGCTGAAGCTGAGCAAACAGGTGGCGTTCCTCGACCGGCATCCAAAAACAGCGGTGTGCTTCCATCCCGTGCGAACGATCTGGGAAGACGGCCGGGTCGAGGACCAAGACTTCCCGCCGGTCAGCTGGCGCGACGACCTGAGCTTGGATGCCTTGATCAGGCGGAACTTCATCCAGACCAACTCGGTAGTGTACCGCCGCCTCCCGCGCTACACCGGCATCCCGGCCGATGTCATGCCGCTGGACCACTACCTTCACGTGCTCCATGCGTTCAGCGGCAACATCACAATGCTGCCGGAGACAATGTCCGTCTACCGCCGCCATTCGCAGGGTATGTGGAACAACCGGGTCGTAGACCCTCGAAAGTTCTGGCTGCTGCTAGGTGGCGGGCACGCCGCGATGTACGACGCCATGATCGACTTGGCCGCCGGCGACCCCGCGCGCGAGCAGGTCATCGGCGGAATGGCTGACTGGATTTTCAGTGAGATCGGGAATGTTTCTGGCCCAGAGGGTCGCGCGGCGCTCCTGGACTCCATCGCGCGGCACCCCCGGTGCGCGATGCTGGCCCTGCAGCACCGATGGGCGAACGACCCCGATCGCTTGTTGGCCAGGGTCGAATCCGACCCCGACGATGGGCGGTCGGTCTTGCACCTAGCCCAGCACTATTTCGATCGGGGCGATTTCGTTAACGCGCGCAAGTGGTATGAGCGGCGGGTCGAGGTGGGCGGCTGCGACGAGGAGGTGTACTGGGCGATGTACCAGATCGCGGTGTCGATGTTGAACCTCGGTGAGCCCTGGCCAGACGTTGAGGACGCCTACCTAAAGGCCTGGCAGTTTCGACCGACCCGCGCCGAGCCGCTGCTCGCCATCGCCTTTCGGTGTCGCGTCGAGCAGCGCTACAAGTTCGCGTACCTGTTTGCCGAGAGCGCCGCCAAAATCCCGCTCCCCGAAGAGGACAGAATATCTGTCAGCGCGGACATCTACGCTTGGCGCGCAACCGATGAGCAGGCGGTGTGCGCATCCTGGATCGGCAAGCACGCCGAGGCGTTCACGCTGTGCCGGCGCCTGCTGGCCCGGCCCGACATCCCCGACCCTGATCGGCAACGAATTGCGGCCAACCGCGACTTTTCGGTGCCGGCCATGATCGAGGCGGCCTCACCGTACCCCGAAGCCCTGGTGCAGTCCCTG
>NZ_JBKQQD010000178.1:0-84095 GCF_052144515.1 Mycobacterium sp. | reverse complement strand
TGCGCGACGACCCGACCGCGGCGGCCAGCGTGCTGGGCGCCGGGTGGAACCACCGGTAGTTGGCGTCCATGCTGTCGGCCGACTCGTGGGCGGTCTCGCGCAGCATGTCCAGCATCAGCATGAACTGGGCGCGCATCGCGTCCAATTTCGGCCGGCTCATCTGCTGCTGGCCGCCGCCGACGCCGCGGAACATCATCATCATCATCCCGCCGACCATGAAGATCGGGAAAATCGAGCCCACACCGCCGAACACGTGCGAACCGCTGGCGAAAACCATGGCAACCATGCCGCCCAGCAGGCCGATCACCACGACACCGACCACAATCAGCCACCAGGGCTTGCCCTCCGGGGGCGGAATGCTCAGCGGCGTCGGAAGGACGATGTTCTCCGGCTTGATTACCGGAGGCTTTTCCGGTGTGGGTCGTGCGAATCCACGTTTCACTTCGGTACCACCAACTCTGCAGGGGTCATGTCCATCGGTAGCGTGTCGTGCTGCACCAGCGCGTCTGCTCGTGAGAGCGTCGGTCCCTGCGGCAGCAGCCTCAGCGCTACCCACGGCGCGACGCTAGGGGTCCCGTGCAGGCCCAGCGCTTCGCGCGCCTCGCGGGTGTCGTCGACTCCGAACCGCGCGCCCGCCTCCGTCAGCCACCATAGCGATTCGGTTGTCTGTGCCGCCGGGTTGTTACCGGTGACGGCAACAAAGTTCGCGAAGTCGGGGCCGAAGAAGACCTGGTCCGCTTCGCGGCCAGAGGTGTCGGATTTCACCAGCGAGACCACCTTGGGCAGGTCGCTTGTCTTGACCGGAATGGTCGGCCCGGCCACCACCTGCATGCGGGCCCGGTTCTCCCCTGCCGTCCGTTCCCACCACCAGCAGGTCGACGGATTCTCCCGAATGTCCATGACATTCAACGGGTTGTCCGGATAAGAGGACAGGTCGAGCTTGTTGACCACCGGCATCTTCGCCAACGCGGCGGGTTCCACGGTGATTGGTTTGGAGTTTCCCGCGCTGTCGGCATTCTCCATGATCTGGGCCACCAGCGGCGGGAGCGTCTGCACACCCTCGGCCAACACCAGCGAATACTGTTGCGGACCACTGATTTGTGGGGTCACGATCACCGTCCCCACCGGGCCGGGAGCCCCCGGGAACGTGGCCGGGCTACCCGTGTTTGGCACTTCCGGCACCGCCAGTTCGGGTCCCACCGGCAGGGAGTCGAACAACGCGCGGCTCATCGGGCGTGCCTGACTGACTTGCTCGGGCGTCAATCCAAGCGGCAGCAGCACCGACCGGTTGGTCGCGTCGATGCGGGACCGGCGTCCCTCCCGGATGACCCACGCGTCGCCGCCGTAGTTCAACACCACCGCGTCAGACCCGGTCAAGACTTTGCGGTGGCTCGAGAGGTCCGGCGAGCCGTCGATCACCGTGACCGTCACGCCTTGCGACGACCCCATCCCGCTTGAGGTGGCCACGGTGTCGCACACCAGCCACGACGAGGTCTGCGGCGTCTTGGGGGCGAACTCCGAGGGCGCACCCGGAATGCCGACCATCGGCCCGTGCGGCAGGGCGGCGATCTGGCTGGACCGGACGAGGTGCGGGTTGTCCGGCCGCCCGGTGATCAGCCTCGCCGAGGCCAGATTCAGCGCCGGGTACAACCTGTCGCCCACTCGGACGAACAACGCACCGGAGTCCTTGTCCGCGATGATGGGTGACTCACTGATTTGGCCCGACGGGCTGAGGAACGACCACAGCAGCGCCCCCAGGCAGATCACCAGCGCCGCCGAAACCGACGCCACCACGGCCAACGTCTGCCGCCGTCCCGGCTCGACCTCCATGCGGACTCGCCACCGGGTCAGCGCCATCGCGGTTCTGCGCGCAAGGAACTGATAACCCGTCACCTGGGTCCGCGTCGACAACCCGAGGCCGTAACCCGTCCCCCGCTGCCCGCGGCGCTCTTCAGCCACGTTAGATCACCTTCCGGTCCAAAAAATGCCTGGATATCGCGCTTGTTTGTTCTGCAAGGCGCGCATCACATCGATAACCGTAAGGCACCCGCACCGACCTCGCCATGCGATCAGGCGAGCGTTCACCTGCGCATCTCGCTAGGTCCATGACTCCGTCGGCCTTTTGCCGGGCTGAGCCAGGAAACAGCGGGAACAGGGTAGCGGCCGGTGCTTAACGCGGCCTGCAGCACTGAGCTGCGACTTCCCATGTCCCCCGCCCGATCCCCACCGGATTGGTCGTGCCTTCACTGGGTATGGTAGCGGCCCAGGGCCGTGTCGTCCTGCCGAATGCCCACTTCGGTGCCCGCTCCATTGAGCATTGAGCTGCGAAGATCATCTCGGCAAGCCCCGAGCAAACCAAACGCTCGTCCCAGTCGGGCCGGATTCCCCAGGTTTCGGGCGAGCACGCCGATGGGTGACCCGTGTCGGCACCGGGCGGATTCCCAACGCAAGATTGGCGGCATGACTGAGCTCGCGCCCTCGCTGGTCGAACTTGCCCGGCGATTCGGCATCGCAACGGGGTATGAGGACTGGACCGGCCGGCAGGTGCTGGTCTCCGAGACGACGCTGGTGGCTGTGCTTGCCTCCTTGGGAGTGGTTGCCGACACGGAGCAAGACCGCAATGCGGCTCTGACCGCGCATTCGAGGTCTTACTGGGCGCGTCATCTGCCGGCCACGATCGTCGCGCGCACCGGTGCATCGACGCGGTTCTGGGTGCACGTGACCCACGGTGCACCCGCCGAGGTGTGGTTGCAGCTCGAGGACGGCACCGTGCTGGACGGGGTGCGGCAGGTGGATAACTTCACCCCGCCATTCGATTTGGACGGGTGCTGGATCGGCGAGGCCAGCTTCGTCCTGCCCGGCGACCTGCCGCTGGGCTACCACCGCGTACATCTTCGTTCCGGTGACTTCCAGACCAGCACCGCGTTGATCGTCACGCCGGATTGGCTCGGGCTGCCCGAGCAGCTCGGCGCGCGCCGCGCGTGGGGATTCGCCGCTCAGCTCTACAGCGTGCGGTCACAGCAGTCGTGGGGTGTCGGCGACCTCACCGATCTGACTGATCTCGCGGTGTGGTCGGCGTCCCGGCATGGCGCTGACTACCTGCTGGTCAATCCGCTGCACGCGGCCGCCCCGACCGCCCCGATGGAGCCGTCGCCGTACCTGCCGACGTCGCGGCGCTTCTTCAACCCGCTTTATCTCCGTGTTGAGTCCATCCCCGAATTCGCCGACCTGACCAAGCGCGGCCGGGTGCGGCGGTTGCGGTCCGACGTCCAGCATCGGGCCGGCCGGCTCGACGCCATCGACCGGGATAGCGCATGGGCGGCGAAGCGGGCGGCGCTCAAGCTGTTGCACGAGGTACCGCGGTCGGCGGGCCGCGAGCTGGCCTACACCGCCTTCTGCGAGCGGGAAGGGCGCGCGCTCGACGACTTCGCGACCTGGTGCGCGCTGGCCGAAAAGTGCGGCGACGACTGGCATGCCTGGCCGAGTTTCCTGCAGCACCCCGACGGTGTCGGTGTCGGCCGTTTCGCCGAAAAGTATTCCGACGCTGTCGATTTCCACCGCTGGCTGCAGTGGCAACTGGACGAGCAACTCGCTGCGGCGCAGTCGCAGGCGGTGCGGGCCGGAATGGCGTTGGGCATCATGCATGACCTGGCCGTCGGTGTGCATCCGAATGGCGCCGACGCATGGGCGCTGCAGGATGTGCTGGCGCTGGGCGTGACCGCGGGTGCGCCGCCAGACGAGTTCAATCAACTCGGCCAGGACTGGTCGCAGCCGCCGTGGCGGCCGGACCGGCTGGAAGAGCAGGAATACCGACCGTTTCGTGCACTGATCAGGGCTGTGCTGCGCCATGCCGGCGGCGTACGCATCGACCACATCATCGGGTTGTTCCGGCTGTGGTGGATCCCCGACGGCGCACTCCCGACCCAAGGCACCTACGTCCGATACGACCATGAAGCGATGATCGGCATCGTGGCCCTGGAGGCGCACCGGGCCGGTGCGCTCGTCGTCGGCGAGGATCTGGGCACGGTCGAACCGTGGGTCCGCGACTATTTACTGTTGCGGGGCCTGCTGGGCACCTCGATTCTGTGGTTCGAGCTGGATCGAGACGGAACCGGTGGTCCGTTACCCGCCGAGCGTTGGCGGGAGTATTGCCTGTCGTCGGTCACCACCCACGATCTCCCGCCGACCGCGGGCTACCTGGCCGGCGACCATGTGCGGCTGCGCGAATCCCTCGGGCTGCTGACCCGGCCGGTCGAGGCCGAACTCGAGTCCGATCGGGCCGAGTTGGCGGCCTGGATGGCCGAGCTGCGTCGGGTCGGGTTGCTGGGCGACTCCAGAGGCTCCGAAGTCGACCCGGAACAGGTAATTCTGGCCCTTTACCGCTACCTCGGCCGAACGCCGTCGCGGCTGTTAGGGGTGGCGCTGACCGACGCGGTTGGTGACCGCCGGACCCAGAACCAGCCGGGCACCACCGACGAATATCCCAACTGGCGAGTTCCGCTGACCGGCCCAGATGGCAGGTCGGTGATGCTCGAGGACGTGTTCACCGATCGCAGGGCCGCCGCGCTGGTCGATGCTGTGGGCGCTGAGATCGCCCCGCGAACCGTTAGGCCAACCTGTTAGCTTCAGGGTCATGAAGGTCCCCCCGAGGCTTGCCGCGTTTGGTGCCGGTGTCGGCGACCGCGCCGACGCCGCGTTTGGACCTGAACCGATTGCGGGCCAACGACTTCCGGTTGACATCGGCGCGCTCTTGTCGGTCTCATGAGCGCTCTTCCGCTATCCGACCGGGCGGCCCTGAGCGACTTGGTGCACCGGTATGCGGCCAATGTCGATGACCGTCGATTCGACGCTGTGGCAGAGCTTTTCACGCCCACAGCCGAGTTGACGGTGCCCGAGCCGCCGGCGGCGCTGCGGCCGGTCCACGCGCATCGGGGTCAGGCCGCGATCGCCGCGGCGGTCGCCGCGGTTGCTCAGACCGTGCGCACCCAGCACGCGATCGTCGGTGAGGTCTACCGCGAGCTCTCCGAAGAAGTGCCCGAGCCCCACACCGCTCGCGGACGCATCGCGTGCATCGCGCATCACTTCAGTGAACGCGCGGACGAGCTCATCGATGTGGTTTGGCATCTGCGCTACGACGACGAGTACGCGTTGACCGACGCCGGCTGGCGGATTAGTCGCCGGGCTCTGACGATCCTCGCTATCGAGACTCGGCCGGTGCGCCGCGTGTTGCCGCGCGACCCGGCTTAAAGGTATCGGGGGTCTGCCCTCTCCCCTCGCCCGCGGTCTGCTCGAATTGCATCGAACTTGTTTGCTCAGAAGCTATTTCGGGTAGTTCCAGTCCGGGCCTTACTTGAACAAACTGCCTGACGCGGCCGTACGTGAAGTGACAGCAGAGGAGACGCTCATGAGGGACATCAGGCGCGATCGTGGGCATTCGGACCAATCGGTGCAGGATTCGGTGCGTCGACACGGGCTCGTCGTGGTGGCGGCAGTTGGGCTGGCGTTTGTGGTCTGCCTCGCCAATTTCGCGCTTGGACACAACGGGGCCGGCGTTGCGGCCGTCATCGCCGGATTGCTGGCCTTCGGGGCCGGGATGGCCTGGCTCGCCATGGACAGCAGGCGCGTCCGTCAGGCGGAACGGGACTGGTTCATCAACCACCCGGCGCGCTAGCCGGTTACTGCAAGGCAGCCAGGTTTTCTACCGACGTGCGCACGTCCGAGCGAAGGACTCGGGCGACGAGCTTTCCGACCGGCCCGCTCAGCACACCGCCGTTAAGATCGGCCCTGAGGTGAAAAACCGATCCCGGATCGTCGGTGGCGACCTTCAGCGCTACTGAAAGCCGGATCCCGCCTTTGGCGCGACCTTGCAGCTCAACCGATTTCGGCTCGTCGTAGTGGGTGACCTTCCAGTGGACGACGCTGCGGAAACCCTTCACCTTGATGCACGAGGAGACGCAGGTTCCCGCCTCGATCGTCGACGGGACCTCTCCCCGCCAGCCGCCGAAAATCGTCATCCATTCATCGAATCGGCGCAGGTCAGAAGCCAGCTTCCAGGCGGCCTCCGGTTCCAGATCGGACGGTGTCGAAACATCTACTCGCGCCATGTCTTATGCGCTCCCCCTGCGACAGTCACGACATTGCATGCCAGCGCATACCCGGTTGCGGCGACCGCATAAACCCGGGCTCAGGAACCGGTCCAGAACGAGTCCAACGATTCGGCGACGTCGATGACCTGCGCGGCTTGGGACTGAGGAGCGTCGATTTCGTCCGCGACGTACTGGGCGATGAATCGCCGGATCTCACCGTCAACCCCTCCGATGATGCGCACCACCTCACCGCGAATAGAGGAGGACGACACGTTGACGGTGATATCCGAAGGCCGCGGTTTGGCGACGTCGACGATCAAAACCAACGGCTCGGCGGCGCGTGCGGTGGCGCGCAGCGCGATGTCTCCGGTGACCGCGAACCGCTGTTTGTCGAGCCGCAGATCGAGGAGCAGATCGATCGCAAGGGGAATGTGGATGACGAACGTGATGAGATCACCGAGGCTCCGCGTGACCCGAGGGTCTTTGATCTTAACATTGGCGCTGACTTTGGCGATCTTCCCGGGCCCCTGAGCAATCGGCTCCATCGCGAACTCGCTACCAGCGATTTCGGCGAGCGCGGCGGCAACGCGTTCCGGGGTGACGGCCACCTCGAAGAATTTGCGTCCGAACTCTTCGTAGGTGACGTAGTCGTGGTTTTCCATAGGCTTATACCGTCTCACGCCGCCTGTCAGAACCGCCGCTGATCTGCTCGCGTCCTGCTCGCGTCGCGTGAATTGCGGGTCGGATGTGCGCCGGCGTGGCTTCAGCCCCAGTCATCGCTGGCTGTGAGGAGCACCACAAGCGGCCGCTTGGATTCGGTGTGTCGCGTGGCGGCCTGCCAGGCTGGAGCATTGGGAGGTTTGCAATTTCATGTGTGCCCACGAATTGACCGAGCCGCGCTCGGTCGCATCCCGGATCGAGGGGCTGCTGACCTGGCTTGGCGGCGGGCATTGGCGCGAACTCGGTGAACGTCACGAGCGCTCCAACCATGCCGTCACAGGCGCTGTCGTGGTGTTCGGAGCCGCGCTGGCGTGGCTGGTCGCCAGCTTGGCTATCAGCGAATCGGCACCCTTGCCGATGCCCGCCATCGTCGCGCTCACCCTCGTCTTCGGTCTGCTGGTCGGTGCGGTGACCCGCGGCACCGCCGGCGGGCCGCGCCGGGGCTGGCCGGGCACGGTGGGCCGCGCGGCGGTCGCGGTCGCGGTCGGTGTTGTCGTCGGCGAGCTCGCCGCGCTCGTCCTGTTTTCCGGCTCGATCGAGCATCGTCTCGACCAACGGGCCTTTTCCACCGCCGATTCGGCGCCAGTCGTTGCCAAAGTGTCGGCATCGCTGCGGCAATCGCAGGCGGCACGCCTTGCCCTCGACGATGCGGTCCAACAGGCCCGCGAGAACCAGGCCAAGGCGTTGGACGTCGCGCGCTGCGAATACAACCCCACGCCGGCCTGCCCCCAGACCCGAATCACCGGCGTGCCCGGTGCCGGACCCGAAACACGAACGGCGAACGAGCTTCTCGCCGACGCGCAGCACGAGCTGGACAATGCCCTGGCGGTCCGCGATCGTCAGGCACCCGAACTCGACGCCGAGGTTGCGCGCGACGAGCAGGCGCTGGCCGCGGCACGCCAAAGCGTGGTCGCAGACGCTGGTCGGGGTCTGGGCGCACGCTGGGTGGCCATGAATGAGCTCACCTCCGCCAGCGCCGGGACGTTGGTTCTGCGGCTGCTGACGATTGCGTTCTTCGCACTGCTTTACCTGCTGCCGCTGATTCTGCGGCAGTGGCGCGGCGAGACGACCCATGATCGCCACACGACCGCACGCGCGGACCGCGAACGCGCCGACCTCGAGGCCGACACCGCGATCGCGATCAAACGCGCCGAGGTACGCCGCGAGGCCGAAATCATGTGGGCTGAGCATCGACTCACCCAGGCCCGGCTCGCCATCGAGGCCCAGGCTGAAATCGACCGCGAACAGCAGCGCCGTCGAGTCGTTGAAGCCCTGGAAGGGCCAGGCGATTACCCAGTCCAGACCGCGTCAGCGCGTACCTTCGAGCCTGTGGGGGAAGACATGTACCTACCGATCGCCGCCGAAGCGGAGGCAGCCAGCCGGGCAGCCGCCGAATTGCCGGCTTCACCAGAGCAACACCAGGTGACCCCGGAGAACTTGCCGGCACACATCGAGCCAAACCGCGAAGTTGAGCCGCACACTGAGCGCGGCACCCCGTCGATCCCGTCGATTCCGGACGCCACGGCGCACCTCGGGAAGGCCGCGGCTCGCTGGATTCGTCCGTTGGTGCCGCCGCTCGTCGCGCGCGTGATCGACAACACGACTCAGCCCCTGACCCAGCCCCTACGTACGGCTCGTCAGGTCTTCGAAGACGTCGAGGAGATCGCGTTCTCGTTCAAGCGCACCCGCAAGATCACCGTCGACACCGAGAGCTCCGACATACAACCGCTGACCGCAGCCGAAGCCGCCGAAGCGCCGGCCGGCACCAGCCGCATCGAGTCGTCGCGGGGCGAGCGCGACTGGCCCTACCAGCCCTACCAGGGTCCCGACGACCAGCGCTACGACCCGGCGCCGTTGGAGGGAGCACCCCGCAAAGACGTGGCGGGTCTGTCCCTGGGGCCGGCCGAGCGCCCGGGTAATCGCGAGCTCGCAGGGCGAGATGGGCCACACGAACTGCGTTCACCCGAGGGCCCGCGCCAATTACCGCCCGCAGACTAGCTATTGGCATGATGGGCCCCTGACGTTTCCGCCCGCTCGGAGCGTATTATCCGGCCCACGGAACGATCTCGTGGATCCCGCGGATCCGCGACGGTAGCAATGACAGGGCGGGATCTCGCGGTGATATCCGGAAGTTCGATCGTAGCGCCGGCGGGCATATGAAGATCAGCCTGCTCCTCGCCGACGCAGCACAGGCCGATGCCCAATCCGGAAAGGTCAATGCGCTCGGTCTGGGTTGGAGACAGTGCCAGACGCCTACGCCCGCCATCGCGTTGGTACTGTTTCTCGACATCGACTGGGATGAGACCAATAAACGGCACCAGCTGAAATGCCAATTATTGACCACCGACGGCGATCCCGTGACGGTGCAGGGGCCGCAGGGGCCTCAGCGGATCCTGTTCGAAGCGGCTGCCGAGGCGGGCCGGCCCCCCGGGGCAATCCACGGCACTTCGGTGCGCATGCCGCTGACTCTGAACATCCCGCCCGGAATACCGCTGGAGCCCGGAGTCTACGAGTGGCGAGTCGAGGTCGAAGGATTCGAGATGGCCACCACGGTCGAGCCGTTCATGGTGATCGGCCACGTGTCGGCGCCACCCGGGTAACTCGGCGGACGGACGCTGCGCGAGCTGCAGCGATAGTCGTGGTACCGAGCCCGCCAACCACTTTCGCGCCGCATTCACCAACCCGGGCTGAGCCCGGCGCCGGGTGCCGCTACTCGTTGCCGAAGGCGTCGTAGAGTTCCGGCAGGAAGCCCGCCAAGTGATTCATCTCCTGCGCACAGTGCACCAGCAGATTGCGACCGCTGGATTCCGGATTGCCGAGTATCCGCGCCGCGATCGGACGCACCGCCCGGGAGGCCACGCCCGGGGCCTTGCGCACGGCGATGTGCGGTCCGCCCATCCAGAACCGTGAACGCATCTCGGCTCCGCTGTGCGTCGACCTGATGTGATGGATGAACCATCCGACGTCCACCGGGGCGTCACCGGCGCCCAGTCGCGCGCAGATCGCGACCGCGTCATCGCTGTTGGGTGGACAACCCATCTCCGCCGGTGCGACGAATTGGATTGCGCCGTTGAGCATCGATGAGCCGATGTACTCGCTGATCAGTGACCAGCGGCCGATGTAACGGTCATCGCCCTGCCGGCCGGTATCGTCTCCGTCTTTCCAGGCAGCGGACAGGTGCGCTCGCGGATGCCACAGCGTGTAGCGGCGGGTGTCGCACCCGTGCCAGCCGAACCACCACGACCACATCGCGGGGGTGACCCCGGGCATGTCGGTGCGCACGGATACCTGATAGCTGCCGTCTTCGAGAATCCCGTAGCCGTTCTCGGTCTGCTGATAGCCCTCGTCGGCGACGCGGGCGGCGTCGTCGAACGCCGACAGTGCCATGCCGCCTTGCGGCCCGTGCTGCAGCGCCTCGACGACATGCTTTGGAAGCGGAGCCATTTCGGGTTTGAAGAACTTCCCGAACGGAGTATTCGCGTCATCGTTGCGGTAGCCGAGGTAAAGGTCGCTGGTCATCAGATTCGTCCCATCCAACTGTTGAACAGCCCGTCGGGGTCGTAGTCGGCGCGCACCCGGTCGAGCTCGGCCATGGCTGCGTCGCTGGCGAATCGCGCGGGACGCTGGCCGAGGTTTTCGTCGGCAAGCTGAATGCCAACGGCCAGGTGGGACATCGCCTCCATGTTGGACCGCGCCCAGTCGGCGTACTTCGGTTCGTCGGCCGCATCATTCCAAGAGCCGTAGAGCGCCAGGTAGATGTCGGCCTCGATGCTGTAAGCCATGTCCTGGCGGGGCGGGACAGGGCCCCAGTTCAGCCAGAGGAAGTGCGCCGGATGCGGGGGCAAGGTGTCGAGGATGGTCCGGATGCCCGGCAGCAGGTCTTCGGCCGGCGCCGACGTCCACATGTTGTCCACCGCGTAGTAATGGTCGGACAGGTAATGGCTCATCGCGACTTCATACCAAGTGGGTAAATCGGTTGGCATATAGGGAACTTTGACTATCGCCTTGTCGGCGACCGGACAGGTGCCGAACAGGGCGAGGGCCTTTTCGGCCTCTGCCTCCGAGTCGGCGAACGCGGGCGACGCAAACGAGATGACAGGTTGGTCGATGCCCATGTTCGGTTCACCGCGTGAGGCGACGGCCTGTAGCTCGACCCGAGGGTCGACCTCGGCGCTAACCGCGCGGGCCCAGGTAAAGACTTCGTCGGCCAGATCGAACGGGTACAGGTACACGCTGGTGCCACACGCGCCGGGCCGCGGATACAGCTTCAGGTAATACGACGTGACGACACCGAAAAAGCCCGGGCCGGCGCCCCGGGCAGCCCAATACAGGTCGGGGTGATTGTCCTCGTCGCAGTGGACCTGCTCACCCTCGGCGGTGATCACGTCGACCCCGATGACACTTTCGCATGCCGGGCCGTAGATCCGGCTGTTCCAGCCGTATCCGCCTTGCAACAGATAACCGCCGAGACAGACGCCCTTGCAGTGGCCGCCCGGAAAAAACAGGCCCTGCTCCTGCAGGTCGGCCATGAGCAGGCTGCCGCCCTTGCCCGGACCGGCGACGGCGAGGCCCTTCTCGGCGTCGATCGTCGCGTGATCCAGGCGGCTGACATCGAGCAGCACCGCGCCGTCGCGCAGATGGCTGGCCGCGAAGCTATGGCCACCCGAAACGATGCTGACCTTATGCCCGTTGGCCTTGGCATAGCGGAGACCGGCGATGACGTCGTTGGCATCGGCGGCCTGCACGATCACCTCGGGATAGCGTTCAGGCACTCGTTGATGCCACACCGTGCCGCGTCGGGCCGCTTCGTACCCGTCATCACTGCGGAAAAAGTGCCGCCCTGCCGGTAGAGCGCTCATCTGAAACTTCCTTGAAATCCACATTACGGTTCTTTGTAGTCCGCAATGCGGAACACTATAGTGGGATTGTGCCCCGGATGGAACGAAACGCGCAGACAAATCGAGATGAAGGAATCCAGGTGCTGCGTCGTGCCGCAGCGGCGCTCGATGAGATCGCCGCCGAGCCCGGACAGCTGCGTCTGGTGGACCTCGGTGAGCGGCTCGGGCTGGCCAAGTCGACGGCTCGTCGCCTGCTGGTCGGCCTGGTTGAGGTCGGGCTGGCCAGCGTCGATTCGCAGGGCCATTTCTCACTCGGCGAGCGCCTGCTGGGATTCGGCGGCGACGCCGGAGCGCGCAGCGCCGCCATCTTCCGGCCAACGATCGAGCGGGTCGCGCGCGCGACCGACGGCGAGACGGTAGACCTGTCGATACTGCGGGGCCAGCGAATGTGGTTCATCGATCAGATCGAATCGTCGCATCGCCTGCGGGCGGTTTCAGCGATCGGCCTCCGCTTCCCGTTGAACGGGACCGCCAACGGAAAGGCGGCACTTGCGGTCCTTGACGACGCGGAAGCCCAGGCGGCGCTCACCCGGTTCGGCCCCGAGGTCGCCGACGGGTTGCGTCGCGATATCGCCGAGATCCGGCGCACCGGAATCGCATTCGACCGCGACGAACACACCCCTGGGATCTCCGCGGCCGCCATCGCGCGACGTGCCTTGGACGACAACGTGATCGCCATTTCGGTGCCGGCGCCCACCGAGCGCTTCCTCGAAAAAGAGCAGCGCATCGTCTCGGCATTGCGTGCGGCAACCGAGTCGCCTGCCTGGACGAGGTGACCACTCAGCCGTTGGCGGAACGGCGGCGCCGGACTAGCCAGAGCTCCCGAGGCGCGCGGCCTCTTCCAGGAGATCGGCGGCGCTGGCAACGCTTTCGGCGGGTGTCGTCATCTGGGCGGCGACCTCACCGGCGCGGGCGGCGCATTGCGGAGTGAGGATGGAGCGCAGGTCGGCGACCAGTGATTGCTGGTTGGTCGCCGAGAACTGCTGCGAAGCACCGACTTTCAGCTCTTTGACCCCGGCTGCCCAGACCGGCTGATCAAGCCAGAGCCAGAGAATCAGCGTGGGAGTTCCGGCCCGCAGAGCTGCGGCTGTGGTGCCCGCGCCGCCGTGGTGGACGACCGCGCGGCACACCGGAAAGATGGCCGCGTGGTTGACCGCGCTCACAATTCTCACGTGGTCGAGATCCGGAATGGGGGCGGAGTCATTCGGGCCGCTGCAAATCAACGCCCGCTCGCCCAACTGCGTGCAGGCCGCGCTGATCATCGCGACCGTATCAGCGAAAGGTAGGACCGGTGTGCTGCCAAAACCGAAGTAGATCGGCGGCGTTCCCGCCGCAATCCACGACAAGACCTCGTCGTCGGCATCGGTGGGCAGCTCCAGCGTGAGTGCGCCGACCAAGGGTTGCCGGGCATCCGGTTCCACCCATTCGGCCACCACGCCGGGCAAGCAGAGCTCGTCGTAGGCCTGGATCTCCAGCACCGGTAGAGCGGACGGTCCAGGCGGCTCCGACAAACCCAGCGCTCTGCGTTGAGCGTCGTCGGTGTCCTTGGCTACCGACGCATACAGCCCCTCAGACGACCAAACGCGCTCAGGGAAGAAGTGCACGACGGCCAGCGGAATGCCGTAGTACTCCGCGATGTTGGTGGCCAGCCCCCGCTCGTTGAAACCCGCCACGAGCAGGTCGGCCCCTTCCGCCAAGGATTTCAGCGTCGTGGTCTTCGCTGTCTTGACCCGGCTGACACGCTCGACAACTTCGGAAAACATGCTGATCGGATTCCGGATCTTCGTCGAAAAGTCGCGAACGAAATCGGCGGCCGGGTTCATCTGCTCCCGCGAGTCGGGCCCGTAGCTGACTGCGGCAAGTCCCGCGGACTCGACGAAGCCGAGCATGTCGGGCGGGACTGCCATGCACACGTCGTGGCCGCGGCGCAGCAGCTCCCGACCCACGGCGGCGCAGGGCTCGACGTCGCCGCGACTTCCATAGCTTGCCAGCACAACTTTCAATCGGCCCAACCTAACTCGCGGTGATGCCTACACGTCCGAGCAGAAAGTGTGCCCTATCGGCACCCGACACGAGCAGGCCGGGGGTGCGATGGCTCGGCGACGGCCGGATCCGCCTGTCCCACAGGGATTTTGCCGGTTAGGGTCTGAGGCGGCGCCGGCTGTGTGCTCATGCCCAACGCCTAAGGACCCGGTTCAGCGGAACCCGCTGGCGGTTGGGCGGTCTCAGCTCTGGCCAGGTGCGCGCGGTGGCGCCCGAGCCGGCCACAATTGCCGAAGGAACCCAAGTACACGAGTTCGACGAGTTCGACCGCGAATTGTTCCTGGCGCTGCAGCACGACGGACGGCTCAGCTGCCGGGATCTGGCCGCGGCGGTCGGTCAATCGGAGCCGGTGGTGCGTCGCCGCTTGGGTCTGTTGACCCGCTCCGGGTTGCTGGCTTTCCGAACCGATTTCGCACGTGTGGGAGCCGGCTGGCTGACGGGCGTGGCAATCAAACTGCGGGGCAGGGGATCGCCGGTAGAAGCGCTGGGACACACACTGGTCCAGTACCCCGAGACCCGGTTCTGTGTCGCGACCGTGGGCAGCGGTGCGGCCAACCTTTTCGTCACCATGCAGCTGCACAAGCTGTCTGCCCTTGACGCGGTGATTCATCGGCTGCTGGCCGAATACCCCGGTGTGGCGGTGGCTGGACACGCGTGTGGTGCTGCGCTCCGTCAAATCCTGGGGGCGGCTATTGGGACCGGACGGACACGCCCGGGAGATAGTCCCCGTCGATCTCTGGTGCTCGCCGGCTACCAGCTAGAACGGGAAAACGCCACGCCAGAAAGCCTTTCGGCTCAGGTCGCCGCAGCGGACGTTGCGAACAACGGACCCCACTCGTGTCGGGCCGCTGACTGCGCATCGGTGAAGCTGGGTGTCTGCTCGCCGTCACCTGCCAGATGCACCAGCGCCCACGCCATCGCAAACACTGGCACCTTGTACCGTTGTGCCGCGCTGTGCAATTCATCGAAAGCCGCGTCTGAACGGCACCGGCGAAGTCCGATGAGAATGCCGCGCGCGGTGTCGAGAATGCGCCCAGAGTTCGGGCCGCAGTTCCCCATCATGCTGTGGATACCTCCCGTTGAGCCCTACCGAAATCCGCTATCACATAGCCGATTGCGCAGAGTTCGCGACATTGATCCCCCATTGCGCACTGTGCCATGATTTGTGCATACGTCCCGTAATGCCAGCTTGCCGACCGCATCGGTATGCAGCTGTGATCGTCTTGATACCGACCTGCACCGCGTTAGGAGCCGGGCAGGCCGATGGACCACTGCATTGGTGACTGAGGACTCTGTGTTGCGATCCGCAACGGGTGCATAGTGAGTGACCATGCTAGGCCCGCTGCTCGACGTTTTCCGCCTCCGCCAGTACTTCGACGCAATAACCCGCACGCGGGAGTTGGTGCAGGGATTGCAACAGGACACCGGACTTTTGACGGACGCCGCCCGGGCGGTGCTGCGCCTGCCGTCCGGTGGCGCCGGTGCCCAGAATCGGCAACCGTTCCCCCCAGCCGAGCGGTACGCCACCACTGTGACCGACGGTCAGCGGATCGCCCTGGCGGCGACAGGCGGAAGCGGCGCGATGGCCTCACTGGTGGGCGCCGCGCGTGCTCTGGAAGAAGCCGGCCTGCATCCGTCGGTCATTTCCCTGTGCTCGGGCTCGGCATTGTTCGGGTTTCCCCTGGCGGCTGGGATCAGCGCCGAGAAGGTGGCGGCTTTCACCCTGGGGCTGCTCCCGCAGGACTACGTCGACTTGGACTGGGGCCGGCTGCTCCGGCTGGCGCTGACGGCCGGGCGAGGGTTTGCCGGCATCATTGCTGGCGATGCGATCGAGGACACGTACCGACGTCTACTCGGCGACATGACACTGGGCGACATGCCCATTCCGGCGTACGCGCCGATATGGAACGTCGAGCAGAATCGGGTTGAATTCATTGGTCCCCGAACGCATCCGGAGCTTCCGGTGGCGCGCGCCGTCCACATGGCCATCGCGTTGCCGCTGTTCATCCAGCCCGTCGAGCTCGGCGGGTTTCACTGGTGCGACGGCGGGATCGTCGACATCTTTCCGGTCCACCCGCTCCTCGACATCGAGCAGCCCTGTGACGTCACGCTGGCGATCAACGGGTTCTATCCCCCCGGATTCCAAGGCGAAGACGCCACCGGCTGGGAGTATCGCCGCGCCAGCATCCTGTATGTCGCGAGTCAGGTGCGCACCTGCCAGCAAGTGGAGCTTGCGCGCGAAAACCTGGCCCGGTTGCGCGCGGCGTCGAAAGTTTTCATGATCGAGCCGGTTTCCTACGAGACCGTACGGGGCGTCGGTTTCTACCGCCAATTCCTCAGCACCCGCGACTGGGCCGGATTCATGGCCGCCGGGCGTATCGAGGCGCGTCGGGCGCTGACGACAATCCGTAAAGATGGCACGTCGATGGCAAAGCCCGAATTAGCCCGCGAGCGCTAATACTTCGTCGAAGCCGGCGACGAGGGATTCATAGAAGACGTCGTAGTCGGGGATCGCAACGGTGTCGACGTCAATGCCCAGGGCGCAAGTATCGACATAGGTGAGCAGTGTGACATTGACAGCCGCACCGATCGTCGGGCCGAACGCATACTGCGCGCGCACCGCGGCGCCGCCCAGGAAGACCGGCACGGGCACACCCGGCACGTCGCTGGCCAGGAAATCGACGTGGCGCAGCACCGAACCGATGAACCAGCGCGGCATCAGGTTGAGAGCGCCGGCAATCAACTGCGTGTACGGCAGGGATCTCTCATCGCGCACCGCGCCGGCGCGCTGGTGTATCGCCTTGATTCGTGCCGCCGGGTCGGCCTCGCCCACCGGCACGTCGAACCGCATCAGCGTGATCCGGTTTCCGCCCATGTCATCGGCCTTTGTCCGCAAGCTGATCGGCATCGTGAGGTGCAGGTCGCCGACCGCGACGCCGTGTTTCTCGTGGTATCGGCGTAACCCACCGGCCACCCCGGCGACAAACGCGTCGTTCAGCGCCCCACCACAGCGGTGCGCCGCCTCCCGCAGTAGCGGCATCGGCACCTCGTGCACCCCGAGACGCCGGATCAGGCCGCGCTCGGTTACCAGCGAAGACCCGGTCCGACTTATCGGCCGAACCGTCCGGTAGACCGACGCCGCGATGGCCGCTGCCGATCGGACCGTGGCAACAGGCCGCCGAACGCCGTCGTACACCAGTCGCGGTGCCGCCTTGACCGCGCCCGCCAAGGCGTTCCCGAGCAGGCCGGTGTCGTAGCGCCAGGTGTCCCGGTACCCGCTAAGCCACGACGGCCTCGATACGTCTGGCTCGGGCGGCAAAGGCTCACGCTGATAGGGCTCTTCGGGAAGGTTGAACAGGTTCATCGCGATCTGGACGCCGCCGATTCCATCGGTAAGGGCATGGTGGAACTTGCAGATCAGGGCCGCGCCACCGTTCTCCAGGCCCTCGACGAGCGTCGTCTCCCAGAGCGCCCGGGCCCGGTCGAAACCCTGCATCTCGGCCACTCGGGCCATCTCGAGCACATCGTCGAGCGTGCCGGACCCGGGGGCGGCCGCTCGCCGCATGTGGTAGTCCAGGTCGAAGTCCGAGTCATACTCCCACCGGGGCGGGGCCGGCGGCGGCGACGCCACCACCCGCTGCCGAAACATAGGCACTTTCCGGGTTATCAGGTCGAATCGTTCGCGCACCTCGTCCCAGTCCGGGGATCGATCCAGCAGCACGACGCTGACCACGGTCGATCGCAGCCGCGGATCGCTTTCCATCGCCCAGGTAAAGGCGTCGCTGTTGCGCATGAATTCAGTCATATGTGCTCCTAGCCACAAACCTAGGACTGAAAGTGGCCGAGGTCAGCAGATTATTGGCACACAATGACTTTGGTCCCCAGACATCGGGCCATTTGTCATCAGTTGCCCAGCACGCGCCGGGTGTAGTCGTTGAGAAAGACGCGGTCGGGGTCGAGGCGGTCGCGGACGGCGGCGAAGCGGTCCCATCCGGGATAACGTTCGCGGAGCGTGCCGGCGGTCTGATAGTGGCGCTTGCCCCAGTGTGGGCGGCCCGCATACTCGTCCATGATCGCCTCGACGGCACGGAAGTAGGTCTCGAATTCCATCCCGGTGTATTGGTGCACGGCGATGTAGCAGGTGTTGCGCCCGTGCGCTGTCGACAGGAACGCGTCGTCGGGGGCTGCGAAACGCACCTCGAGCGGGAACATGATGGGCAGTTTGCGACGGTGCACGAGGTCGATGACGCGCTGGATTGCTGCGCGGGCATGCTCGCGCGGGATCGCGTACTCCATCTCGGTGAACCTGACCTTGCGCTCGGTCGCGTACACCTTGTAGGCGCGGTCGGTGACTGTGGCTTCTGACATCAGGCTTGTCATCAGACGGTTGAGTCTGGGGGCCGCACCCGGCAAGCGCCGGCCGGTCTGGCAGATCAGGCTCAGGCCAGCGTTTTCAAAGTCCTCGCTGAGCCTGCGTTTCCACGTCGGCGTCGGTGTGGGCTCCTCATCGCTGCGGCGAGTGGTGCGCGTCAAAGCCGTGTCCCCGTAGGGAAATACGAAAAACTCGAAATGGTCGTTGCCATCGACATATTCGTCGAGGCGTTCCAGCGTCTCGGTCAGTGCACGTCGTTCGTCGCGGCGGTTCAACGTGTACAGCGGCACGGCCTGGACGGTGACCTGGGAGATCACCCCTAGCGCACCCAGCGACACTCGCGCGGCGAGGTAGTCGTCACCTTTCGAACCTTCCGACAGAGTTAGCACGTCACCGGCGGCGGTGATGAGCCGCAGTGAGACGATCCGCGCCGACAGATTCGGAAACCGCGCCCCCGTTCCGTGTGTCGCGGTCGCGGTGGCGCCGGTGATCGACTGCGCATCGATGTCGCCCTGGTTTTCTAGCCCGAGGCCGCGCTGGGCCAATTGCGAACCGAGCGTGTGCAGCTTGGCGCAACCCTCGATCGTCACCAGCCCGCTCGCCGGATCGGCGCTGATGACCCGCTGCAGGCCGGTCATGTCGATCATCACTCCGTCCGTGCATGCACAGTCGGTGAACGAGTGTCCGGTGCCGACGGCTCGCACGCGCTCGCCGCACTGCGCGCTGCGCGCCACCACCTCGACCAGCTCGGCCTCCGAGGTCGGCAGCACGATCGCCGATGGTGCGCAGAACTGCTCGCGGGCCCAGTTGCCCCATCGCGGGCTCACCGCACCAACTCCCGCACTACGGATTCGGCGACGCTGACCGCGTGCATCACTGTCCGGTAGTCCAGGTTCTCGGGAGTGTCCGACATCAGGTGGTAGTTCGACAGCGTCTTGTGGCGGTCGATCGAGGAGAAGCATGCGGTTGGGTAGCCCGCGCGGCTCATGAGCACCGCGTCGGTGCTGTTGCGCGAGCGCAGGCCTCGGCGCAGCGGCGCGTCGGCGCGCTCGGCGGCCCGTGCGACCAGATCGCGGAACGGACGGTGGAAGTAGTCCTCCATCACCGTCGTGCCCTCGCCCTCGAGCATGATCAGGTCGGGCGAGCCGATTGTGTCGAAATTCAAAAAATACGTGCGGTCACGGTCGAGCTCGCGCTTGCGGCGCTCCATGAATCCGTAGATGCCACCCTGCAGTGTTTCCTCGGCGCCCAGCGACACCAGCAGCACCCGCACGCCTTTCACCGGCCGTTCGCGCAGCCGCTCGGCCAATGCGACGAGCAGCGCGACGGCAGACAGGTTGTCGTTGGCCCCGGGGACGACCGGGCTGCGGGCAATGTCGGCGAAGGCGGCGGCCGCGATCGCGCTCATTGCGGCCCCCGCGATCATCATCTTGCGGCTGCCGCGCAGCGCGCCGACGCCGGCCAGCGCGGGCGCGAGGATCGGTGGCCACCAGTTAGGCGGCGAGGTGTCTATGCGCTCGACGATCCCGGGAAATCGCTGGACGACAAATTGCTGAAGGGCGGGGTTGAAGAACTTGCCGGTATGCGCGGCATCGTGATGGGCGCACACGACGACCGTCAGCTCGCCCGCGGGATCACCCGCCTCAGCCACGGCGTTCGATGTCGTCCGGGACTTTTCCGTCGCTCTGCGCGCAACGCGCGGCCCGTTCGAGCAGTCGTCCGCGATCGCCAGTCCGGCACCCAACCCCGCCAGTGCGGCGGGGACCCGCAAGCGACGGCTGATCAGGCCCGCGAGGCCGGCGGCCACCCCGATCGCCGACAGTTTGACGTGTAGCCGCGGGTAGCCGTCGAAGTACTGCTCCTCCTCGATCCGCGCGTTCTGCGCGCCCGCTCCACCCAGGCGTTCGACGATCCACCTGGCCGCCTCCTGCTCGCCCGGCGCGCCGGCGGCGCGCTCGATTGGCGCGAGCGTCTCGACAACCTCGCGCATTGTGTCCAGCTCGGTCGGCAATGCGGTGATCGCGGTCATGGCAGCTCCTTTTCGCGCGCGCGTTGAACTTGCGCGGCCTTTCACCAATCAGAGGAATGTGCGCCCCTCACCCCGATACGTCGGGACGGTGTCGACGATCTGCGCGCCATGCACCAGATGTAGGCAGTCGAAACGCTCACACAATTCGCCGGCCTTCGTGTGGCGGAAATAGACCTTGTCGCCAACCTTCAGCCTTCGGGCTGCGTCGCCATTCAGCGGGGTCTGGACCTCGCCGGTGCCCTCCATCGGGTCGAGCTTCAGCCCGGTCGGCAGGTAGGGCGTCGGCATGCGGTCCTTCGCACCGACTCCGCTTGCCAGGTACCCGCCCCCGAGCGCGGTTGCGGTCTTTGCGTCGGGGCGGCGAGATATCGGTAGTGCGAACATCGCCGCCGGCTGCAATGTGAAGGTCGAATACGAGTCGAACAGCGTCGGCGCGTAGAACCCAGAGCCCGCGGTCGCCTCGGTGATCGCCGGCTCCGGTGCGACCAGCTGTAGGTCGCCGGTGCCGCCGGCGTTGACGATCTTGAGGTCGGCGACCTCGCGCACGAGTTCAACAGCGCGGGCGCGGCGCTCGCGCAACTCCGCGATCGACTGGCGCTGCATCCACGCGACGACGGCGTTTTGGATGCGCTTGCCGGCCACGTTGTCGCCGAAGCCCGCGATGTGACCCTCGTAGGACATCAGCGCGACGAGTTGGAGCGTCGGCCGTCGGGCTATCTCCACCGCTAGCGCGCGCGCCTGTTCCGGCGTGTGCAACGGCGAGCGCTTGGGGCCGATCTTCACTCGCCCCCCGGCACGCCAGTAGCCAGCATCAAGGTCCAGACACACGCGCACCGGCTTGCCGGTCGCATTCTCGATCAGGTCGAGGTGCTCGACACTGTCGACCATCACGATCGGCGCGCCGTCGGGGTCCTCGGCGGTTATCTCGCCGAGCTCGCGCATCGCCGCGCGGTCGGTCGTCGGGTAGGCGAGCAACAGGTTGGAGAAACCGAGCCCCGCGAGCCAGAGCGTCTCGCGCAGGGTGAACGTCATCAGCCCGTCGAAACGCTCACTGGCATCGAGGATTTCGCGCTGCAGCGGCCGACAGCGCAACGACTTCGACGCCACCCGGATCGGCTTGTCGCCCGCGCGTGCGAGCATTTGCTCGGCATTGCCCCACATCGCGTCGAGGTCCACGAACGCGAACGGCGCATCGTGGTCGGCGAAGGCCTCCTCGTAGCGGCGCAGCCGGCTTTGCGCGTCCAGTCCCGCCGGCGTGTCCGATCGTCGCCCGTGATCGGTCACCTCGTGCACGCCGTTACCCTACTGAACATCCCGCCGTGTAGGCCGGGTTGACACCGTTCGCCGTTGGCCGTGCCGGCATTGTCGTACCGCCGGGCACTCCGGCTACGGCGTCCCGTTAGTCCCGTACTGGCCGAACAACAGCCCGCCGGTGCCGCCTTTGCCGCCCTGAGCGCCGACGACACCGTTGCCGCCGTCACCGCCGTTGCCGATCAACCGGGCGTTGCCACCGTTACCCGCGCCGCCGGCTCCGCCCGTCGATCCGGCACCGCCATCCGCCCCGGCGCCACCGTTGCCGAAAGCCACCCGCCGGCCCCGCCGGCGCCACCATTGCCGGCCCCAGTCGCCGCCGCGTTCTGGCCGCCTGCCCCGCCGGCGCCGCCGTTGCCGAACAGGAGGGGCACCGTTGCCGCCGGCGCCACCAGTGCCGGCTCCAGTGACCGTGGCAGTCGCCGCCGCGCCCGAGCCGCCGGACCCCCGCTGTTTCAAGGAAACCCGGCGGGCACCCGGTCGCCATTGAATCCTCGGCAAAGGGTATCGCTATCGGGCCAGCGCACTCCGCATTTCCGCTACTCCTACCCTGCGTTTCGCCCTGCGACCCGGGAACGTTTCAGCTATATCGCCAGCAAATTCGCAAACGGCCTCACAGTATGGCTTTGAGATCCTTTGCCTTGGCGATGTCGTCCCAGTCCATGCCGAGCTCCAGCAGAATCTCCTCGGTGTGCTGCCCATGCTCAGGGGCACGCGCGGGGGCCGGCGGGGTTTCGTTGAATTGCACCGGCGCCGCGACAATCCGGTATTTCTCGCCATCGTCGTCGACATTTGTCACCACATAGCCGTTGGGTTCGACCTGCGGGTCATTGAGCGTTTCTCGCGGCGTCGCGAGCGCGGCCCACACACCCGGTTCGTCTTCGAGCGCCTTCTGCCAATGGGCGAGGTCGCGGCTGGCAAAAGCGGTCGCGAAAATTGCGGTCGCTTCGGCCGCGTTGGCTATTAGGTTGCTGGACGGCACAAATCGCTCGTCGGTGGCCAACTCCCCCAGACCCATGCGCTCACAGAAGCCGGCCCAGAATTTGTCGGGCTGCAGAAAGACCAGCTGAATCCATCTGCCGTCTTTGGTCTTGTACCGGTTCACCAGTGGATTAATGGCCAAGCCGGGCGGTGCGCCGGGAATGCCGTCGATGTTGAAAAAGTCGGCGGCCGAAATCGACGGCGCGATGGCCCACATCGCCTGCGCCAGCAGTGAGGAGTCGACGATGGTCGGCTCGCCGGTCCGTTCCCGGTGGAACAACGCGGCGCACACGCCGCCGGCCAGCGTCGCTCCGCCTTGTAGGTCGCCGAACCCCGGGCCCTGGACGGCGGGCGTTTCGGTCCCGAACGGGGTGAGGGTGTACGCGACCCCGCCACGCGCCAGGTAGGTGGCGGCGTCGAAGCCACCGTGATTGCGGTCCGGGCCGCGCACCCCGAGGCCGGTGCCGCGCGCGATGATGATCTTCGGGTTGAACGCGCGGATGTCCTCGACGGTGAGCCGGGCCCGCTCCAGCGCCCCGGGCAGCCAATTGGTCAGGAAGACATCCGCAGTGGCCAACAGACGGCCGAACAACTCCCTGCCGGTCTCGGTTTTGATGTCGATCGCGATACTGCGCTTTCCGCGGTTGCCCAATTCGAGGATGAAGTCGGCGTCAACGCGGGCGGCTTCGCGGGTGAAACCGCCGACGACCAAGGCCCGCCCCGGATCACCCGAGGCGACGCCTTCGACCTTGATGACGTCGGCGCCCCAGTCCGACAGAGCGGCACCCGCCGACGGCACGTAGGTCCACGACGCCAGTTCGATGACCCGGACACCGCTGAGCACGCCTGACCCAACCATTTCCATGCCACCCTTCGGTCGCGGGCTTTCTTGCTATTTTAGATATTCTAGTTACTGTAGGGAATACTGTTAGCCCGGCTGCAGCTGCGCCCAGTTTGCGCGTGGCAGTATTTCGTGGAAGAGATGCGATGGAGCCGACCATTGGTCCGATCCCGATCCATGCGGTGCGCGCGTGGCGCGACCCCGCGCCGGCCGACTCGTCCCGGCTTCCCGACCGCCCCAGACGCTTTGGCAGCGAACGGCTTTGGACCCCGAACGGGGTCGAGCCGAAAAGGCGAATTATAGGCACTGGCACAAAGGACGGGCTATGGGCAGGGTGACGGGCAAGGTGGCCGTGATCAGCGGAGCCGCGCGCGGTCAGGGGCGTTCGCACGCGCGACTGCTCGCGGCCGAGGGAGCCGACATCATCGCGGTGGATCTGTGCGAGGACATCGACACCAACGAGTACCCCCTGGCCCGGCCGGAGGATCTCGACGAGACCGCGCGACTGGTAGAGAAGGAAGGGCAGCGCGCGTTCACCGCGATCGCCGACGTCCGGGACCGCGCGGCGCTGTCGACCGCCATCGACGAGGGCGTCGCCGAATTCGGGCATCTGGACATCGTGATCGCCAACGCGGGCATCTGTCCGCTCACCGCGGGATTGCCACCCAAGGCCTTTGCCGACGCTGTCGACGTCGACCTGGTCGGCGTGCTCAATCTCGTGCACGCGAGCCTCAAACACCTGCAAGCGGGTGCATCGATCATCGTGACGGGCTCCAACGCTGCATTCATGTCGTCGATGAACACCACCGGCATCGACGGCGGTCCCGGCGGAGCCGGATACGCATTCGCGAAACTCGCTGCCGCGCATTACGTCAACGATTTTGCCCGGGCACTCGCGCCTTTCTGCATCAGGATGAACGCGGTGCACCCGACGAATGTCAACACGGACATGTTGCACAGTGCGCCGATGTACCGGGCCTTCCGGCCCGATCTGAAGAACCCGACCCGCGAGGACGCCGAACCGGTCTTCCCGCTGGTGCAGGCGATGCCGGTCCCCTACGTCGAACCCGAGGACATCAGCGAGGCCGTGCTGTTCCTCGCCTCCGACGCGGCACGCTACATCACCGGACAGCAGCTGCGCGTCGACGCCGGCGGTTTCCTCAAGGTCAAGCCATGGTCGGGCGCGTGACAGCAGTGAAACGAATCATGCTTCCCCGCAACGGGAATGGAGTGGCGCAGTGAGCGAGGATCACTCCGACGAAACTCTGCGCCGGATCTACGAGCTGATGGTGCTGATGAAGGCGGCCGATGACCGGCTGTCCAAGGGCATCGGCACCGGGGAGTTCATGTGCGTCTACTGGCCGTCGCGTGGCCAGGAGGCGATCGCCGCCGCGATGGGTGTCTCGTTGCGACCCGACGACCAGCTGGTGACGACCTACCGCGGGCTGCACGATCTCATCGGCAAGGGTGTCCCGCTCGAGGAGATCTACGGCGAGATGATGGGGCGCTCGGTCGGCGCCAGCCGCGGCAAAGGCGGCACCATGCACATCGCCAACCCCGATAAGGGAGTGATGCTTTCGACCGGGATCGTCGGCGCCGGACCGCCGGTGGCGGTGGGGCTGGCGATGTCCGCCAAACGCAAAGGGCTGGACCGCGTCACGGTGGTCAGCTTCGGCGACGGCGCCACCAACACCGGCTCCTTCCACGAGGCGGCCAACATGGCCGCCCTGTGGGATCTGCCACTCGTGTTGGTGTGCCAGAACAACCTCTACGCCGAGATGACGCCGACCTCGGAAACGATGAAGCTCGAGCACGTCGCCGAACGGGCCGCCGGCTACGGCATGCCGGGTGTTCGCGTCGACGGCAACGACCCGCTGGCCGTGAAAGCCGCGCTGGACGAAGCGCTGCAGCGAGCGCGCTCCGGCGGCGGGCCGACGTTCATCGAGTGCGTGACATTCCGCTTCCGCGGCCACTACTTTGGTGACCGGATGCTTTACATACCCAAGGATCAACTGGCCGCGGCGATGGCGGCCGATCCGGTGCCACGCTTCCGCAGCCACCTCACCGAAGCCGGCATTGGCGAGGACGAGCTCGACCGCATCGACAACGAGGCGCTCGCGACGGTGGAATCCGCCTTGCAGACGGTCATGAGCGCTGATGCCCCGTCGATCGATGAACTCGACCGCGACGTGTACGCGACCCCGATCAAGTTCCCGGTGTGAGGACATGCAAGAAAAAGAGATGACGATGCGCGAGGCGCTGAATCTCGCGCTCGACGAGGCGCTAAAGGCCGACGACCGCGTGTTCTTGCTCGGCGAGGACATCGCCGACCCCGGTGCGTCCGGACCGACGGCGGGGTTGTCGACGAAGTACGGCCACGACCGGGTGCTGGACACACCCATCTCGGAAGCCGCGATCGTCGGCGCGGCGATCGGCGCGGCGATAGACGGGATGCTGCCGGTCGCCGAGATCATGATCATGGATTTCATCGGCATCGCCGCCGACCAGTTGATCAACAACGCCGCCAAGCTGCGATTCATGACCGCAGGGCGGACGACGGCGCCGATCACCATCCGCACCCAGGTTTACGCCGGACTGGCCACCGGCGCGACGCACTCGCAGAGCCTCGAGGCGTGGTTCATGCACATTCCCGGGATGAAGGTGATCGTGCCCTCCACCCCGCGCGACGGCAAAGGCCTACTGACCACTGCGATCTTCGATGAGGATCCCTGCCTATTCATCGAAACAATTCGCCTGCAAGGCAAGAAGGGACCAGTCCCCACCGACCCCGGGTTCTCAATTCCGCTGGGGCAGGCCGACATCAAGCGACCCGGCACCGACGTGACGCTGATCAGCTATGGGCGCAGCGTGCACGATGCGCTCGCGGCGGCGGCCACGCTGGTCGAGCAGGGTGTGAGCGCCGAGGTCGTCGACCTGCGCACGCTGGTTCCCCTCGACGTCGAGACGATCGTCGACTCCGTCCGCCGTACCCGAAGGGCCGTAATCGTGCACGACGCGGTGCAATTCGCCGGGCCCGGAGCAGAGATCGCCGCGATCCTGCAGTCCGAGCTGTTCGGCGAGCTGGCCGCACCCATCGAGCGGGTGGGCGCGAGGTTCGTCCCCAACCCGGCCGCTGCCGCGCTCGAAGCGCAGGTGTACCCGTCGCCGGCGCGCGTCGTCGAAGCGGTGCAACGCAGCCTACAGAAGGCCAACGTGCGTGGCTGACTTCATCATTCGCATCCCGCGGGTGTCGGTGGCGGTCTCCGAAGCGGAGCTCACCGACTTTATCGTCGACGCGGGCGAGCACGTCGAGGAGGGCACTCCGCTCTACGTGATCGCCACCGAGAAGGCAGAACAAGAGATCGAAGCCGGAGCTTCGGGCACCGTGCAGTGGACGGGGCAAATCGGGACCACCTACGACATCGGCGCCGAAATCGGCGTCATCACTTCCTAACGAAAGGTAGAGGCTGACAATGGATCTCAACGAGACCCGCGAAAGAATCGTCTACGAAAAAGAAGGCCCGATCGCTCGCGTCATCCTGAACTGGCCTGAGAAAGCCAACGCGCAGGACCAGAAACTGGCCGAGGAAGTCGACGCCGCGCTGCTGGACGCGGACCGCGACTACGACATCAAGGTTTTGATCCTCAAGGCCAACGGCAAGGGCTTCTGCTCGGGACACGCGATCGGCAACAACGCGGTGGACTACCCGGCGTTCGTCGAGGGCGCCAAGGTCATGGGCACACCGTGGAAGCCGCAGACCGACCTGTTCGTCAAACCGATCCTGAACCTGTGGGAGTTCTGCAAGCCGACCATCGCCGCGGTGCACGGCTACTGCGTCGGTGGCGGCACCCATTACGGGCTGACCACCGACATCGTCATCGCCTCCGAGGACGCCTACTTCTCCTACCCGCCCCTGCAGGGCTTCGGCATGCCGTCCGGCGAATGCTCCATCGAGCCATGGGTCTTCATGAACTGGCGGCGCGCCGCCTACTACCTGTACCTCGCCGAGGTCATCGACGCGAAGAAGGCGCTGGAGGTCGGTCTGGTCAACGAGGTGGTCCCGCGCGACCAACTCGAGGACCGCGCCGAGGCCATCGCCCGTCATATCGCCCAGGCACCGATGACGACACTGCTGGCGACCAAGGCGAACCTCAAACGGGCCTGGGAGCTGATGGGCATGCGGGTGCACTGGCAGAGCTCCAACGACCTGGTCGCGCTCGCGTCGATCAGCAAGGATGTACAGCAGCTGATTCAGACGGTCTTCAAGGACAAGGTGCTGCCGTCCGAGCAAGCCCGGCGCCAGGCAGCCGCGGCGGCCGCATCGACCGACGGCGCGACACCCACCGCTTAGGTTTTCTGGGGCCTGATGGTGAACATCGCCGACCACGCGATCACGGCCGCGCTATCGCCGGCGCTGATCATCGACGGCCGCGCGATCTCGTACGGCGAGCTGTATGCCAAGAGCCAACGGGTCGCCGCGGTGCTGCACGAGGCCGGGTTGCGCCGCGGCGACGGCGTGGCCCTGGTGCTGACGAACCGACCGGAGTTCTTCGAAATTACCTGGGGTTGCCAGCTTTCCGGGCTCTACTACACCGCGGTCAACACGCACTTCACCCCCGACGAAATTGCCTACGTGATCGACGATTCCGACGCCAAGGCGGTTTTCTTAGATATTACCGACGCTTCGGGGCCTTCCGGGGCTGACCTCGCGGCACACGTGCGGGAGGTCAACACGGGAATCGGTGTCCACATCGCGGTCGGGGGCGAGTTGCCCGGCTGGCAGTCCTATGCGGACGCCCTCTCCGCGGCCGGCGATGCGCCACCGTTGTCGGACGGGTCCGAGATGCTGTACTCGTCGGGTACCACCGGAAGGCCCAAGGCGGTCCGCCGGCCGCTCCCGGCCGACGGCAACGGCTCATGGGCGCAGTCGGTTCTTGAGATGGCGCTGATCCACCACTATGGGATGGATCAATCGAGCGTGTATCTGTCCCCCGCGCCGATGTACCACGCCGCCGGGGTGAACTACACGATGGCGGTGAACCGCGTGGGGGCCGCGTCGATCATCATGCGCAAGTTCGACGCCGAGACCGTCCTGCGGCTGATCGAGACCCACCGCATCACCCACGCCCAGTTCGTGCCGACAATGTTCGTGCGGATGCTCAAGCTGCCGGAGGCCGTCCGGCAAAAGTATGACGTGTCGAGCCTGAGGTGCGTGATCCACGCGGCCGCCCCGTGCCCGGTGGACGTCAAGCACAAGATGATGGAGTGGCTTGGACCAGTCATTCACGAATATTACGGGGGCACTGAGGGGTTCGCTGGCACTACGATCGGCCCGCAGGACTGGCTCGCCCACCCCGGCTCGGTCGGCATACCGATGGCTCCGGTGCACGTGGTAGGCGAGGACGGAGAGGAGCTTCCCGTCGGGGAGTCCGGCGAGCTTTACTTTGAGGGTGGACCCGACTTCGAATACTTTAAGGACCCCGCGAAGACCGCGTCGGTGTCCAACGAACGCGGGTGGCGCTCCTTGGGCGACATGGGTTACGTCGACAAGGACGGATACATGTACCTGACCGACCGATCGACGTTCATGATCGTCTCCGGCGGGGTGAACATCTACCCCCAGGAGGTGGAGAACCTTCTGGTCATGCATCCCAAACTCGTTGATGCCGCGGTGTTTGGCGTGCCCAACGACGAGTTCGGCGAGGAGGTCAAGGCGGTCGTGCAGCCGGCCGACGGCGTCACGCCGGGGCCCGACCTCGAGGCCGAGCTCATCGAATACTGCCGAACCCATCTGGCGGGCTACAAGTGCCCGCGCAGCGTCGAATTCGATCCGGAGCTGCCCAGGGACCCGAACGGAAAGCTCTACAAGAGACGCATCCGCGAACGCTTTTGGCAGGGGCGGGCGTCACGGATCCTGTGACCCGCACGGATAAGGGGTACTAGATGGTGAGCACCGACAAAACCGAAGTGAACTGGACTTCGCTTCCGGTGCCATGGGCGGTTCGAACGGCCGACCGGATCCCCAAGCAGCGGTACTACGACCCGGAGTTCTACGCGCTCGAAAACGAGATGCTTTGGCCGCGGGTGTGGCAGATGGCATGCCGCCTCGAGGAGATCCCCAAGCCCGGCGACTACGTCGAATACGAGATTCTCGACGAGTCCGTGATCGTGGTCCGCCTGGACGCCGAAAACGTTCGCGCTTATCACAACGCCTGCCGCCATCGCGGCGTAAAGCTGGTGGAAGGCAACGGGAATCGGCGCACCTTCGTTTGCCCCTTCCACGGCTGGTGTTGGGGCATCGACGGACACAACACCTTCGTGCTACGGCCCGAGGAGTTCAACGAGCACAACCTCAGCCCGGAGGATCTCCGCCTGGTTTCGGTCCGATGTGAGTTGTGGGGTGGGTGTGCGTGGATCAACCTCGACGACGACGCCCCGCCGCTACGCGACTGCTTCGAGCCGTTCGCGTCCATCTATGACGCCTGGAAGGTGGAGTCGCTGCGCGTCGAGTGGTGGCAGTCGTGCCGGCTTCCGGTGAATTGGAAGCTGGCGACGGCCGCATTCATGGAGGGCTACCACGTCCCGCAGACCCACCCCCAGCTGCTGCCATCCTCGCAGCCCAACTCGTCGTCCAAACCACAGGGCCTGGCCCAGACCAACCTGTACTTCATGCGCACCCTGGGCGAAGGCATGGCCGGCATGACCCACGAGAACGACATACGCATCGCCGAGGGCTTGCAGGACATGGAGCTCCCGGCCGATCCCACGGCGGCGATGGCCCTGTGGCGCAGCACCCTCAACGACGCCATCGTCCAATGGCATCGGGCCCGGGGCTGTGACATCCCCGACCTCAACGAGTTGCAGCGGCGCGGCATCGTCGAAGCCATCAATTTCGCTTTCCCGCACTACTTTCTGCTACCCCAGTACAGCAGCGCCTCCTCGTACCGGATCCGTCCGCTTGGTCCCGAGGAGACGCTGTTCGAGATCTGGTCACTCACCCGCATTCCACCTGACCAAGTCACCGGGAGACCGACACCACCGGAGCCCATGTCACCCGACGACCCGCGCTGGCCGCCGATCCCCGCCCAGGACTTCTCCAATCTGCCCAAGCAGCAAAAAGGATTGCACTCCAAGGGCTTTGAATACATGCGCTTGTCCAGCCGGATCGAAGGATTGATCTCGAACTTCGAACGCGTCATCGACGGTTTCCTTGCCGGCCTGCCTTATGACGCCCTGGTGCCCGCGATCCAGAAGACCAACACCACAATCGACGTTCCGATCGCCGATCTCGGCCTTACCGCCGCTTCGGAGGCATGATGACCACGCAGTGGGACCGCTCCGTCGACCTGCTCATCGCGGGAAGCGGCGGAGGCGGCATGGTGGCCGCGCTGGCGGCGCTCGACTCCGGGATCGAGCCGCTGGTGATCGAGAAGCAGGCTCTGGTGGGGGGTTCCACGGGACTTTCCGGTGGCATGGTGTGGTTGCCGAACAACCCGCTGATGCGCGCGGACGGTATCCCGGACTCGCACGAGGATGGTCTGGCGTACTTCGACGACGTGGTCGGCGACATCGGCCAGCCCTCATCGCCGGCACGCCGCGAGATGTTCCTCACCGCGGGCTACGAGATGATCAACTTCTTGATGCGCAAGGGCGTTCGGCTCGTGCGGTGCCCGGGCTGGAGCGACTACTACCCGAATCACAAGGGCGGCAACGAAGCTGGCCGCGCGATCGAGGGCATCCCGTACGACGCGGCAGCACTGGGCAACTGGAGCGACAAGGTCCAGCCCTCGATGGCCAAGAGCTACGGCGGGTTCGTCCTCAAGACGAACGAGCTGCGCGCGGTGCAGTACTTCAATCGATCGCCGCGGGCCTTCGCCGTGGCGACGAGGGTGTTCGCGCGTACCAGGGCGGCCAAGCTGCGTCGTCAAGAGCTCCTCACCAACGGTGCCTCACTCATTGGTCAGCTGCTCAAGGCGCTGATCGACCTGCGCGGCGAGCCGCCGATCTGGATCGACGCCGCAATGCAGGACCTGATCGTCGACGACGGCCGTGTCGTCGGCGCGCGCGTTACTCGTAACGGCGCATCGCTGAATATCGAGGCGCGCAAGGGCGTCCTGCTCGCTGCAGGCGGCTTCAGCCGCAACGCGGACATGCGCCGCCGCTACAGCGGCGACCAGCCCAATGAGGCGCGGTGGTCGATCGCCAACGCAGGCGACACGGGCGAGGTGCTGGAGACGGCGATCCGGCTTGGCGCCAAAACCGATCTGATGGATGAGGCCTGGTGGCTGCCATCGATTTTCATCGCCGACGGAGGTGACGCCGCAAGGGCGCTCGGAAGCGGTCGGCAGCGGCCCGGGGCCATCTACGTCGACGGCAGCGGCAGGCGGTTCTGCAACGAGTCGAACTCATACGTCGAGGTCGGCAAGGCGATGTACGCGAACAAGGCGGTGCCGTGCTGGATGGTCTTCGACGAGGGCTACATACATAGATACGTCTCGGGAGCGAACCCGTTCAAGAAACGCAGCCTCCCCGAAGAACTGATCGAGCGGGGCGCGGTCCTGCGAGGTAAAACCATCGCCGATCTCGCGCACCAGATGGAGGTGCCGGCCGGCACGCTGGAGCAGACGGTGAAGCGCTTCAATGGTTTTGCGGCCAAGGGCCTCGACCCCGACTTCGGCCGCGGCCAGTCGGCGTACAACGACTGCCTGGGTGATCCCGGGTACCGCACGAACGCCGCGCTCGGGCCACTCGACCGGGCGCCGTACTACGCCACGAGGGTTGTTCCCGCCGATGTCGGAACGTGTGGAGGGCTGGTCGCCAACGAGTACGCGCAGGTCCTCGACGAGAACGACCGCGTGATCGAGGGGCTGTACGCGACGGGCAACATCACCGCGACGGTGATGGGCCGAAACTATCTCGGAGCGGGCGGAAGCATCGCCTACACGATGGTCTTCGGCTACGTGGCCGCCCGGCACGCCGCCGGCCGCAGGGTCGCCGGCGAGACGAGCCGCTAGGCCCAGCGCCGTCTCGTCGAGCGTGACGATGCAGTCACGCTCGGCCTCGAATTTGACTGCACCGTCACGTTGGCGGCGGATCGAATTTGTCGACGAATTCGCGCGGCTTCATGCCCGACTGCATGAGTTCGGCCCGCCGCGCCTGGACATCGGATGCGGCGCCGACCATGTTCGTCAAGATGTGGCTGACCTGAAGGTGCACCCGCATTCCCATCAATTCCCAGGCACGCTTCACGTTGCTTTTCACCGCCATCAGCGTGGTCAACGGGATCTGCGCGATCTTGCGTGCCATCTCCTCGACCGTGTCCTCCAGGTCTTCGCGCGGCACCACCCTATTCAGCAGACCCCAGTCGAGGGCTTGCTGCGCGGACAGGGTCGGCGCCAGCAACAGCCAGTCCATGGTGCGGTGCCAGTTCATCATCAGCCACGGCTCGATCATGGTGTGCCCGCCGGGTTCCCCGAGGCTCTGGGCAAGCGGCATCTGGAAATACGCGTCCTCGGACGCCACACAGAAGTCCGTCAGCAGGCCGAGATAGATCCCGCCTCCCATGCAGTAACCGTGAATCTGGGAGATGGTCGGCTTAGGGAACTCCCACAGGTACAGCGTCGGCCACAGGAACAGGTCAGCGGTGCCCTTGTACAGGTCCTCGAACGTGTTTCCGAAATCGGGATAGGGATTTTCGTCCGGTTCCCAACGGGCGACATGCCCGCCGCAGAAGCCCTTTCCATTGGCCTTGAGGATGACGACCTTGATCTCCTTGTCGCGGTCGGCTTCGTGCAGGCACTCGTCTACTTCGGTGACCAGTACCGCATCCTTGGTGTTGGCCTTGTCTACCCGATTGAGGATGATCCGTGCGATCGGTGGTTCGCGTTCATAGATGACCGCTTCGAGGACGCGCCGTTCCATCCTCGTGACACTACCCGAGGCCGGGGACGTGCTACAGCGAGCGGCTGATGATTTCCTTCATGATTTCGCTTGTGTCGCCGCAGTGAGACCCGTTGGAAATGAAGGTCTTCGAACCGTTGATCACGTAGTGCGAGACGTCGCGAACCGCGGTGGTGCGTATCCCCTGCAGGTCAGAACCGGCACCCGGTTCGGTCATCGCGATCGCCAGCACCGCCTCCCCGCTGATGACTTTGGGCAGCCACCGCTGCTTCTGGTCCTCGGTGCCGTAGGTGTTGATGTAATGCGCGCCGATCGGCGAGTGTACGATCCAGCCCGACGCGGTGTCGTTCGCCAGCGCCTATTCTTCGGCGACGATCGCCGAAAGACCGAAGTCGCCTTCGGCTCCACCAAACCGCTCGGGCAAGTCCAGCCCGAGCAGCCCCGCATCGCCTAGCTTGTTCCAGTATTCACGATCGACCTGATGCTCTCGGGCCCAACGTTCTTGGTTCGGGGTCGCTTCCTTTGCCAGTAATTCGCCAGCGTGCTTACTCGATGCTGGTTTGTTTCCCAGCTCGCGCGGTATGTCGGAAAAAGCTCGGACATTGTTACCCTCTGAATTCATCCACCCCGAATATCGGGTCAGGTTCGCATATTTTTTGGCTTCGCAGGCCATATTTCGGCAAACACGTGCTGGACTTTACGACGGTTCGAAGCCATGGGTGTCGGCCGTCTCTGACCACTGGTCATGCGCGCAGGCTCAAAACCTGGCCGTCACGCACGCGCCAGGAGCCAGGCATATCCATTCGCTTCGCCGGCGGCAACGAGGTTGAGGTCGGCGAATGCGGCGGGTAACTCGCCAGCAGCAGCGCGAAATGGCCCCGGGCTGGCGTCGACTTCGCTGAGCACCGCGATCGCCAGTAGCCCGCCGGGTGCCAGACGCTCAACGATGGCCCGGTCGAGGCGGCGGTCCCGAAATTTGTGGCAGAGGATGACGTCGACGGGCGCGCCGGGCGGCAGACCCTTGTCAAGATCGACCACCTCAAACCGGCAGCGATCCTCGACCCGGCTGCGCCGGGCCAGATCTCGCGCCTGGTTGATGGCCACCGAGGAGATGTCGATCCCGAACACGTCTAGGCCTCGCCTCGCCAGCCAGACACTGCCGAGTCCCCGGCCGCAAGCCAGATCGAGTGCCTTTCCGCTGGTCGGGAACATGTCTGCGTAGGCCGCGAGGACGCTGGGCGGCTCGACCGCAGCTACCGACGCGGGTTCCTCGCTTGCGTACCGCTCGTCCCAGCGGTGCCGGTCCTCCCCGGTCACAGGCGCCACCCTACGGGTCGGGGATAACCGAAGCTGACCGATGCGAGAGCCGCGAGCCCAAGTTCGCCAACCGGTCGCCAAAATTCTGGACACATGTCTGTCGTTGGGGCCAAGGACAGGATTTGGTGCTCCACCGAGCAAGACGCAAGCGAGCCGCGAAAAGCCGACACTCATCGCCATATCGCCTGGTCCCACGCCATTGCTACAGGCCGTTGTCGGACGTCCCTGCGCTTTCCTACACTGGACTGGTGTCTAGAGAAGCGGCATCTTCTGCCGACGCCACCGGCACCGCTCCTGGCGCGGGCCGCCGGTCGGATCGTCGGCCGGGGCAGACGATCCGCAAGGTGCTCGACGCCGGCTTGCAGGAATTGCGCGAAACGTCGTACGCCAACCTGACGATGCGCGCGGTCGCGAGCCGCGCCGGGGTGTCGCCGGCCAGCGCCTACACCTACTTTCCGTCGAAAAGCGCGCTGGTGGCGGCGGTGTACCTGCGTCTCCTACAGGCACTTCCGCTGCATACCGACGTCGACGACACCACCAAAACACGCGTGAGCGCGACCATGCGGGATATGGCGATCGTGGTCGCCGACGAACCCGAGCTGACCACCGCATGCGGCGCGGCCCTGATGGCCGACGATCCGGCGGTCAAGCCGCTGCGCGAGCAGATCGGCGACGAGGTGTCCAGGCGGATCGGTGCTGCGCTGGGTCCGGGTTGGCCGCGCGCGGTGAAGTCCACACTGCAAATGACGTTTGCCGGCGCCCTGATGACGGCCCGGTTTGTCAGCTACGACGAAATCGCCGGGCAGCTCGACGAGGCGGTCAACCTCATTCTGGGCGCATCCGTTGCCTGAAATGACTGAGGCCCAAGCGAGCCCGGTACCACCCGACACAGAATCAACGAACTTCGAGGAGTTTCATGGATGACAGCGGCTTCAACCTGTCGACTGTATTCGCGACGCTGGCGAAAACACTTCCCGATCATCGCGTACTGATCTGGCGGGGCCGGGAATGGACGTACGCGCAGATGGACGCCCGCGTCGACGGGGTCGCGCACTACCTCGCGTCTGTGGGCTTGGGATGTCACACCGAACGTGATCGCCTGCAGGGTCACGAATCCGGCCAGGACCACGTCGGGTTGTACTTGCGTAACGGCAACGAGTACCTGGAATCTATGATCGGCGCCTATCGTGCCCGCGTCGCGCCCTTCAACGTCAACTACCGCTATGTCGAAGCCGAACTCGTCTATCTGCTGGACAATGCAAAGGCTCGGGCGCTGGTCTACAGCGCCGAATTCGCACCACGGGTCGCGGCGATCCGCGACCAACTCCCCCACCTGGAATTCCTGATCCAGGTTGCCGACCACACCGGCCAGCCTCTGCTGCCCGGCGCCGTCGATTACGAATCGATCGTCGCCACACCGCCGCCCGCGAGCGGAATGCCCACTCCCAGTGGAGACGACCTGTACATTCTTTACACCGGCGGCACCACGGGAATGCCCAAGGGTGTGCTGTGGCGTCAGAACGACATATTCGTTTCCTCAATGGGCGGAAGATCTTTCGGGACCGACGACGCGTTGGCGTCCTACGACGAGCTTGCCGAACGTGCGGCAAAAGCCGTCGGTTTCGCCTCGTTGCTGCTGATCCCGCCGTTCATGCACGGAGCGGCCCAGTGGGCTTCGTTTCAGATTATGACGATGGGCGGTTGGGTGGCGATTCCCGACGACGTTGAAAGCATCCGGGCCGACCAGATTCTGGCGCTGGCGGAACGCGAACGCGTCATGAGCATCCCGGTCGTCGGCGATGCGATCGCCCGCCCGCTCGTCGACGAGATCGAGCGGGGGAGCTATGACCTGTCGGGGCTCGTGTCGATCAGCAATGGTGGCGCCCCACTCACCCCCGCCGTCCGAAACCGCATAGCCGCCGCGCTGCCCAACCTGCTGATCATCGACGCCGTGGGCGCCTCGGAGTCGGGTATGCAGATGAACATGATGTCCACGGAGTCCGGACCGAGCGCCACGGCTACCTTTAATCCGGGCTCCGAAACCGCCTTTGTCGCAGCCGATTTCAGCCGGGTCATGGGCCCCGGAGGCGACGAAGGATGGCTGGCACGCCGCACTCTGATTCCGCTCGGCTACCTCGGCGACGCCGAGAAGACGGCCCGCACGTTCCCCGTTATTGACGGCGTGCGCTGGTCGGTGCCCGGTGACCGGGCCCGATTCCTCGCCGATGGCCGCATCGAGCTGCTCGGCCGTGATTCCGTCACCATCAACTCCGGTGGCGAGAAGATCTTCGCCGAGGAAGTGGAGGCCGCGATGGCCGAGCACCCCGACGTCTACGACGTGGTGGTTGCCGGGCGCCCATCCGAACGCTGGGGCAACGAGGTAGTGGCGATCGTGCAGCTTCGGGAAGGCCGTGATCCCTCGGACCAGGATCTGCTGGACACCTGCCAGCAACACGTCGCGCGCTACAAACTGCCGAAGGCCATAATTCGCACCGCCAAAGTTCAGCGGTCCCCGGCCGGCAAAGCTGATTATCGCTGGGCCAAAGAGATTGCCGTCGAAAGCCTTTCCAGCACAGCAGACTCCGGAAGCTGACGCCACCCGTTCAACTTCGCGGTGATGTTTTATGATTTGCACTGCACGACCGTTATGATGCAGCCATGCGCAGTCACGGCTGGGCAGGCAATACACCGGCCTCCGACGAGGAGGCGATCGAGCGCATTCTGGATGCCGCGGACAAGATAATCGACGAGCGCGGGTCAGCGATGCGGATCGCCGATGTGGCGCGGACGCTCGGTGTGACGCGCCAGACCGTCTACCGTTACTTTCCCGGCACCGAAGCGTTGCGGGTGGCAACCGCAATGCGGTCGGCCGACGGCTTTTTAAGCCAATTGGCAACCCACGTCAAGGGGATGACCGACCCGGTCGTCGCAATTACAGAAGGAGTGGCTTTCGCCGTCGAACAACTGGCGTCCGACAACCAAGCCGACCTCGTACTCAGTCAACGCGACCGCACCGGCCGGACAGTCTCCATCATGTCGGACACCGCCGTAACGTTCGGGCGCTCGATGCTGCATCGCTACGACGTGGATTGGGAGCAGTACGGTTTCGACGAGGCGGGTCTCGACGAACTGGCGGAGTTCTGTCTCCGGGTTGTGCATTCCTTCCTTGCCGACCCGGGTCGACCGCCTCGCAGCGGCGCCGATCTGCGGCGCTATCTGACCCGATGGATCGGGCCTGCGATCGCCTATCCCCAGCTGGCCCGTGCGATGGGCGCACTGCACAGCCCCGAGCCGCGAGCCCGGCGCAGCTCATCAGCAGCATCCTGATCCTGGGAAACAGCTGCGTATTCGGCGCATCGTGCCGCCGCCGCCCGGCTAAGACGCAGGTCGGCGGGTACAGTGAGCAACTGCGACCCACCACAAAGGCAGCACGGTGATCGCCCTGTGCGGTGCTGTGGCCACGCTTGCCATTCGCGGGCGGATACGGCCCAGGCGAGCATCCGACTTCGGCCTCTTCGGCCTCGTCGTCTAGCGTGCCGGTCACTCCCGCACCCCCGCCAGCTCCCGGTAGTCCCGGCGGCGCGTTCCCCGCGGTTCCCGCCGGCGGCGGAGGTTGCTATATCGGCCTCAACTGCGGATGCATTCCGCGTATCACCTGTCCCACCCCGCAGCGCCGCCCCTCTGCCGTCGTGCCGGGCCACGATGCGGCCGGCGGGCCCAATCCCTTGCCCCGCCAATCGAATTCGACCGTGCCTTACGCGGGCGATATTCGAGCTGCCACGGAGAACGCAGGATTCGCGGGCGAGACCCAGACGCTGAGCAGTTGATTCGCTCACCAGCTTCAGCGATCCTCAACGAGCCGACGTTGACGGCCTGAGCCGAAGGAGGAATAGACGTGGCTGGTCTGGGACAGATCGCACTGAACAGTGCACCCGTTTTTGGTGGCGCGATGCTGGCCATCGCGGCCGGGCAATTCAAAGGCCCGAACTATCGAGGGCTGATCAAAGATGACATGGACCTCTTGGATCGGCTTCCGCCGGACGCCGCGGCCAGACGTGCCGACCTGCAGCGCACCATCGATGCACGCATCGACGATCTGGTCGACGCCGCCGACCGGACCCGCGCGCTACGCAGGGCCGCACTGTCATATCAGGGCAATTGGCGCGACATTGTGCTCTTCCTCTGCGCGCTGTTGTTCACCATCGTCTGGTGGGAAGTCGACCACCAGAGATCCAATTGGCTGGCTATGTTCATCCTGCTGATCGTGCTGTCGGTGGTGGCCGCCGTATACGCACTGCGCGGGGTGTTGCGTGCCGCCACTTCGTTCGTGCGCAGGCAGCACACGTGACGACAGACAGCATCGGCAATACGCGGCGGCGCAACAGTGCACTCGAACTCGCCGCGGGATGAGAGTATTCGAGGACATTTTCACCGTCAGCGGGGTGGAGACTGAGGAGGGCAAGCAGTGGTGGATGGGCAACCCGCGCCGGTCGCGGACGTCGGCGGCGTGGCCTTCGACGTCGCCGACCGATTGGCGATCATCAACTTGTTCGGCGCGTACGCATACACCTAAGACCAGAACCAGCTGGACGACTTTCGTGCCTTGTTCAGTGAGTCACCGGAGCTTGGCCTGCGGCTATACGACGGCACCACGGTGTCGCAGGGCGTCGATACGGTGATGGAATTGCTCGCGGTAAGGAAAGACGAGTTCAAGGCGCAAAACAACCAAAGACGCCACGCCCTGAACTCCTTCTGGTTTGACAGCCAAAGCGCCGAGGAAGCGACCGGCCGCTGTTATGTCCAGGTATTCGCAATCCGCGACGGTGGCCCACCCACACCCGATCTGACGGGCTGCTACGAGTTCACTGCGGTCAAGCACGACGGCGTGTGGAGATTCAGCCGCTGGATCTTAGCGATCGACCAGGCCCAACTGTAAATTCAGAAGCCGGGGCCGGCGTCCTCTAGGACCTCAAGGGCCGCATCGATGTTGGGCATGACGGTCGAACCGTAACTGCTCACCACCTGGCCGAGCGCACGCGCGACATGTGGACCGATGGCACCGGCAGCGAGAATTTCGTCGGCCAGAACGATCCCGTTCACCACGTGCGCGGCGCTCAATCGGCCGTCCTGGGTCACCTCGTACCGCCAGTCGCCGATTTGGATCCGCTCTGGTTGCGATCGGAACAAGCCTCGCCGCGCCGGAGTGAGAACGACTCCCGGCAGTCCACAAAACACCTTGACCACCAGTCCAACTCCGCCGGGCCCGGCCAGGGCCGTCCCGACGGCGCGGCTGACGCGTTCGTGGTCGTAACCGGTCATCAATCACTCATCGGAAGCACGAACGACGGCGCGATGGTTTGCGGCTCGCCGTTGCGCCGCACCGCCGTTCCCGCGACGTAGAACTCGACCGTGTGCGGTCCCCACGCATAGTTCGAGATGGCGAAATGCACACCCACAACCCCGGTTCCGCCGTCTCGCTCGGCCTCGCTCTGCATACGTGACATCGCCAGCTCCCGGGCTTGGTAACTGCCCTGCGTCCACTGCGGCATCTCCGCGTTGCGCCCCACCTGACTGAGCGTCTTCAAAAACCCTTGTACGGCAATGTGGAACACACAGTTACCCATCACGAAGGCGACCGGCGCATACCCGGACCGCAGCAGCGTCGACAGATCCTGACCGGACAGGTGGCTACTGAATGCCTGTCCGTTCGGACGCCGAAATGCGCCTGGTTTGGCGGTGTATCGCACCGCGGTGCCCACCGCGACGAACTCGAGGTGTTCGCCCTCGCCCTGATGGCGCCATTCCAGCCGGACGCCGACTACTCCGTCCGCACCCAGCGAATCGGCCTCGGCCTGCATCCGCGACATCGCATTCCAGCGCGCACGGTACGTCGCGTCGGTGAGCACCGGCAGCTCCGATTGTTGTCTGATGCCGGTGAACTGGTAGCCGACGTGAAAAACCGAAACGCCCATGACGAGTTCGATGGGTTCGAATCCGGCCGCATGCAGCAACGCGAATTCGTTGATCGACAGGTCGGACGTGAACACCTTGCCGGCGTGTGACAGCCGTTCGCTGGCGACTGGATCGAGGGGGTTCGGTTGCATGGTCAAAGCTTCCTCCTGCGGTCCCCGACAGCGTAGGCCAGGGCAGGCCGCGACACCCCGTCGCACACGCACAACGTGCGACATCACCAGCGCTCGGGCGAGCCAGCGGAGACCGCGATTGCTAGATCGTCTATTTTTTCTTCGCCGAGGTATTGCCCGCCACTGTGGCCGATGTCACGCTAGCTGCATGACAGAAACCGACGGGTACGTAGACCAGGCGGTGATGGGGCTCGCCGAGCCGCAGCCGATGTACAAGGCACTGCGCGAGTCGGCGCCGGTGTTTCGCTCGCCACAGGAGGTGGTTGTTCTCAGCCGTCTTGCTGACATCGAGATGGCGCTCAAGCGCACCGAACTGTTCTCGTCGAGTATGGATGCGGTCGACCTGGGCAACGTGCGACCGTTGATCCCGCTGCAGGTCGACCCGCCCGAGCACGCGAAGTACCGTCGAATCCTCGATCCGCTGTTCACCCCGCGCGAGATGGCCCGACGTGAACCACAGGTCGCCGAGCTGGTGAATGAGATGATCGACCGCTTCGTCGATCGGGGCGAATGCGACTTCCACGAAGAGTTCGCGGTACCCCTTCCGTGCACCGTCTTCCTGCAGCTGCTCGGCCTGCCGCTGGATGACCTCGACAAATTTTTGGAGTGGAAGGACGGCGTCATCCGCCCTGAGGGCGACACCGGCTCCGCCCGCCGGCACGAGAGCTCGGCCCCCGTCGCACAGCAGATCTACGAATACTTCGACCGTGCCATCGACGACCACATCGCCAGCCCGCGCGACGACGTGCTGTCCGCAATGATCGCGGCGCATGTGGAAAGCGAGGGCCGGCCACTATCCCGCGAGGAGCTGCTCGACATCTGCTTCCTGTTCCTCATCGCGGGGCTGGACACGGTCACCGACTCGCTCGATTGCTTCTTTGTGTATTTGGCCCGTCACCCCGACCATCGGCACCGGCTCGTCGAACAGCCCGACATCCTGCCGCATGCGATTGAGGAGCTGTTGCGGTGGGAGACTCCGGTGCCCGGCGTCGCCAGGGTCGCCATGCAGGACGTCGAGGTGGGCGGATGCCCCATAAGCAAGGGCGAACGCGTCAGTCCGTTGCTCGGCGCTGCCAACACGGACCCGGCCGAATTCCCGGATCCCGACGTCGTGGACTTCAGCCGCAACCCGAACCGCCACCGCGCGTTCGGCGGCGGACCGCACCGCTGCCTCGGATCCCACCTCGCCCGCATGGAGCTGCGAGTGGCGTTGCGCGAATTCCACCGGCGCATCCCGGATTACGAGATCCCGCCCGGCACGCAGCTGACTTACACCGCCGCGCTGCGGTCGGTGGAATCGCTGCCACTGACGTTCCCTGTTTCGAAGCAATGACCCGCGTCATCGTCAACGGCGACCGCTGCACCGGGCACGGGCGCTGCTACACGCTGGCGCCCGACATCTTCGACGCCGACGAGGTCGGGCACTCGATAGTGCGCGTCTCGGAAGTCTCCGGTGAACTCGAACAGCAGGCCGTCACCGGGGAGCAGAACTGCCCGGAGCAGGCGATCACGTTCTCTCCGTGAGGATTCACCGCACGGACAAAATGCACCGTCGCACAACCACAATGGCTCTCTTATCTACAGGTGGCTCGCCGCGAAGGCGGCCGCCTGGTCCACCATCCCGTTGTCCGCATACGAGTTATGCGCGGCGAAGTCCCCACCGCCGGCGCACACCGGGTCACCCGCGGCGCACAACTCCGTGGTCTTAGGTACGTACAGCGGGCCGATCACGATTGGTGGCGCGCCGATCTGGTTCATAAAACCATTCGACGGCGTACCGAACAGGGCTACCGCGGCGACGTGGTTGGCGACGTCGGGCGGCATCGGTTTGGGTGCGTCCGCGGGTGCTCCATCGGGTATGGCCGCCGAGGTGACGAAACCCATGACTGCCGCTCCCTGGGAAAAGCCACCGAGCACCAGTTTGGTGTTGGGACAACTTCCTGCCATCTGCTCGACGTGATTGCCGGCGTCATCGATACCGTCCAGAGCGGTGGGAAAATCCATGGTCGCCGGGTAGTTGACCCCATAAACCCCCAAGGACTTCCCGCCCACTTTCGAACGCAGCGCGTCGACGAACGCCTGCCCGAAGTAGCCCACGCCAGGTGACTCACCAGTGCCACGGGCGAACACGACTTCGACATTGGGGCACCCCCCGGCGGTCACCGATGGGGCAGCAGATGCAAATGGAACGGACGCGGTCGCCAGTGCCCACACGGTGAGCACCGCTGCACCGCCCAATCTAAGAACTGTTGCGTTCACTCCCCGATGATGCCCCTTTGTCAAATGGCTCAAACCGGCCTCAGACCGGCGGGTGGACCGTTCATGCAGCCCTCGTGAGTCGTTTTCGCTGCGAAGCACTTTCACGAGCCCGTCCTACACAGAACCAGTGGATGTCGAACCGATCCGGAGTCTACCTCGTGTATCGCATATCGGTGTCGCTGGGCGCGCGATTATGCGCCCTCTGGCGGGAGGATCATGTTCGGACGAATCGACACCCTCGATAGGCCCAGGCACAAACTGCTGACCGTCGAACTTTGCAACGTGATGCGCGAATACCGGGTCGGCGGTCAATCAGTGCGTGCGCTCGACGAGATCAACCTGGGGCTGGAAGGCGGGCAGTTCGCGGCGATCGTCGGGCCGTCGGGCGCGGGCAAGAGCACGTTGCTGCATCTGCTCGGCGCATTGGACTCCCCCGATTCGGGATCGATCATGTTCGACGGCCAGGAGATCGGCCGTCTCAGCGACGAGCAGCAGTCAGCGTTCCGCCATCACCGCGTCGGATTCATCTTCCAGTTTTTCAACCTGTGCCGACCCTGTCGGCGTGGGAGAACGTGGCGGTCCCCAAGCTGCTCGACGGTGTCCGGCTGGGCAAGGCCAAAGCCGATGCGATTCGGCTCCTGGACCGGGTCGGGCTCGGCGACCGGACCGAGCACAGACCGGCGGAGCTGTCCGGCGGCCAAATGCAGCGGGTCGCCGTGGCCCGCGCATTGATGATGGACCCACCGATGATCCTGGCCGACGAACCAACCGGGAACCTCGATTCGAGAACTGGCCCTTCGATCTTGACGCCGCTTGCCGAGGTGGCCCACGAAGCCGGCCGCGGGCCGGTAGTACCCCGTTCGCCGATGATGATCGCCGCGACGTGCTCGTTGGCCAGGTCTGGAAGGTCGGGAAGCGTGACCAGGCCCTGCCAGCTGCACCAGCCGGTCGGCTCCGCGTCCGGCGCGCCGACGATATCCCGGACCACCGAATGCAGGCCGTCCGCGCCGATTAACACGTCTCCTTCGGCCGTGCTGCTGTCCTGGAACTCGACCCGCACAGCATCGGGTGTGGTGACGACGCCGACCACGCGGGAGTTGCAGCGGATGCGATCAGCCGGGAAGCCTTCCAGCAGTCTTCCAGCAGATCACGCCGTGGGACCATCCGGACAGGTGCGCCCAGCCGTTGCACCATCGCGGCCACGTCCAGGGTGGCCATTGGGCGACCCGTCGAGGTCATCACTCGCACACTCGACAGCAGTTGACCCGCTCCGTTCATGTCGACGCCGAGCTGGCCAAGAACCGTCTCGCCGTTGGACCAGATGGTTACCGCGCCACCGCCCGCCTGCACGTCCGACCGCTGGTCGAAGACGCTGACGTCGTGTCCGCCCCGCAGCAGTCCGCGAGCAGCCGAAATGCCGCTCACACCGGCTCCGATTACAAGAACCCGAAGCGGGCAGCCCGCTCGCAAACCGTCCCGCGAGCGTGCGTGTCTAAACGGCGACACGCCGTCGACGGCGAACAACTGCGCAGACCCGCGCCGGCCTCTCACTCTTGTGAATACGTAATTGGCCGCAAATCAGTTCATCAGGAAGCAGAGTCGTTGATCATCGCGTGCAGGTCCTCGACCGACCACGGTTCAGCGTCATGGTGGTCGCGGTACGCTAGCACCCGCGGCGTTGGCCGATCGAAGCGGCCGACGAATCCGCCTGCAGCAACGAATATTTGACCCGTGACGTCACTTGCCAGGTCGCTGGCCAGATACGCGTAGATCGGTGCCGCAAAAGGGGCGGGAGGAGCGTCCAGTGAGACCTGCCTGGTCATGTCGTCGAGGATTCCGCGGCGGTAAAGGCTCTCGATCTGCTCTTCGTAGTCGGCACCGGTGGACAGCCGCGTCTTCGCGCCTGGACACACCACGTTGGCCCGCACCCCGGACGGCTTCAATTCCGCGGCGATCGCCATCGTCAGCCCGTTGACCGCGCCCTTGCCCGCGGGGTAGCCGGTGCCGCCGTAGTCGCCGAGGAACGCAATGGAGCTGGTGTTGATGATCGACCCGTATCCCTGCGAGGCCATGACGGGCGCCGCGACCCGGCAGGTGTGAAAAGCCGTGCCGAGGTGGGCACTGATCAGGTGATCGAATTCTGCCGGCGAGATATCAAGTATCGAGGCATGGGGAGGTTCGGCGATCCCGGCGCAATTGATCAGGACGTCCAACCGCCCGAACGTATTCACGCACTCTTCGATGAGCGCCGCGGCGATACGCTCGTCGTCGGCGGCCCCGACCACCGCGGTGGCTCGCCCTCCCGACGCAGTGATCCCCGCGACGGCCTCGTCTACAGCAGCGGGGTCGCGTCCGTTGACCACCACGCCGGCACCCAAGCGACAGAGCAGCTCGGCGACTGCGCGACCGACGCCGCGGCTGCTTCCGGTCACCACCACACCCCGCCCTGCCAGGAGGTTCTGGCTCATTTATCGGCCTCCTGCGCTAGTGAGTTGGCGGCGGGCGGACTCAACAAATCGGATGCGATAGACGTCTTCGGCGTTCCCGTGCGGAACCACAGCGGACGTTACCGGCGGGGGGTCCGTCGTCACAAGGTGAACCACCGTCGCCCGGACGTTGCTGCCGCCTACCCCGTAACCAACCGACCGCTGCGTCCGGAAAGCGATGTACTGTGCGTTTCGGGATCAAGAAGTTCGGCCTGGGTCACTTTCCCCGGTCGCCCGAGCGTTACCGCGAGGAGCATGGGTGCGATGAGGATTTCTCAAACGATGGTCGCCGGCGTGGTCGCCGCGACGGCGCTGGCGGTCTCGGTGGCCGGCTGCGGCAGCAAAACGTCATCGACGACGACGTCGGGCTCGGCTACGTCGGCCACGAGCGCGCGCAGCTCGGGCCCGACTTCCTCAGCGCCAGCACAGCCGAACGACTACACCGGGCTGTTGATCCAGGCAGCGGATATCAACGCGCCCGAAACCTTCACCGCAAGCCCGCCGATAAACAACCCGAACGGCCAACCGGGTGTCGCGACGACCTTCAGCACCCCAGAGAGCAACCACGTCATTCACGACACCATCCAAGTGCTGGCGGACCCCGCCGCCGCCACCAACGCGCTGAACGCAGCAAAGACGGGACAGGGTAATTCAATCAAAGACCCGCAAACACAGCCGGCCAACAACATCGGCACCGGCGGAACGCTTATCTCGGGCAACACACCGGACGGCAACAAAGGGATAGCCATCTTGTTGTTCACCGAGGGCAGGGCATTCGTCACGCTCCAATTCGATGGCCCGCCCGGCATGCTCCCGCCGCCGGACTTCCTCACCGATGTCGGCCAGAAGCAAGACGCGGCCGTAAAGAAGGGGCTCGGCGGCTGACCTCAGGGTCGCCGTGGTATCACCGCTCGGACCCACAGCGACGCAGCCGATTCCGGCTGCAGCGCCCCGGTTTCGTCCGACGCACGCGCCGTCGTGCGCAAAGGTCCGGGTTGACCGCGAACGAATGGAGCAAACCAGATGGACGACGTAGTTCACGGACATTGCGACCCGCGCTTCGACAAGGTCCGCGCGGCGCTGGCGGACAACATCGTCTACGGTGAAGAGGTTGGCGCATGCATTGCCATCGACATCGATGGCGAGGCCGTCGTCGACATCTGGGGCGGATTCACCGACGGTGCACGGACCAACGCCTGGACTGAGAACACCATCGTCAATGTCTGGTCATCCACCAAGACTGTCACCAGCCTGGCCGCACTGATGCTCGTCGACCGCGGAATGGTCGAACTGACCGCGCCGGTGGCCACCTACTGGCCCGAGTTCGCGGCAAATGGTAAGCACGACATCGAGTTTCGTCATGTGCTGTCACACACGTCGGGTGTTTCCGGCTGGGAATTGCCGTTCACCACCGAAGACATGTATGAGTGGGACAAGTCCACGGCGGCCCTGGCCGCCCAGGCGCCTTGGTGGGAGCCGGGAACCGCGTCCGGATATCACGCACACAACCAAGGGCATCTGATCGGTGAGGTGATGCGGCGCGTCACCGGGCGTTCGCTCAAGGAGTTTGTCCGCGACGAGATCGCCGGGCCGCTGCGCGCCGACTTCCAAATCGGCGCCCATCTTGCTGATTACGACCGCATCGCCGAGATCATCGCGCCCCCACCCCTTGAGTTGCCGCTCGAGCTGCTTCCCGAAGACAGCCCGATGCGCAAAACCTTCAGCGGTCCACCGCCCAACGCCGACGCCGCAAACACGGCGGCGTGGCGCGGGGCCGAGTTGGGCGCACTCAACGGCCACGGCAACGCGCGTTCCCTGGCGACGATACTGTCGGCAATTTCACTGGGGGGCAAGGCACGTGCAGTGCAGTTGCTGAAGCCCGACACCGTCGAGCTGATCTTCGACGAGCAAACAAAAGGCATCGACCTCGTCCTCTCCGCGCCGCTGCGTTGGGGTATCGGATACGGGCTGGCGAAGAACGAGGCGCTCCCCTACCTTCCGGATGAGAGGATTTGCTTCTGGGGTGGATGGGGCGGCTCGATGGTGTTGATGTGCCCCGATCGGCGCACCACCATCTCCTACGTCATGAACAAGATGGGGCCCGGGATTCTCGGTTCAGACCGCACGGCGACCTACGCGGCGTTGATCTTCGACGCTCTTGCGTGAGCACAGTGCGCTACTTCTACCCGAAAAGGCTTGGTGGTTGCGCTGATCCGGACGGCCGAAGTGTCGTACCGTTCTCGAAGGTCTCACGCAGTTGATCCGGCACACCGGATCTGAAGACGTCTGAAGACATCCTCGTGGGACCGGGGGCTATGTCGAGGGGGAAATTGGCGCAGTGAAGAGACCGACCACCGTCATCGCAGCATGTGCTGCATTGCTGACCGCCGGATGCAGCGGGTCCGACACCCATCAAGCCGGCACCACAGTGCCCGCGGCGCGGCCCTCGACACAGACGGCACAGACGTCCGAGGCCCCACCGCCGCCCGCGTCGGGAAGGGTGGAATCCGTTATGAAGACGCCCACACCCCGGAGGCGCAACGCGGGCGCGAACTGATGCAAAACGCGCGGCTTTTGGAGGATCTCGCTCGCCACGTCGAGGACACCTTGGTGCTGCCGTCCAACATGGGGGCCGCCGTCGCCAAGCAATGCGACACGGTCAACGATTTTTATGATCCGAATGTCAGCGAGGTGCAACTCTGCTACGAGGCCATCCAGCACAGTGAGCAGAACTTCGCCGGTAGCGGTAACCCGGATCCGGCGGCCGCCGCGGTCGATGAGGCGACCTCCGCGTTCAACCACGAGCTCGGTCACGCCGCGCTGGCCATCTATAACCTCGCGTTCACCGGGCGTGAGGAAGATGTGGCCGACCAGCTGTCAGCCTTCATGCTCCTTACCCCCGGTGCCGTTGGGAAGCCCTATCCCAACGGTGTCCCAATCGCGACGAACACCGCGCAAGACTGGAAGCTGAGCGCAAAGGAGGCCGGGGACGCCAGCGAGCTCCCGTTTTGGGACGGGCACCCAATGGACATACAGCGGATGTACAACTGGGAATGCTGGATCTACGGCTCAGACCCGGCGGCCAACGGCAGCATTGTCACATCCGGAGGCCTGCCGGAGGACCGAGCCGGCAACTGCGAAGGCGAGTTTGAGAACATGTCCAGAGGTTGGCAGCAGCTGTTGGGGCCGCACTTAAGAAAGCCCAGCTAGGCTGCGCTACGCAAGATTCGTCGAAGCGTGAGTGCACCAGTTGATGCGTCGCGAACCGTCACTCGGTCGGCGTGAGAAGAAACAGCCGGAATTGGCGTGCGCCGGCGCGATGTTGAGCGATCTGATAGTTCGGCCAGTGCGCCACGACCGTGGCCCACGCCGTGTCGCGTTCTTCTCCGGTGAGCAGCCGCGGCGTTGCGGTGAAAAATTCGCGGTGGCCGCGGACGGTGACCCGTTCTGCCGCTTGAAGGTTCGCCGACCACGCCGGGTGGTGCCGCCGGCCCCAGTTGGAGCCAACCAGCACCAACCCGTCGTCGACCGGTACGTATTGCACGGTTGTCGTGCGGGCAAGACCCGTTTTGCGGCCTTTCGTGGTGATCCGCACGCAGGGTAGGCCGGCGAGGTCCAGAACGCCGATTCGCCCAGCCGTCACGAACCGGAGAAAAGACTCGAGAAGCTCGGCGATCGGTCGGGCGGGCAACACCAGCCACCGGTACGTAATCGGATTTCGCGCCACTCGCTGGAGCGGATTCATGCGATGAGCGTATGGCTTTCGAACATCGCCGTGCCATGTCGATTTCCACCCAGTTCTCGCCACCACTCTACAGATGTAGAGTGCGCGTGATGGAACACGACGAGTTCGAGGGCAAGGTAGCGATCGTTACCGGCGGAGCATCCGGTATCGGGCAAGCGACCGTCGAAACGCTGCACCAACGGGGCGCTTCGGTGGCGCGGTGGCGCATCAGCTCGTCGATGAGGACACTGATATCCGCAGGGCGGTGCCCGCCTGCGTGGTCAATGACGGCGATGCCAACGGTTACGGGATCAGCAAGTGGGCCGGCGAGGTGTTGATGCGCGAGGCCCACGATCTGTGCGGACTGCCCCTCGCGGTCTTCCGGCCCGGCATGATCCTCGCCGACAGCCGCTACGCGGGGCAGCTCAACGTGCCCGATATCTTTACCCGGCTGTTGTTCAGTCTGGTTGCCAGCGGTATCGCCCCGCGGTCGTTCTACCGTGCAGGGGCCGCGGGCCCCAAAGGTCGGGGCCCGCACTACGAGGGCCTGCCGGTCGACTTCCTCGCCGATGCGATCGCGGCGATAGGCCCGCAGCACGGCAGCAGCTTTGACACCTACAACACCATCAACCCGCACGACGACGGCATCTCCCTGGACACTTTCGTGGACTGGATCATCGCCGCGGGCTATTCCATCGAACGGATCGAGGACTACTCGGACTGGCTGAGCCGGTTCGAGACGGCGATGCGCGCACTACCCGAACGAGAGCGTTCCCAGTCGGTGCTTACAGTGTTGGACGTGTACCGCCAACCCATGCCCGCCGTCGCCGGCTCACCGGTACCCGGTGAACGGGTTCCGGGCGGCGGTCGAAATGTCCGGACGTACAATCCCCCACCTGTCAGAGCAGCTGATCGACAAGTACCTCGTCGACCTCGAACAGCTTGGAGTGCTGTCGCTTTCACATCAGAGGCACCCGAAGGAACGATCATGACAAGTCTCGACCCGGCCGGCCCGATCGGGGCACCCAAGCACCGGCACGGTCGGGCAACCGAATTCGACACCGGCCTGCCCGCCGGGACCGAGGTCTTCTCGGCCGACAACCATATCTCGGTGGCAGACGACATCTTCTATCAGCACTTCCCCGACGACCTCAAAGACCGCGCGCCGCGGATCTGGTACGAGGACGGCGCGTACTTGCTCGGCCCCCCGGGGAATTCAATGGTGGTCGGCGATTTCAGCGCCGTGCTCATGCAATACGACGATCTCGCCGGCGCGGCCACCAACAACATCGACGCCCGCATCCGTGAACTCGCCGGGGACGGCGTCGACAAGGAACTGGCGTTCCCCAACGCGGTCCTCGCGCTGTTCCACTATCCCGACAAGGACTTGCGCGAACGGATTTTCCGCATCTACAACGAACACATCGCCGATGTCCAGGAACGCTCCAACGGGCACTGCTACGGCGTCGGTTTGATCAACTGGTGGGACCCGCGTGGCGCTCGCCGTACCCTCTCGGAGCTGAAGTCGCTGCGGCTCAAGACGTTTCTGATGCCGATAAGTCCGGGCAATGACGACCACGGGCACGTCATCGACTACTCGAGCACGGAGATGAGCGCGGTGTGGGACGAGATCGAAGAGGCCGGCCTACCGGTCAGCCACCACATCGGCGAAAGCCAGCCGAAGTGCCCGAGCGAGGTCAACAGCGTCGCGGTCGCCATGATGGTCAACATCGACTCATTCCGGGAGATGTTCTCCAAGTACATCTTCGGCGGCATCCTGGACCGGCATCCCAGCCTGCGTGTCGGCTGGTTCGAAGGCGGGATCGCGTGGGTGCTCCCGGCCCTGCAGGACGCCGAACACGTGCTGGCGTCATACCAGCACATGCTCAAACACCAGCCCGAACACGACCCCCGCCACTACTGGGACACCCACATGTGCGCCTCGTTCATGGTCGACGGCCTGGGCCTGAAACAGATCGACGAGATCGGAATCGACAAGGTGATGTGGTCATCCGACTATCCGCACAACGAAAGCACTTTCGGGTATTCGGAGCGGTCGCTGGCCGCGGTGGTGGAGGCCGTCGGCCCCGAAGACGCCGTCCGTGTCGTCGGCGGCAACATCAGAAACTTCCTAGGTATCTAGATGGCGAACTCACTCACCGCCCGCGGCTCGGTTTTCGAGATTCCCGACGAGCCCGACTGGGCACGCATGCGTTCAGAGACCGGCGCACGACTCCGGTCGGCGATGGTCGACCACGGCGTCGATGCACTGATCCTCTTGATGAACGGCCACGTCCAATACGCAACCGGGGTTAGCTGGCCGCTGCTGGACGCCGGCCTGTCGCACGTGGAACGCCCGGTGGCGATCGTGCTGGCCGACGACGAACATCCGCATCTGTTCCTGCCTTTTCGAAGTGGGGCCTCATTGGAGCCACCGGTCCCGCATGACCATCTGCATGGCCCGGTTTATCTCGAATTCGACCACGGGGTAGCGCACTTTGCGCGCGTACTCGCCGAGTTGGTCCCGCCGGGCGCTACGATCGCCGTCGACGAGCTGACCGGCGCGATGCGTCGGTCAGGGCCCACCCTGTTTCCGTCGGGCCCGCCGCAGGAGGCGGCGATAGTGGTCGGCGCCGCGCAGCTGATCAAGACCCGCGATGAGGTTTCGTGCCTTCGCCAGGCGGCCCGGATCACCGAGCAGGCCATGGCGGATGTGCAGAAGGCGCTGGCACCCGGGGTGCGGCAGATTGACCTTTCGGCCCTACTGGTGCGCCGCGCATTCGAGTTGGGCGCCACCGCCAACATGCTGGAGGCCATCTGGCAGGTAATGCCGGCTTCCCGGGAGGCCGGCGTTTGGACCACCCACGGCGATCTGGCGCTGCCGCTGCTGCCCACCGATCGTGAACTGTCAGCCGGCGACGTGCTCTGGACCGACATCAGCTTCAGCTACGCCGGCTACTGCTCGGATTTCGGCCGCACCTGGCTAGTCGGCGAACAACCCACCGCTGCGCAGCAGGACCAGTTCCGGCAGTGGCAAGCCATCTTGGACGCAGTGCTCGCGGTGACCAAGGCCGGCGCTACCTCAGGGGACCTGGCCCGGGCGGCGATAGCCGCCAACCGCGGTCGCAAACCGTGGCTGCCGCACTTCTACCTCGGCCACGGCATTGGCACTTACCCCGCCGAAACCCCCATGATCGGAACCGATCTGGGCGAAGACTTCGACGACAACTTCGTCTTCCCACCCGGTATGGTCCTGGTCTTGGAACCGGTGGTGTGGCAGGACGGCACTGGTGGCTATCGCAGTGAGGAGATCGTGGTTATTACCGAAGACGGCTACCTGCCGATCACCGACTACCCCTACTCCCCCTACGGTGACTGACGTTTCGCCTGACGCCCTGCAATTGCGGGTCGGGCGTCGGGAACGCGCACTGGCCCAAATGGAGGCACACGACCTCGACATCCTGGTGCTCGGGCGGCAAGCCAACGTCCGCTATGTCACCGGCGCCCCGCAGCTGTGGATAGCCGGGACCCGACCCTTCGGCCCGGTATGTGTCGTGGTGCGCGCCAGCGGCGATATCTACCTCAACACCACCGATGACGAGGGTGTCCCCGAGGAAATAGGCCACGATCACCTCTACGGGTTGACCTGGAATCCGATGACGCTGATCGACGTCTTGAAGAAGATCGACGGTGCCGAGACGGCGCTTCGAGTCGGAACCGACGCGATAACACCCACTTTCGCCGCGTTGCTGCCCGAAGCGTTCCCCAAGGCCGAGCTCGTGGACGGCGAGCTGGCCATGCGCGCGGCGCGGCGCATCAAGACACCTGATGAGATCGCGGCAATGGGCGAGGCCATTCGCATCGCTGAAGGCGGCCTCGCCGCCGGGGTGGCGGAATTGCGGACGGGGTTACCCGAGCAGAAGCTCGCTGGGGCGGTACTGGAGGCGATGGCCGCCGGCGGGGTGAGCACGCCCGCTACTCAGGACGCCGCGTGGGTGACCTCGCGCGAACATCCTTGGCAGCGCGCACAACCGAACGGCACAGTGCGAGATGGCGACCTGGTCGCATTCGCCGCCGGCGCCTTGGCCGGCGGTTACGTCGGCGAGGTGGGCCGGACCTGGCCGACCGGAACGGTCACGGCCGAGGCTCGCCAACTGCGCCAGCGTTCGAACACGCTGTACGACAAGCTCATTGACGCCTGCCGCCCTGGCGCATCCACCCGCGAGCTGCTCGCGGCGTATGAAGCGGCCGGTGAGCCGATTCCGCCGATGCCGATCGCGCACGGACTGGGGCTGGGCTTCGACCCGCCCGTCGTGTCCGAGACGCTTTCGGCCGCAGCCGAAGACGACCGTCTCGATGCCGGGATGGTGCTGGCCATCACGGGCTACGTGTGGCAAGAAGGCGTCGGCGCCGTATTTCGCCGGGACACCGTCCACGTCACCGCCTCCGGCGCGGAAGTGCTGACGCACAGCCCGTCCTGGCCGGAGAACTGAGGCATCAGAGTACGTCGGCGATAGCGCGGCCGGCGGTGCGGCCGGAGAATATGCAGCCGCCGAGGAAGGTTCCTTCCAGGGCGTTGTAACCATGTACGCCGCCGCCGCCGAAACCGGCGACCTCGCCAGCCGCATAAAGCCCACCGATGGGCTCTCCGTCGAGGCGCGCCTGCACCGACAAGGGGCCCGGTAAACGTAAGCCTAAGCAACTTCTGTGCTGTTCTGACGTCAGCAGCTACGGGTCGTCGTCGGGTGCCAGGAGTTTCTCGGGGTGATGGAAGCTGTTGGTTCTGGGTTGGCCGCGGTCCAGGTGCGCCGGCGGTAACCATTCGGTGTCGCCGTTGGCGTTTTTGCGGGTGATGAATCCGCCTTTTTCGACGAGCCGGTTATCCGGTCCGCAGGCCAGGGTCAGGTCGTTGATGTGGGTGCGGTGGGTGGCCTTCCAGCCTTGGACGTGGTGGACCTGGCTGTGGTAGGCGGGTGCGTCGCAGCCGGGCTTGGTGCAACCGCGGTCCTTGGCGTAGAGCATGATTCGTTGGGCGGGAGAGGCCAGGCGCTTGGTGTGATACAGCGCCAGGGCTTTGCCATGATCGAAGATCGCCAAATAATGGTGGGCGTGGCTGGCCCAGCGGATTACATCCGACATGGGTACCAGGGTGCCCCCGCCGGTCAGAGCTTTGCCGGCGGCGGACTCTAGGTCCTGAAGCGTCGTGGTCACCACGATGGACACGGGTAGGCCGTTGTGTTGACTCAGCTCGCCCGAGGCGAACACGCCGCGTATTCCGGCGAGCAATCCGTCATGGTTGCGCTGGGCTTCGGATCGGTGATCGCGGCGCACCGCGTCCTCATCGGGTGTCGCATCGACCACGGGGGTCTCATCTTCGGGGTTGCACACCCCGGGGGCGGCCAGTTTGGCGAGCATGGCCTCGATGGCGGCCCGCAGCTCCGGGGTCACCAGCCCGCTGAGGCGTGACATCCCGTCGAATTCCTGCTTGCCCAGCATGATGCCGCGCTTGCGCGCCCGCTCCTGGTCGCTGAATTCCCCATCGGGGTTGAGCCAGTCCATGATCCGTTGGGCGTACTTGGCCAACTCATCGGGGCGATACCCGCCGGCCTTACCGGCCAGGTCGACTTCGGCGGCTTCCCGGGTACCCAGGTCCACCTCGGCGGGCAGGTGGGCGAAAAAGCTGCGGATCACCCGCACGTGTGCCTCGCCGATCAGTCCCTGGTGCTGGGCGGCGGCAGTCCCGCTCAGCTGCGGCGCCAGTGGTTCACCGGTCAAGGCGCGCCGCTGTCCTAAGTCCTCGGCGTCGTCGATGCGCCGACTGGCGTCGGCCTTGGTGATACGTAACCGGTCGGCCAGCGCCGAGCGCAGTGTGCCGCCGAGTTCTTGCTCGCTGGCTAGTGCGCCGAGCTGGTTGATGATGCTGTGCTGCGGTGCGCGTGACCGGCGTGCGACGCGTTCGAGACGCTCGAGTGCCCGCAGCAGTTCTGGGGTGGTGAGAACGTCAAAAGACAACTCACACAAGCGGTCCAGGTCGGCGTCGAGCGAGTTGAAGACCTCGACGATCTCTTCGCGACTACTCGAACCCATGCGTCAAATTTTACGAAGGCCCACCGACACAAATCGCCCGTATGTGACTGCTGAAACCAATGTGGCACAAGGGATTATAGAATCCCTAGCAGGCGCCTTCCACAAGAGCCGCATCAAGCAGGTCGCCGATGCGATGGCGTTCCCACAGGTTCAGCAGATTCGACAACATCTGCAGCGGCGCACGCACGCTTTCGTCATTCTTGATGCACGGGTCCGTGCGATCGCCAGGGGTTGAAGCACCAAAATCGCTTGCGTATCAGCGCCGGTACATCCAGTAGCCAGGCCACGCCTATCACCGCCGCGTAGAGCAGGGTGTGCCGGCGCAATCGGTCCGGGTCGAGAGCCGGACCGCCACAGCGACGGACTTCGGTGACGAACACGTCCAGCAGTTCGTCGAGATGCCCGTCCTACATCGAGGTTTCCGCACCCGACATGGCTCCCCACAGGGCCATGCCCAAATTCATCTGGCTGACGCACCCCCAGTCCATCAAGCCACAGTGCAGGCCGTCGGTATCGCGCCAAAACCAGGCATTGTCGACGTTGGCGTTCCAATGGCACAGTGCGACATAGTCGGTGTCGGCCGCCAGTTGGCGCGCAACGAAGTGCTCGTGTGCTGCGATCCGCGGCGCGTCCGCGTGCGGAAGCGACAAGAACTCTGGTGAAGCAACGTTGGCGGGCAGCAGTCCGGGATGGGTTTCGGCGAACTCGGCCAGCTGAGCCAACCGCCGGTCCAGTTCGTCCGTGCTGAGTGGTGTGCGGTTGCCGACTGTCGCGGCCTGCACGTCGAGCGGAAAATGTGCGGTCAGGTCGGCCGGCAGGCGCCCGGCTCGGTGGGTGCCGTGTCGGCCAAGCGCGCGACGGCGGCAAGCAGCGCGCGATAGTGCTCAAGCGACTCGGGCATCTCATAGTCGAGGCACTTGTGATATTGACGTTCGATTCCATTGCTGCTGAACTGGATTCGCTCGCTGATCAATATTCCTGTGCCGGTCTTCCGGTGGTAGTCGCCGAACAGCGCCCTGGGTACCGAGATGGGAAACCCGGCTGCCCGCGACAGCGACGCGAACCGCACCTCGGGCTCCATTTGCGTCTTTCCGCGGTCGCGTATCGGGTTGTCGAAGTCGCGTGAGAACTTGACGAACAACTCGGTGCGCAGGCCCGGCTCAGCCTCGTCGTATTCGACCGACAGCACGACTTTGCGTCCCGTGCTGCCGCCGGCGACCTCACACAACCCGGTAATGCGCGTGACGCTGTTACCGTCGAGCGCGCCTCCCGCCCGGAATGCGTCGGTGAGAAATCGTGCCCCGCCGTTGCGCAACGCCGCGGCGTCGGCGGGAAACGGCATACCGAACTGGTCACCGGTCACCCAGCGGTGAGTCTCACTGTGCACTGTTCTGAATCACCACGTCTGTTCGGCCGCGCGTACCAGCATGTGGTTGACCGCCACCCGACGGTCACGCGTCACCATGAAAAGCACCGCGTCGGCGATGTCTTCCGACCGCAACTTGACCATGCCGGCCGTCTGGCGCTCGAACGTCTCCCGCGACGACTCGGCCAAATGGGTGAAGATCTCTGTGTCGACGGTCCCGGGACCCACGACACCGACCCGAACCCGCTTGCCAATGAGCTCTTGACGGATGCCCTCGCTGAAGGCGTTGACACCAAACTTGGTCAGTGCGTACACCGCGGTGCCGGGCCGGGCCACCCAGCCAGCGGTGGAGCTGATTGTGACTACGTCGGCCACCCCGCGGGGTGAGTCGGCGGCCGCGTCGATCAAATGCGGAAGTGCGGCTCTGGTCGCGTAGAGGACACCCTGCACGTTGACCGCCACCATGTCATCCCAGTCCTGCAGGGAAGCCTCGGCAGCGGTACCCATTTGCATCGTGCCGGCGTTGTTGACCAACGTGTCGAGGCGTCCCAACTCGGCGACGACGCGCTGCACCGCTGTTGATACTTGCTCGGCGTCGGTCAAGTCGGCGGGCACCAGCAGTGCTGTGCCCCCGGCGGATTCGATCTCGGTTTTCACCTCAGCCAGGCGATCAGCCCGGCGGGCCAGCAGTGCCACCGCAGCGCCTTGGGCGGCCAACGCCTTCGCCGTGGCTGCGCCGATACCGCTGCTGGCACCGGTCACAAGTGCGGCGGTGTTCGCCAGCGTCTGAGTCATGTCCGGCCTCCCGTTGGCGTCCCGGCGCGCAGAGGCTCGCGAAGCACTTGGTAAAGATAGTCGTTGTCCTCACCGAGGTCGGGGGCGCCCCGCGCGATGTGCGTTGGGGCGTGCGCCATCCGCCATGACGCTCCCAGTATCGGGCGCTGACCCTCGTGGTGATCGGTGACGAAGCGGTACAACTCGCGGTCCCAGAGTCGTTGATCGCCGATGACATCGACTGACGTGGCGCTCTTGGTGGCCGGGACGCCCGCCGCCCGCAGGCGGTGCGCGAGTTGCTCGGCATCATGGTTTCGGGTGAGTGCCGCGAGGTCGGCATCGAGCGCCGCGGCCTGGTTGTGCCGCTCGCCCACTGTGACGTAGCGCGGGTCAGCGAAAAGCGTTGAGGCATTGAGCACGTCGCACAACCGCTGCCATTCGGAATCGTCGGACACGGCCACGGTGATCCAGGATCCATCCGCGCAGGGGTAGCAACCGTGCGGGCACATGTCGGGATGGTTGTTTCCGCTGGGCCCCAGGCGTTTTCCGGTGAGGCTCTGCTCGAGCAGGCAGTCCCCGATCATCGTCGACAGGGTTTCGACGGCCGATACGTCGACGAATTGGCCTTCACCGCTGAGCTCTCGATGCAGCAATGCCATCATGGCGGCGTACGCTGCCGCTGCGCCGACGGTGGAGTCCCCGTAGCGCATGCTCGCCCCCAGCGGAGGCCCATCGGGATAGCCGACCAGGGAAGCGAGGCCGGCCAGGGCGGCGAAACACGGCGCGTAGCCGGTTTGGTGCCCCAGTGGACCGTCGTTGCCCCACATCTTGATCGACACCGAGATGATGTCTGGCTTGATCTCTGTGAGCTGCTCGTACCTCAGGCCCTGACGTTCCATCGCTCCCGGGCGCAGGTTGTTGATCACGATGTCGCTGCGGGCGATCAGCTCACGCAGCCGCGTCATGCCCTCGGATGACTTGATGTCGAGGTCGACACTGAGGATCTCGGGGTTGATGCTCAGAAAGAAGGGCGCGTGGTTGATATCGGTGCCGCCGTAGGCGCGCATCTCCTCGGGGTGAGAAGCGGTTTCGACTTTGATCACTTCAGCGCCGAGCAGCGCCAGCAGCTTGCCCGCGTAGGGACCGGCCCACACCTTGGTCAGCTCCACGACGCGTACCCCTTGCAGCGGTCCTCCGCGTGGATTATTGGACGACTTCAGTTGGGCAGACTTGACGGTCGCGGCCACGCGTGGGGTGTCAAGCCGGTGCAGGATCGGTGCGATGTGCTGCCCGAGAACCGGTGCAGCAGAGGTGATTTCAGCCGGTGATGCGCTGAGCGAGTACGGGACGGTGGGATAGGCCGCGGTACCCAGCACGGGGTGGTGCACATCCTGGAAGAAGCCGCGATGACGATACTGCGCCGATTCGTGCAGATCCGCGGCGTCATTGACGGGGACCAGCGGCACGCCGAGCCGCTGAGCTTGTTCGGCCGCAGCCTCTTTGGCTAAGCCCTTGACCCACGCCGCGAACCCCTGCTGGAACGTAGCGACCTTTTCCTGCGTGACGGAGAACTCCAGCCAGTCGTCGTCGAAGTCGTCGAGCCACTGCGGATGCCCCATGAGGGCCTCGACGCCCAGCCAATGCGCGCGGCTGGTCATGTAGAGGTAGACGAAGCCTTCGGCGCAGGCGAAAAACGAGGCCGGGCCCTGCTGGTCGAAATCGCTGCGTTCACCCTCGGCCGGCACCTCGCCCGTGATGAACCGGCCCACGATGCAATCGGAGCGCGAAACGAGCACGGCGTGTTGCGACACGTCGATGACGTCGCCCTGGCCGGTGTGCAGGCGCCTGAACAGCGAGGAGGCGACGCACAGCGCCGCCTCCAGTCCGGCTTCGTAGTCGGCGAGGAATCGGCCCGGACCCTGCAACGGCGGATCGGCGGGGTCGGCGTGGCTGGGCGTGTGAAACCCCCATCCACTGGCGTGAAACACGTTGATGCTCTTGGCGTTGCCGAACTCGGCATCGGCCAGTTGGCCGAACGGGGTGATCGAACAAAACACCACACCCGGGTGCCGCGCGGCGCCGGCCGTGACCCAAGAGGTCCCGTCGTCGATGACAGCGTCGGCGGTGCCGATGATCTCGTCCAAGCGTTCTGCGGCGGCGCCGCCGAGAACCACGGACTGCTTGTTCGTGTTGAGGTAGGCGAACAGTGCGCTGTTTTCGCATCCTTGGGAACTGAGATCGTCACCGAGGATGGGCGCCATCGCCCGGGTGGGGCTACCGCACCCGGGCGCCTCGATCTTGATCACATCGGCCCCGAAGTCGGCCAGCAGCTTCCCGCAGTACTCCCCTGCGACCGACCCGGCCAGTTCGACGACCCTGATACCGGTCAGCGCCGACATACCCACCCTCCCCAAGCGGTCAGGGCTTGCTTCGTCCCGAGCGGCTCAGGCGCCACTCCGGCGGGAAGTTCAAGTCGTTGTCCTTGACGACGTTGCTGAGTCCCTTTTCGAAGGTGCCCTCGGTGAGGTCGACCTCTTGCGCGTCGTTCTTGATCATCGGCAGCATGCCCTCGACCATGCCGGTGAGCAGGCTGCCGAAGTACTCGCCCTTGTGCTGCTTGTAGAGCTCCAGAAAGGTCTTCTGCACCGCGACGGTGTCGGTCGGACGGCACCGGGAACACGCCAGCGCGTACTTCTGCGTCTCTTCCTCCAACTTGTCGCGGGGCACCACGCTGTTCACGAAGCCGCAGTCGTACATCTCCTTGGCGCTGAACGGCCGCCCGGTGAAAAGCATTTCGGAGAACTTCCGCAGGCCCATCGTCTCCGCCCACCACCACAGCCGAGGTCCCCAGCCCACGTAACGGAAGGCAGGGTGGCCGAAAAGCGCGTCATCAGAGGAGACCACCAGGTCGGCGTCGCCGGCCTGGTAGAAGTGCCAGCCGTAGCAGTAGCCCTTGGCCTCGATAATGCTGATCTTCCGAAGTTCTTGCAGGGGGCGGTTTCCCGCGCGGGCCTTGGCGTAGAAGTCGGTGACCGTGGACAGGTAACGGTAGGAGCCGCCCGGCGGGTACTTGACGTCGTCGTCGTTGATCGCGAGCTCGTGAAGCAGCGGCAAGCCCGGATTCTCCAGCATCGGGCGCTGCTCAGGCAGGTCTCCGCCACTACCGAAATCTTGGCCCTCGCCGCGGATCACGACGACCTTGACGTCGTCGTCCACGTTGCACTTGTGGATCAGATCGGCATAGTTCTGCCGCATTCCCAACGTGGTGGAGTTCTGCGCCTCGGGACGATCGAAGGTGATGTAGGCGATCTTGTTCTTCTTGTCCTTTTCGAACTTGATGTACTGCTCGGCTTCTTTCTTCAACTTCTCGTAGTCGTATTCCGGCATGGCTCTCTCTCCACTTCGTTGTGCCTAATTGAGTAAGCGATTACTTGAGCAACGCACCTGCATCGACGGGTAGCGAAACGCCGGTGACGCAACGAGATTCGTCAGAGGCGAGGAACAGGACGGCGTTGCTGATGTCGGCGGCTTCCACCCAGGGCACCGGCAACGTGTGCGTCATCTGCGAGAACGGCGCGAAGTCCTCTGGTCCGGGATTTTCCAGATCCGGCCGAAACAGCTTGTATGTAATGTCGTTCATGGTCATCGGTGTGTTGACCTGGCTGGGGTGCACCGAGTTCACTCGAATCCCGTACTGGCCCAGCTCGACGGCGAAACTGCGCATCAGGCCCAGCACGCCGTGTTTGGCCGCGATGTAGTGGCCGGTGTAGGCGAGGGCCTTGTGTGACCCGACCGAGCCGGTCAGCAAGATGGAGCCGCCGCGTTGGCCGGCGAGGATATGCGGCACACCGGCTTTCACGGTCTTCCACACGCCGGAGAGATTGACGTCGATCATGTCCTGCCAGATCTTCTCCGGGATCTTGTGCAGCTTGTTGCCGAAGGTGCCGATGCCCGCGTTCGCGACGATGATGTCGAGCCGGCCGAGTTGTTCCACACCACTGTCCACCAAGGCTTTGAGCGCATCGTAGTCACGCACGTCGACCTGCGCGGTCACGATGCGGCGGTTCTGGGCTTTGACCAAGTCGGCGGTCTCGGCGAGGTCGTCCGGTGTCGAGTGCGGGTAAGCCATGTTGTCGATCGGTCCGCAGATGTCGAACGCGATGATGTCGGCGCCCTCCTGCGCCAACCGCACCGCGTGACTGCGGCCCTGACCCCGCGCGGCACCGCTGATCAGGGCGACCTTGCCCTCGACCCGCCCGGCCATCACGCCACCACCGTCGGCAGGGTTTCCCAGCCCCGCACCGTTGACGTCGGGCTGAGCTTGGCGTTGGCCAGGTCGACGTCCCACTCGGGGAACCGTTTGAGAATTTCCTCGAGGGCGACGCGGCCTTCGAGGCGCGCCAGCGCTGAACCCAGGCAGAAGTGGGCGCCCACACTGAAAGTCAGGTGCGGCCGAGCGGCTCGATGGATATCGAACTTGCCGGCGTCGGGCCCGAACTGGCGCTCATCGCGGCACGCCGCCCCGACGAGCATCATCATCACGCTGCCTTCGGGCACCGTCTGGTCATACAGACTGACGTCGCGGGCCACGTAGCGTGCCATGTGCGGCGCGGGCGGCTCGAAGCGCAGCAGCTCCTCGATCGCCTGCGGGATCAGCCCGGGGTTTTCGACGAGTTCGCGACGCTGGTCGGGGTGCTCCGCGAGTACCTTTCCCGCCCAACCGATGAGCCGGGTCGTCGTCTCGTTGCCTGCTCCGGCAACGACGTTGAGGTACACCAGGATCTCGTTCCGGGTGAGCCGCCGTTTCGTGCCGGTCTCGTCGACGAACTCAACGTTGAGCAACTCGGTCATGATGTCGTCAGAGGGATGCTCGGCTCGCCAGTCGATGTACGCCTCGAACTGCTCCCCGACGGACAAGCCATGCTTATGCTCCATGGGTTTGCCCGCCTCCGTGCGGAGCTGGGCGTTGACGCGATCACGAACCATTTCCTGGTCGTCCTCGGGGATGCCGAGCAACATGCTGATGACCTTCATCGGCATGATCGCGCCCAGGTCGGTCACGAAGTTGAACTGACCCGAACCCACCAGCGGATCCAACGATTGAGCGCAGAAATCACGGATCAACGGCTCTAGCGCGGCGATCTTGCGCGGGGTGAACATCCGTGACAGCAGCTTGCGGTGCACGTCGTGGATCGGCGGGTCTTCGAAGATCAGCATTCCCGAGGGGATTTCGAGGTTGGCCTTGATCAACTCCAGGATCACGCCGCGGGCGGAGCTGTAGGTGCCGTGGTCGATCAGCGCCTTGTTGACATCGGCGAAACGGCTCAGCGCGAAGAAGTCGTATTCGGCGTTGTAGTAGAGCGGCGCCTCGTCGCGCAGGCGCGCGAACATTGGGTACGGGTCGGCGATCAGCTCGACGTCGTACGGGTCGAATCGAACCTCGCTCGCGGTGCTCGTTGTCACGAAATTCCTCCTACCGGTGCTATTTCCGGATGTTGCTCTGACGAGCACACGGCTGGGCTGAACAGGCTTGGGGACGGCTGGCCGTCGGATTACTCTATTCTCGTAGAGAATCACATGGCGGGTGCTCTGGCAAGACCCAGTGCCGCGAAAGTCCATGCTCACCTGCGCCTGCGCCGCGCGGTGCGCTCATTGTCCGGCTGGGTCAACCGCCCCTTGTCTGGGCTCTTGAGGATGCCGCCGGCGATTGCCGACAAGATCAGGTCGAGTTGTTCGGGGCTGTCGATGATCCGGTCGCCGTGGGCGAACCGCAGCAGGAGACCGTTGATGAATGTCAGGGTGATGTTGCTCAGATCGTCGACCACGGCCGATTCCAGCTCGGCGCCGTGCGGCATGAGTTGCACGAGGATTTCCCGGTGTAGTTTGGTGAACCCGTCCGTGGCTTGCTGCAGGATCGCGGCGAGCGCCGGGTCGCGGGTGGCCTGCATCGTCAGCTCGTATCGGGCCTTCGTCCGGGAGAACTGCGGTTCGCTGCCGGCCTGGATGACGACCTGCGACAGCCGCGACGGCGAGGGGTTGCCGGCCCGGCCATCGGCGCTGTCGGCTACGGACTGCAAGCTCGCCAGGTCTAGCTCAGCCAGCCGCTCGGCCACCGCACGCAGCAGCGCGGAGCGGGTGCGGAAATAGAAGGAGGTGGTGCCGTCGGGTACGCCGGCCTTGCGGTCTACCTTCAGATGGCTCAGCCCCTTGGCCCCCTCGTCGGCCAGGAGCTGAATCGCCGCGTCACATAAGTCCCGGCGACGCTCCGCAGGATTGGGCTTTCGGCGTTGCGGTGCAGCGCGGGTTTGTCGGGCCATACGGGGTAGCTTTCGTGCCGACGGACGTGGAACGTTGATGTTGGATCACGAGGCTACTCTATATTTGTAGTGTGAGTAAAGCGCCGCAGTCATTGCGGCACGACGGGGCCGAAACCGCGATGTGAACTCGGGGAGCCGGCGGGCGACGCCGAGCCCCTGGCTCTGGCGGTTCTTACGGCATCCAAATGCTTGTCCACCAATGGTTTTCGACTCCGTGCGGATTCAGTCTGCTAAAGCAAAGAAACCGCGCTGCCCGGGAAACAACGCCTTTTGCTAGGTAAACGTGAAAATCCGGCGCGACACGCCGCTTCGGGCGTCGTGATGGATAGCTCCGGTCCCTTACCTTGAGCTGAAACGTCCGACAGGAGGCTTTATAGGAGGCCGCCGCGGTGACCGACAGCCAGATCGATGGGGTTTCGCGTCGTGAATTTCTGTCGAGGGCAGCCGCGGGCGGCGCCGGGGCATTGCTGTCGCTGGCCGGTCCGGTCATTGAAAAGGCGTACGGGGCGGGCCCGTGTTCGGGTCATTTGACCGACATCGAACACTTCGTGTTCTTGATGCAGGAGAACCGGTCGTTCGATCACTACTTCGGCACGCTCTCCGGCACCAATGGGTTCAACACGGCTTCGCCGCTATTTCAGCAAGCGGGGTGGAACCCGAAGACGCAGTCGCTTGATCCCAGCGGTGTCACGCTGCCCTACCGATTTGACACCACCCGGGGGCCCCTGCTGAACGGCGCGTGCGTCAACGACCCGAACCACGACTGGGGCCCGATGCACACCTCGTGGAACAACGGCGCCATGAACAACTGGCTGCCATCGCAGGCATCGAGCCTTCCGGCGGCCAACGTCGCTGTGATCATGGGCTATTACACGCGCCAGGACATCCCCGTCCACTACATGCTGGCCGACACGTTCACGATCTGCGATAACTACCACTGCTCGGTGTTGGGCCCGACCATACCGAACCGGCTGTACTGGGTCAGCGCCGCGCTCGGCTTCGACGGCACTCGAGGCGGGCCACAGCTGACGACCCCCGACATCCCTCCGATTCACCAGTTCAGTTGGACCACCATGGCGGAGAATCTCAGCGCCGCCGGCGTCAGTTGGAAGCTGTACGAGACGAAAAAATTCGGCCCAGTCGTCGACACGGTTGTCGGTTATGGCGAGATATTTGCGAACTTCAAGCAGTCCGCAAATCCGGCGTCAGATTTGGCTCGCTACGGCCTCGCTCCGACCTACCCCGCGGACTTCATCGCCGATGTCACAGCCGACAAACTACCGCAGGTTTCCTGGCTGGTTCCGGGTTTCCTGGCGTCCGAACATCCCTCACTCCCGGCGGCGTCCGGTGCTATCGCGATTGTGGACGCGCTAAGAATCTTGCTGTCCAACCCTGCTGTGTGGGAAAAGACCGCGCTGATCATCAGTTATGACGAAAACGGTGGCTTCTTCGACCATGTCGTGCCGCCGACAGCCCCCGCGGGGACCCCCGGCGAGTACGTCACCGTCGCCGACATCAACTCAGTGCCGGGGTCCGCAGGCATACGTGGCCCGATCGGTCTGGGCTTCCGTGTTCCCTGCCTGGTCATTTCTCCGTACAGTCGTGGGCCGCTGATGGTCCATGACACGTTCGACCACACCTCACAGTTGCGATTGCTTGAGACCCGGTTCGGGGTGCCGGTTCCCAACCTGAGCCCCTGGCGGAGAAGCGTGACCGGCGATATGACGTCGACCTTCAACTTCTCTGTCCCGCCCAACTCGTCGAAACCCAACTTGGATCACCCATTTGTCGCGGCCCTGCCGAAACTGTCGCAGTGTATCCCCACCGTAGTGCCGGCGTACCTGGGCGATGGGCGTCCCTATCGGGTGCCCTACCCGCAGACGATGCCTACTCAGGAAACTTCACCCACTCGCGGGATTCCCAGCGGTGTCTGCTAACCAGCCTTGCATGGACCGACTCGGTATCGGATTCCTGAGCGTATTCGCGCTTCCACCAGTGGAGTTGGTCGATCTCGCCGCAGACCTTGGCTGCCCCCATATCTCAACCGTCGTGCAAGGACAACCGTTGGTAGCGCTCGACTTTGGGCCCTATTCGCTGCGAGACGACGTCGCGTTGCGGCAGGACCTGCTTGCCGCGATGGATCACCGCGGTGTGACGATCTCGCTCGGCGACGGCTTCCTGGTGCTGCCCGGCGCCGAGATGCGCACGTTCTCCGCGGATCTTGACGTCCTGGCCGACCTCGGCGTTCCGTGGATCAACGCCGTCAGTCTCGACCCGGATCTCGGCCGCACATTCGACCAGTTCGCCGCGCTGGAAGAGCTGGCCGCGCAGCGCAACATCCGAACGGCCGTCGAACCGGTGCCCGGCCTGACGGTCGGCGACCTGCCCACCGCGCTGGCCGCTGTGGAACACGTCGCCAGCCCCGACTTCCGGCTGCTGATCGACACCATGCACCTGGTCCGGTCCGGTTCCAGCGCAGCCGATCTGGCTGCCGTTAACCCCGACCACATCGGCTACGCCCAACTCAACGACACTACGCTGCAGCCGCGCATCGACAACTACATGGAGGAAGCCATGTTCGAGCGCATGGTTCCCGGCGAAGGCGAACTACCTCTCCACGACATCCTCTCGGCGCTTCCCCCTGGCATCGTGATCGAACTCGAAGTACCCAGACGATCACTGGCCTTGGCCGGGGTCAGCCCCATCGATCGGCTGCGCCCATGTGTCGACGCCGCCCGCCGATTGTTGGCGGAGATCGCCTAGCTCTCACTCCCAGTCATTCACTGGGGCACCGCAGGTTTGAGCGCGGTCTCGCGGATCACTTTGTGCACGAACGCCAGCTTGCGGACCACCGGTGGCGGGATATAGGCACCGAATTCCTGTTCCTCGGGGACCAGCCAGTTACAGCCCAGGCTCGCTGACCTCGTGCACGCTATCCAGACCTGGCCGTCGATCAGGGCCGTGCCCGACGAGGTGGCGACCATGGCGCGACTCGGGACATGCAATCCAAGTTCGGCCGAGCAATTCGGGCAGCGTTGCGACTCGAATGGGGTGAAACCTCGACAAACGGGACAGGCGAACGCGTGCACGGATTCAATGGTCGCAGGCGTTGGGACGTACGTGCCGCAGTTAAAGCCACGACCACCCAAAATCCACGTCCACGCAAGACCTCAGCTCGGCTCGCGCAGCGGGAGTCCGGCGGCGCGATAGATCGCATCGATGACGGTCATGTTCTCGACCGCATCTTGCGGCGTCGTCTTCACCGGTTCGCCGCGCAGCACCGCGGCGGCGAAGGCGTCGAGCTGATAGGCGTAGGAAGCGCGGCGCGGGAAGCGCTCGACTCGTTTGCCGTCGGCCGATCGGACCGAAAGCCGATGGAAAAGCTGGGGCAGCACCGGGTTGAGCACGCGCAGCTCGCCCCGGTCGCCGACCACGTGAGCGCTGATCTGCAGCAGATGCGACGACCACATCGAGCAGCGGACTCGGCCGGTATGTCCGCCGCCGAACCGCAACTCGGCAGTCATGGCCCGGTCGACCTGTGGATCGCGCAGTTTCGCCTGCGCCGAAACGACTTCCGGGGTTGCACCGCCGAATGTCCGGACCATGTGGACCGGGTAGCACCCGGCGTCCATTGTCGCGCCGCCGGCAAGCGAGTAGTTGTAGCGGATGTCGGAGAACCTCGGCAGCGGGAAGCACATGGCGGCCTCCACCCGCTCGAGCCTGCCCAGCTCCCCCGAGGCAATGATCTCCTCAACCCGCAAAGCCAACGGATGGTAGCGGTAATGGAAGGCCTCCATCACGACCCGGTCCGACTGCGCGGCCAGTTTGGCGATCTCACGGGCTTCGGCGGCGTTGGCGGTGAACGGCTTTTCGCACAGCACGTGTTTACCGGCGGCCAGTGCGGCCCGGGTCCATCGACCGTGCAAACCATTCGGCAGCGGGTTGTAGACCGCATCCAGATCCGGGTCGGCGATCAACTTATCGTAATCGTCGTGTACCCGGGCGATGTCGTGTTTGGCGGCGAAGGCCTGCGCGCGCGACGCATCGCGCGCCGCGACGGCGGCCACCACGACCTCGCTGTTTCCCTTCGCCGGGTTGATAAGCGCCAATGGTGCAATGCGGGCGGCACCCAGAATGCCGATCCGCAGCGGGGCGGCTCCGTTTCCAGACATCAGCCGACGCTAGCACCCGACCCGGTTCGGTTTGTGATGCGACAAGGTCCTTGGCCGGATCCACGAAGGTTGACTAGGGAGACGAGCGCGGGTTCGTTCGAGATGCCATGCCCTAACGCATATTTCGCGGCAATCTCCCTGCCCGGCTAAAACCCCAGCGAGACGGTCGCGAGTCCGGCGATCACGCCAAACACCACGATCACCGCGCCGACGACCACCAACACACGTGACCGGAAAGAGCCCCCGAGCATCGCGAACGAGGGCACGCTCACGGGCCGCAGCGTCATTAGCAACGCCCCTGCCGGGCCCACGCCCATGCCAAGCGTGAGCATTGCTTGAATAATCGGCACTTCGCCCGCGGTGGGGATCACGAACAAGATGCCGGCAACCGCGAACGCCACGATCCAACCGATGCTGCTCGTCACGCCGGGGGTCCGATGTGCGGAAATAGCCACGCCCGCGCCGCGCCAAGCAGCAACACCAGCACGATGTACTCGGGCAGGAGTTTCTCTCATTCAAGCCTCCAGGCGTCGTTGGTCTCAGCCGAGCGTTTGCGGGTCGACTTCGTACACCGAGACGGGCTCCAGTACCACGCCGGTTTCCTCGACGTAGCGGTCCCACAGCTGCAGGAGTTCGGCCAGCTTGTCGGGCCGTGAGCCGGCCAGGTCGTCGATTTCGCCCGGGTCGGCGGAGAGATCGTAGAGCTGCCAGCTGCCCGGGCCGTACGGCGCGGGCAGGTAGAGCGCCTTCCAGTCGCCCTGGCGGATGGCGCGGCGGCCGAACAACTCCCAGCCGGTGCCGGTATCGGCGTCGTGAACCGCATCGGCGCCACCCGACAGATATTCCACCAGCGAGCGGCCGCGCATGGGTTCCACCTCACGGCCCTGGTAGGCCGTGCCGGGGTGGGCGACACCGGCGAGCTCCAGCACGGTCGGAGCGATGTCCATGACGGTCGCGAAGGCGGTGCCGATCTCACCCTGCCGGGCGAAACCCGGCCAGGTGACAAACCCGACCACCCGAACGCCGCCTTGGGTGGTGAACGCCTTATGCAGGCGCGACGGCGCGGTGGCAGCCTGTGCCCAGCGGGGTCCGTACCAGATGAACGACGTGGGGCGACCGAGGTTGTCGAGGCTGTTATCGCAATGCTTTTCGATCTGCGCGGCGATCTGGGCACCACGAAGCGGCATAGCCTCGACGATCGCTCCCTCTGCACCGTTGTCGGACATGAAGATGACGACCGTGTTGTCGAGTTCCCCGGTCTCGGCCAGGTAGTCGATGACCCGGCCGATGTTCCAATCGATCCGGTCCACCATGCCGGCGTAGACCTCCATGCTGCGGGCCGAAAGCGCGCGCTGATCGGCGGTCATGTCGGCCCACTCCGGAGCGCCGTCGGCCACGACCGGGTGCGCCGCGACATCGGGCGGGCACAGGCCGAGCCTCTTGAGCGCTGCCAACCGCGCCTCCCGCAGTGCGTCCGGACCGGCGTCGTACCGGCTGTGATAGGTCGAAATGGATTCGTCGGGTGCCTGCAGCGGCCAGTGCGGCGCTTGAAAGGGCAGATAGGCAAAGAACGGTCGGTCCTGGTTATCGAGGTCCTCGGAACGTTCGCGGAAGTAGCGCAGCAGGGTGTCGGTGTAGTAGTCCGATGAGTAGAAGTCGTCGCCGACCGTGACGAAGTGGTCGTCTTCGGTGTAAAGCGTTGGCACAGGAGAGAACCCGCCGCCCGCGGCGCCGCCGTAGTGGCTGGCGCCGGCTGGCAGCAGAGCGAACGAACGCTCGAATCCGCGGGCCCACGGCGACGTCTCGATGGTGGAGCCCAAATGCCACTTGCCCGACATCAGCGTCAGATAGCCGGCGTCGCGTAGCAATTCGGGCAACGCCACGACCCGGTCGTTGAGGTAGCCCTCGTAGCCGGGCGCGCCCTGGAAACCGGGTGCGGCGACCTCGAGCATTGTGCCGATGCCGGCGATGTGGTGATCGGTTCCGGTCAACAGCATCGCCCGGGTGGGCGAGCAGGCCGGCGCCGAATGAAAATCGGTGAACCGGGTCCCCGCGTGGGCTAGCCGGTCCAGATTGGGCGTATGGATCTCGCCGCCGAATGCGCCGATATCGGAAAACCCGAGATCGTCCGCCACGATTAGCAGGAAGTTGGGCCGCTTCACGGTCAAAGATCCTTTCAGGTCTGCTTGCTGATCAGCGACGGGCGAATGCGGGTGCGTGCTCGGGCCGGACCCCGACGCCGATGAAATACGCGGGCAGCACCGACAGCCACGGCAGCCGCTGGAACAGGCCGAGAAGGGCCGCCGGCGGCGTGGGGTCCGCGCCGCGCAGCAGCGGGCCGAGCAGCCTGCTCTGCAACACCCGTTGCACTGCCTGGGTCACCGCGGTGGGAAATACACGGCGGCGGCGGACGGCTGCCAGGTCGCGATCGGTGACCCGGTGCTGCCGCAGTGGCTCGGCCAATATGGTCGCGGCCGCGACGGCATCCTGGACCGCCATGTTGATGCCGACGCCGCCCAGCGGAGACATCGCGTGCGCGGCGTCGCCGATGCACAGCAGCCCATCGGCGTGCCAACGACGCAGCCGATCTACCCGGACGTCAAGGTGCTTGATGTCGTCCATGGACGTCAGCGTCGCGACCGCCTCGGCCGAATCCGGCAGCAGTGCGCTGACGTCGCGACGGAACGCCTCGATACCTCGCGCACGCAACTGGGAGTCAGTGCCTTTGGGCCCGAGGTAAGCAATCTGGTCATAACCCTCGCGTGGGATCACACCGAGGGCCTTGCCCGGAGCCACACGAGGCAAGAACGAGAATTCCGCGTTGCCTTCGCGCGGCAACCTGAACCACCACACGTCGAAGGTGACCGGGTGCTCGCGCGTCTTCAGCCCAGCGTCGCGACGAACGATCGACCACCGGCCGTCGCACGCAACGGTCAACTCAGCGCGCAGTTCGCCCGGTCCCTCGGGTCCTTGATAGCGCACTCCGGTGAACCTGTCGCCTTCCCGCAACAGCCCGGTGGCCTCGGTCTTCATCCGCAATGTGAAGCTCGGCTCGGCTTGGGCGGCATCGGCCAACAGGTTCAGCAGGTCCCATTGCGGCACCATTACGACAAAGGGATAGGGTTGGCGCAAGCGCGCGAAGTCGACGTAGGTCACCGAGCGGCCGTTGGATTCGAATCTCGCTTTCTGCACCTCGCTGTGGGGCAACGCCGCGAAGCGCTCCCACAAGCCCAGCTCGTCGAGCAGGCGCATCGTGGTCGGATGTACCGTGTCACCGCGAAAGTCGCGCAGAAAGTCGCCGTGCTTTTCCATCAGCGTGACCTGCACACCTGCCCGAGCCAACAGAAGGCCGAGGACCATGCCCGCCGGGCCGCCGCCGATGATCGCGCACTCGGTCGTCTCTGTCGTCTCAGCCATCAGCGCTCAAGCATAATGCGCGCCCCCTTGCCGGCGAGCGCGCGTGTTTGGCCGCCGACACGCCGGCAAGCGTGGCATTCTGCGCACGCTCGACCTCGGTGGCGTCAGTACGCGAAGCGGTTCAGCACGTCGTAGTTGCCGGCGGGCGTCGCAGCGTGCAATTTGTAAATCAACCGCAATGGTGTTGATTCGATCTTCGGGTAGCCGGCCAGTACGGACGTCTGCTCGATAAATCGCAGCCTCGGGTTCCACGTTTCCAGGTCGCGGATGTTGCGGATGCCCCATTTGATGATGCCTTTGGTGAGTACGTTCGACAGCACCGGTGCCAGTTGCGAGAGCGTGTCGAACTGCAATTCACCGGTGTCGAACCGATCGGTCAACCGCTCAAGCAGCTGCCGGACTTCGCTTTCCTGCAAGTACATCAACAGACCCTCGGCAACGACGAGCGTGGGGCGCCCAGTCGGAATTTGATCCAGCCACTGCGGATCGGTCACCGACGAACCGATCATCCGGTAGCCCTCGGTGTCTTCGTACAGTCGGCGACGCAAGTCGATGACCGCCGGCTGATCGACGTCGAACCACAGCACCGACGGCGCTGGGGCAAGCCGAAATGCGCGGCCGTCGAGGCCGCAACCGAGGTGCAGGACCACCGCGTCAGGATGGCGCGCAAGAAAATCGACACACCAGTCGTCGAGCTGCTTGGCGCGCAACGCGACCAGATACTGGTTGCCTGCCGGCAGCGATGTCCGATGTATGCGCTTGAAGTCATACTCGATGCGGTCGACCGCCTCCGCAGCTGTGTGGTCCCCTAAAACCGGTTGCCGTGAGCGGCTTTCATAAGCGCGCAGGTACAGAGTGACCAGACTCGTCCATTCCACCGAACCCCAACCGACTGAACTGAAATCAACTTTCGCCGCCGTCACGTCTGCCTCCTGCCTACCGGTGTTCGGTCGAACTCGTCATCAGCCGGTCACGATAGTCCTGCGAAACCCATTACCCTCAAGGGGTTTGGACTTCATGACAGGGTTGCCGAGGTAAAGGCTTTCGAGATCCCCGACAACTACGTGCTGGGCAGCGTCGGCAGTCCCTCGGCATGGAAGTCGCTGGCGGCAGCGGCGATTCCCTGCTGGGTGCCGCTGACCAGATCGTGCCCCAGGGCAACGGTGGCGGCGTGCGGCGGCAAGAACCCGAACGGGGTGTTCACGTTGGCCGGCCCTATCGAATAGCCATAGGCCGGGTCGCCGTACCCCCAGTTGACCAGATAGGTCAAATCGGGTTGCAGCAGGTCGGCAAGCGGGTTCCCGATGTATGGGATTGCCCGCACCGGGTCCAACAGCGGCAGGTTCTCGGTGGGAATCATGTAGTAGGTGGTCATCGTCGGTCCTGACGTCGACAACTCAATAGCCGACGCGACCTGTGCAGCCGTGAACGTTGGATAGGCGTTGTGCACATAAATGATGCCCATCACGGCATTGAGGTCGGCGAACACATCGATTGGGTACCGCGGGACGTCCGCGAAGCCGTCGTATTCCCCGGTGTAAATCACGGTCGGATAGTCGTTCACCGGGGTACCGCCGGAGAACATCGCACCCAGACCCGGCAAGCCCAGACCGGGAAAGCGCGTGAACATTCCGCCGTTGGGATTCATCGGATCCCCGATCAGCACGAAGTTCACATCTGTACTCGGGATGCCGGCGGCGACGAGTTTCGGCATTTCCAGCGAGGCGATCACCGCGCTCTGCGAGTAGCCGAAAACGTTGATGTGGGTGATCCCGTTGTCATAGGCCTGCAATATCGCGTTGTTCAGGATCGTGACGCCCTGGCTCACCGACTGGTCGAGGGTCAGACTCTTGACACCAGTAATCGGAAATAACTGCTCGGGCGTGGTCAAGGCCTGGAGGTTGCTGGTAGTGAAGTTGGGGGAAATGTAAAGGTTGTAGACCTCGCTCAGATACTGCGGTGACGGTGTCGGCACGTCGGTGAGGCCCATGATCAAAGAAATGCCGACGGACGTGGGCTCGGAGTGCGCCAATGCCGCCTCAGTCGCCGCCGCCACACTCGCCGCTGGGCTGGTCAGCGGCGCGGCCAACGCCTTGGACGCTGCGGCCTCGGTCTCCGTGTAGGCGTTGGCAGCGGCGGCCAGCAACCGAGCAAACTCGTCGTGAAACGCTCCCGCTTGCTTGATAACCGCCTGGTACTCCCGGGCATATGAGTTGAACAGGGCCGCGGTAGATGCCGATACCTCATCGGCCGCTGCCCTCAGCACACCGGTTGTGGGGCCCGCCGCAGCCGCGTTGGCGTCGTTGATCGCCGAACCTATTCCGGCCACATCGACGGCGGCAGCCGCCATCGCCTGCGGCTGCGCGAGCATGTTCGTCATCAGCTCGCCTTTCCCACGACCCAGCGCCCTGTTGTGTCGACCCGGCGATGGTCAAATTGATGACGAACCTGCCCATCGCTAAGCCGGCACTCAGCAACCGTAGAGCGATCCCGCCGGTTTGTCTGGCCTTCACGTGTTGTTCCGCCTGAAGGCGCTGGTCAGAATGCGTCGGGGTCCCGCTGTATTTCGATGGGTACGGGATGGCTATACAAGCGCGAGGCGTTAGCCCAGGTGATCTTGCGAATTACCTCTTGCGGCAGATCGCCGATTTCTTCGTGGATCGTTTGTTGGGTGTGCGGCCAGGTCGAATCGCAATGCGGATAGTCGGCTTCCAACATGATGTTGTCGACACCAATCCGGTCGCGTTGCACGAAAGACGACTTGTCCTCCACCGCGCAGAACCAGAAGTTGCGCGTGAAAACCTCTGCGGGAGTTAACTTTTCGCCCAATTCCTGCCAGGTGCCATACATCGCATGATAGCTGAGCATGTGGTCCAGTCGATCCAGCAACCCCGCAACCCAGCCGATTCCGCCTTCTGACAAGCAAATCTTGAGATCGGGGAACCTGCTGGGCAGGCCGGAATACAACCAGTCGACCGCCGCCGAAATGGCATAGGCGAAGAACAGCACGCCCTGCACATCCGGCGGCGCGTCCTCGGTGGTGGACGGCGAGGAACCGGACGATCCGATGTGCAGATTCACGACGGTGCCCGTCTCGGCGCATGCGGCGATCATCGGATCCCAGTGACCCGAGTGAATACTCGGCAAGCCCAGCATCGCTGGGTTCTCACTGAACGTGACGGCGTGAAATCCGCGCTCGGCGTTCTCATAGATCATGGTTGCGCCCAGCTCCGGGTCGAGCAGCCACGGCAACTGACAGGGGACGATCCGGTCCGGGTACGAGCCTGCCCAGACCTCGAGGTGCCAGTCGTTCCATGCGCGGACCGAGGCCAACGCCAGGTCGCGATCCTTGGTCACCTGCTGTAGCCGCTGGCCGGCGAACCCTGGCAGGAACGACGGAAAGTTAAGCGACGCGTAGATGCCGTTGAGATCCATGTCTTTGACGCGTTCATGGATATCCCATGCGCCCCTGCGCATTTCATCGAATCGGACCGGCTCGAAGCCATACTCTGACACCGGTCGCCCGACCACGGCGTTGAATCCCACATTGGGCAATTCCTGCCCGTCGTAGACCCATGTCTGTCCGCCCTCATCGGTGTCGACGACTTTGGGTGCGCGATCGGCGAACTTGCGCGGGAGCCGTCCGGTGAAGGTGTCCGGGGGTTCGACGATGTGATCGTCGGCCGAGATCACCGTGTACCGGCGTTGCGCTCGCGGCGGGTCCGGCAGAAACGTGACCGAACGGTCCTCGCCGGTCTTGGCGGTGGTGAAGTTCAGGTTCGCGGCCAGCTCGTCGATCGATTTCATCGTCGGCAATCTCCTTATGATGGCGCGAGCGGTCGCAAAAGTACCCAATTCGTGCCGAATTCGGGTGCTTTTGCGTCTGCTCGCGAATCAGCTGAGCACATCGGCATCCGCTTTGATGGTCATCCGCGCCGCCCCCGCCCAGTAGACGTCGGCAGCGCGTTCGGTGAGCGATCTTTGCATGCCCGCCATGTCCGACCAGTTCATCTTCACCGGCTCGTTGCCGGTGAGCATGACGTCATAGGCCAGTTTGCATACCCGTTCGATCGACGCCGCTCGGTACACGGCCTCGGCCAGGTTGCGACCGGTCACAATGACACCGTGATTAGCCAAAATGGTCAGGTTGGCGCCGCCGATGCGGGCCGCGAGATCTGCCGCGCGGGCGGGGCTGTCGATCTCACCGTCGTAGGTGTCGACCAGGCACAAGTCGTCCAGGAACAGCGAACCGGTCTGGTGCACCAGTTCGGGCAGCCGGCCCAGCGCGGCAAGCACACACACGTAGTAGGGGTGATTGTGAATCACGACCCGGGCGTCGTCGCGGACACGGTGCAGCTCGGTATGGATGTGTATCGCCGGAGTGACGTCCCAACGACCGCGCACCACCCGCGCGTCGGCGTCTACCACGCAGATATCCGATGCGGTGAGCTCGGCCCACCACAGTCCCCACGGATTGACGAACATGTCCGTCTGTCCGTCGGGCTGCCAGGTGATGTGTCCGGCCATATTCTCGGCGAAGCCGATGGCGGCCAGATGGCGGAAGGCCACCGCGAGCGCCTGCTCGTTGGACAGCTCGACTCCGATCGGGGGCACCACCGACGGCGCCCACACCTCCAGGCCGCCGCGCCGCGCGTTAGGAGAGTTCATGATCGGCCTCCATCCTGATTCGAATATCCTTACGGAGCTCGCCTTTAGCGATCTTCCCACCGGACGACCGGGGTAGTTCGCCGACCACGATCAGTCGTTCGGGCAGCAGTTCCTTGGAAACTCCCAGCGCCAAGAGATGCTCGACGAGCTCGGGTAGCTCGACGGTGTGGGAATGAGCGAGTTCGGTGTAGACACAGACCTTTTCGCCGAACACCGGATCGGGCATCGCGACGGCTGCCGCCACCGCGATCGCGGGGTGGGTTGTGACGGCGTCCTCGACCTGCGCCGCGCTGATGTTCTTGCCGCCCCGCAGGATGAAATCGGAGGTTCGGCCGGTGACGGTCAAATAGCCATCGGCATCGATCTCGCAGATATCACCCATCCGCATCCACCCGTCGCGGGTGAACAGCTTGTCGTGGTCGGTACCCCCGAGGTAGCCGAGGCTCGTCGCCGGCCCCCGGCACGCCGGTTGGCCGCGTCCCGTGTCGGTGACGTCCTGATCGCCGTCGAAGAGGCGCACCGCCATTTCCGGCACGATGCGGCCGCAGGTACGCAGCCGTCGTTGCAGCGGGTCGTCCAACGTGGTCCCGCTCAGCAGGCCGGTTTCGTTCGAGCCATAGAACTGCAGAATCTTCGCGCCGGTGAGTTCCTCGAACTCCGCGGCGGGCCGATACGGCAACGCCTCGCCGCCGGCGAACACGATCCGCAGCGAGCTCAGGTCGTAGTCGCGGCACGCGGAGTCGGCCATCAGCATCGTCAATTGCGTGCTGACACAGCACAATACGGTGGCCTTGTGACGGGCTATCGCCTCGCATGCCGCCTTGGTGGTGAACCGCTCCAGGAGCACCGAAGTGGCCCCGAGGTAGATCGGGGTGGTGTGGCTGGTCCATATTCCGAAGCCGAAAGGCATTGGTATGACCGGCAAAAAGATGTCGTCTGACGTCAGTAGACCGTTGGCGACCGCCTTCTGGTGAAAGTAGTGCCAGCGGTTCTGGGTGTGCACGACGCACTTGGGCAGCCCAGTCGTCCCGGAAGTGGAATTGATCAGAAAGACGTCGTCGGCGCCGAGTTGCGACTCGATCGCGACCGTCTTGGCCTCCGCGTCGGTGCTCAGGCGCACCGCGTCGGCTTCACGTCCCATGGTCAGCACGGACACCGGCACCCCGACGATAGTGGCGGCCGCATCCGCCGCGATACCGCGCCGCTGCTGATCGCTGATCAGCACCTTCGGCCGCGAACTGCGCAGTATCTGGGCGACCTCGCGGCTGCCGGCGCGGGCACCAATGCCGACGACGACAGCGCCGCAGCGTTCGACTGCGACGAACAGCACGTGGACGGCGGCCGAGTCCCCGTGCCACACCCCAACCCGGTCGCCGCGCGCCACACCGACGCCAGTCAGCTGCTCCGCCAGAGCGTCCGCCGCATGGTCGAATTCGCGCCAGGTTAGCGACAAACCGGGATGATCGATATAGGCGAGGCGGTCGGGTGACCGTTGAGCATTACGCCGCACCGCGTCCGAAAGCGTCGAGTAGGACCACCAGCCTGCCGCGCGAAACCGGACCGCGTCCTGCGCGGTGAATGCGGGCGACACCCCGGCGTGAAGTGTATCCAGCGCACCGACGCTCATCAGCAAATGATAGGAAACCAGCGACGCCGCGGGTGATGGCGGCGGGGGCTGGTCCAAGCTGGTCCAAGGCAATCCGCACCAAACACGGACGCTGCGGCGACGAGCGCCGATATACTGACCCGGGCGGGGGCAAGGAGATCGCGATGAGTTTCACCAGGCGGACATGGGCCGCGGTTGCCGTCGGGGTGTTTGTGCTGACGGCTGTTCCCGAGGTCTTCGCCACGATCCGCCCACCGGGCGTTGCACGTGCGGACGTATGCGTCAACGCCGGCAGGCGCGTTTCGGTAAGCGGGTGCACCAACGTCGCCGACGCGGTTGCTCCCTATGCTGCGCCGCCCGCCGCCTACGCCCCGATGCCGGAGGATTACCCCCCGCCTCCCCCGCCACCACGTGTCAACGTGTGCGCCAATGTCGGCCGGCGCGTGAGTGTCAGCGGGTGTGTCTGAGCCACCCTGGCTTAATCGCAATCAGCCTTCGTCGACACATCGCGCTGCCAAACGGGGCGAGCAAGGCTGGACGCCGCGTGCCACAACCCTGAGCGCGACGTGCCCACTGGTCACGGACGCTTGTCTATAAGTAAATTTCTGTTAACGTGACCTCCATCTAGTCACCGATGAGAGGATCGTCATGACCACTGGTGTCCACGTGGTTGGCGTCGGGATGATTCCGTTCACAAAGCCCGGTAAAAGCGCGAGTTATTCCGAGATGGGTGAGCGAGCGGCCCGCGCGGCGCTCACCGATGCGGGCGTCGACTACACGCAGATCCAGCAGGCCTATGTCGGCTATGTATATGGGGATTCAACGGCTGGCCAGTCAGCGCTATATGGGCTTGGGCAGACCGGGATTCCGATCGTCAACGGACATGGCCGCCGCGGCCGCGAACAACGTCTACGAGGCGGCCGGCGTGTCGCCAGAGGATATTCCCGTGGTCGAGCTGCACGATTGCTTTACCACGAATGAGTTCCTGAGCTACGAGACCCTGGGCCTGACGCCGGTGGGCACCGCGGAGAAGTTCGTGCGAGACGCCGACAACACCTACGGCGGTCGCGTCGTCACCAACCCATCCGGCGGCCTGCTGTCCAAGGGGCATCCGCTGGGGGCGACCGGCCTGGCGCAGTGTGCGGAGCTGGTGTGGCAACTGCGCGGCCAGGCCGGCGCGCGCCAGGTTGACGGCGTCACCCTCGCGCTGCAGCACAACCTCGGTCTCGGTGGCGCCTGCGTTGTCACGCTTTACCAGAAGGTGGACGCTCGATGAGCATCGATCGTTCGTTCATCGGCCGGGAGTCTCCGGCCGTGTCGCTGCTGGTGACCCGCAGTCGGCTGCGCAATTTCGCCAAGGCGACCGGACAGGATCAACCGGTCTACACCGATGTGGATGCGGCCAAGCAGGCCGGATACCGGGATCTGCCGGTGCCGCCGACCTTCTTCTTCGGGATCGAGCTGGAGGCGCCGGACCCGTTCGCGTTCGTCACCGAACTGGGTGTGGACCTTCGTACCGTGTTGCACGGCGAGCAGAAGTTCGAATATCGGCAAATGGCTTATGCCGGCGACGAGTTAACCGCGACGAGCCGCATCACCGACATCTACAACAAGAAGGGCGGGCTACTCGAATTCGTCGTGCGCGAAACCACCGTCACCAACCAGGACGGTGCCGTCGTCGTTGTGATGCGTAACTCTACAGTGGTGCAGAACCGGCGCGCGAAGGAGAACTGATGACCACGTTCGCCCCCGAGGTCGGCGCCGAATTGCCGCCGCTGCGGATCGATCCGATTTCGCGGACCACGCTGGCACTGTTCGCCGGCGCCTCCGGCGACCACAACCCCATTCACATCGACCTCGATGTCGCGCGATCCGCCGGGCTCGACGACGTATTCGCGCATGGCATGCTGTCGATGGCGTATTTGGGCCGGCTTCTCACCAATGTTGTTCCACAGCAACAACTTCGCTCGTTCCAGGTGCGGTTCACCTCGATCACCCCGGTGCACGGCCAGCCGACCTGCACCGGCACCGTCACCTCGATCGACGAGGTGAACGGCGAACGGCAGGCCACTCTTGATCTCCAGGTCAGCCTCCCCGACGGCACGGTGACGCTGCTCGGCAGCGCCGTCATCGCACTCAGCTGAACAACCGCACGAAACCCGAGAGGACAACGAAAATGGGAAAGCTGGACGGCAAGACCGCGATTGTGAGCGGCTCCGGCCGCGGTATCGGACGGTCGATCGCCCTCAAACTGGCCGCCGAAGGCGCCAACGTCGTGGTCAACGATCTCGACACCGACCCGGCCAACGCGGTCGTCGAGGAGATCACCAAAGCCGATGGCAGCGCGGTGTTATGCGCCGGCAGCGTCACCGCGGAAGGCTTCGGCGAACGGTTCGTCGGCACCGCGACCTCCGAGTTCGGCGGTCTGGACATCGTCATCAACAATGCCGGCTACACCTGGGACTCCGTCATCCAGAAGATGGGCGACGACCAGTGGGACGCGATCCTGGACGTGCATCTCAAGGCGCCCTTCCACATCCTGCGTGCCGCTCAGCCGGTGATCAGTAAGGCGGCCAAAGCGGAGAAGGAGGCAGGTACACGGGTGCATCGCAAGGTCGTCAACATCTCCTCGGTGGCGGGTCTGTACGGTAACGCCGGGCAGATCAATTACTCGTCGGCCAAGGCGGCCATCATCGGCATGACCCGCACATTGTCCAAGGAGTGGGGCCGCTACAACGTCAACGTCAACGCGGTGGCATTCGGGTTCATCGAGACACGGTTGACTTCCGCAGCCGCAGACGGCAACTCGACCATCGAGATCGAGGGTCGGGAAATCAAGGTCGGCGTCAACCCCGGCCTGCTGGCCGCGGCGCAAATGATGATCCCGCTCGGCCGGCCGGGTACCCCGGACGAGGCCGCGGGGGCGGTGGTCATGCTGACCTACCCCGAGGCCGACTACGTCAGCGGCCAGATCCTGGTGGCCGGCGGCGGATTCGAGGCCTGACCGCCTATGAACACCACCGACACGACCTACACCAGCGCGTGGCGCGACCACGAGGTCGCCGCACTCGGCGAGCTCGCGGACAAGTTCTTCGCCAAAAGTCTTGTACCACATAGAGACCGGTGGGATGCACAACAGCACGTCGATCGGGAGGTCTGGCTGGAGGCCGGCAAACTCGGGCTGCTGTGCTGCTCGATCCCCGAAGAGTATGGCGGCGGCGGTGGCAGCTTCGCCCACGACCTGGCCGTGATCGAAGCGCAGGCTCGTGCGCTCGACAGCGCCTGGGGCAACTCGGTGCACAGCGGCATCGTGGCGCACTACATCCTGGCCTACGGCACCGAGCAACAGCGGCGACGCTGGCTGCCGCAGATGGCCAGCGGTGACATGATCTCCGCGATCGCGATGACCGAACCCGGCGCCGGCTCCGACCTGAAGAGCATCAAGACCACCGCGCTGCGCGACGGCGACGAGTACGTCATCAACGGCGCCAAGACCTTCATCTCCAACGGATCGCTGGCCGATCTGATTGTCGTGGTGGCCAAAACCGACCCGAAAGGTGGCGCCAAGGGGATCTCGCTGATCGTCGCCGAGACCGCCGAGCTGCGCGGATTCACCCGCGGCCGGATTCTGGACAAGGTGGGCCAGCACGGCGCCGACACCTCGGAGTTGTTCTTCGAGAACGCACGGGTGCCGGCCGACAACGTCCTAGGCGGCGTCGAGGGCAAAGGCTTCGCCCAGTTGATGACCCAGCTAGCGCAGGAAAGGCTCACCATCGCTGTGAGCGCGGTCGTCGCGACGGAGGCCGCCGTCGCGGAGACGATCGCCTATACCAAGTCGCGCAACGCCTTCGACAAGACTCTCTTCGATTTCCAGAACACGAAGTTCACCCTGGCCGAGTGCCAGACCCAGGCGCACGTGGCCCGGGTGTTCCTCGATTCGTGCATCGAACGGCACCTGCGCGGCGAGCTCGACGCGACGACGGCGGCGATGGCCAAATGGTGGCTGACCGAACAGCAATGCCAGGTCATCGACCGCTGCCTGCAACTGTTCGGCGGCTACGGGTACATGCGCGAGTACCCCATCGCGCGCATGTACGAAGACGCGCGGGTGCAGAAGATCTACGGCGGAGCGAATGAGGTCATGAAGGACATCATCGCCCGGTCCCTCTAAAGCGACCGCGAGAACCATCGCACCGGAGGTGTCATGTCAGTTCCCGCGGTGACGGTCCGCCGGCGACCCAAAGATCGCAAAGACCAGATCGTCGATGCCGCTCGGCAACTGATCGTTGCGCGTGGCTACCGCAATGTGTCGATGGCGGAGATCGCCGAGGCCGTCGGTATCACCGCCGGCGCGCTGTACCGGCACTTCTCGAACAAGGCTGTGTTGCTCGGCGCCGTGATCGACAAGAGCTTCGACGACGTGATCGTAGCTACCGACCAACGCGACCTGATCCTGCAGGACGTGCTGACGATGGCGTGCGAGCAGGTGGTGACCCGACGTGACACCGGCGCGCTGTGGTGGAGGGAATCGCGCTACCTGGAAGCCGACACGGGCGCCCGGCTACGTCGGCGGCTTCGCGACAACAATCGCAGCTACCAGAGCCTGATCGAAGCCGAGCGTCCTCGTTTGCCGGCTGCGCAGGCGCAGCGGTTGGCGTGGGGGGTTCAATCGATTCTGGCCAGTCCGAGCTTTCACACGACGAAGCTTCCGCACGCGGACTTCGTCGCACTGCTGAGGGCGGCGTGTCGCTCGCTCTGCGCAGCCGAACTCGGTCCACCGCCACCGCCGGCGCCCGCCCGACCTCGACAGCGACATGGCGTGCTCGAGCCGGTGTCCAAACGCGAGAGCCTGCTGACGCATGCGATAACGCTGTTCGAACGCAACGGTTTTCAGGCGACCTCTCTCAACGAAATCGGGACGGCTGCCGGAGTTACCGGCCCCAACCTCTACAGCTATTTCGCGAGCAAGGCCGACATCCTGGAAACCGCGACATCGCGTAGAGTGAGTGCGCTCTGGCTGCTGCTGAACAGGGTACTGCGGGACAATGACGAGCCCGCCGGGGCACTTCGCGATCTGGTGCGCGGATACATCCAACTGGCTCTGGATCGAACCGTTTTGGCCTCACTGCTGCTGTCCGAGCAACAAAACGTCGACGACGTCACGCGTAATCGGCAGCGCGAGTATGTCGCGGAATGGGTAGCGCTACTGCGTGCTTCGCGGCCCGCGATCGGTGAGCGGGCGGCACGGGTGTTGGTGCACACCGCACTGGCCGTGATTCACAACATGACCCAAATCGGGCGAGAGCAGCACGATCCCACATTCGCTGATGATCTCGCCGCCATGGCGACCGCGGTGCTGTTCTCCCCCGCTGAATAGAAGGTCGAGGTAATCCCGTACATGTCCGAACGATTCATCCGACGTGAAGACCCGGCTCCCGGAGTCGCTCGGGTCGTGCTGGCCCGGCCCGAGATGCGCAACGCGCAAAGCCCCGAACTGTTGTACGAGCTGGACGCCGCGTTCGCGGCGGCAACCGCCGACAGCGCGATCAAGGTGATCGTGCTCGCCGCGGACGGCCCCGACTTCTCCTCCGGCCACGATCTGCGGGCCGGGTTCTATCTACCGTGCGCACCGGCGGCGACAATGGCGGCTGGACTGGACGCCGGAGGCGCAGAGGGGCACTACGCCTTTGAATGCGAGGCCTACCTCGGACTGTGCAGGCGATGGCGCGAGATTCCCAAGCCCACGATCGGGCAAGCGCATGGTCGCACCATCGCCGCCGGGCTGATGCTGCTGTGGCCGATGGATATCATCGTGGCAGCTTCCGATGCGACATTCTCCGACCCGGTGACGGCTTTCGGGGTGAACGGCGTCGAATACTTCACGCACGCTTGGGAACTCGGCGCGCGAAAGGCCAAGGAGATTCTGTTCACCGGCCGCGCGCTGACCGCTCAGGAGGCGCGCGAGGTCGGCATGGTCAATCACGTCGTCGCCCCGGCGGACCTCGAGTCGTTCACCACCAAGCTGGCGACGCAGATCGCCGCGCGTCCGGCCTTCGGGCTCCGGCTCGCGAAGGAAAGCGTGAACCGCAGCCTCGACGCTCAGGGCCAATCCACGGCCCTGGACGCGGCGATCGCGCTGCACAACCTGGGGCATGCCAGCAACCTGGCGCGCTACGGGCAGATCGTCGACCCGACCGGCGCCGAGGTCATTCGGGCCGGCGCGAAGCGCGCAACCGAAACCGGCTTGCCCCTGCCGGGACAGCCGGCGAACGGGTAGCTCGCCCACGCCGGAATTTGGTAATCCCTTGTGTCACTTCAGCTTCAGTAGTCCCAGCTCAGGTATCTTTGTCGGAGGGTGTTCGTAAAATTTGAGGCATGGGTTCGAGTATGCGTGAGGAGATCGTCGGGGTCTTCGATGCGCTCGATGACGATATGGACCGCTTGTTGGAGTTGTCCTTTGATGTGTCGTCACACTGTGGTTTTTGTTGATTGTCATGATCAGAACAGTCCTTGTTGGGGGGCTGGGGGCTGGATACGCAGGCCTTTTCCGCGTCCGGTACGGATGTGGACGGCTTGG